>DATLEF010000070.1:0-25241 GCA_035525455.1 Burkholderiales bacterium
GCGGCGCATCTTGGATGCGGCGACCATTTCCATCGCTTTGGTGATCTTGCGCGTGTTCTGCACGCTCTTGATCTTGTTGCGGATCTCTTTTGATCCCGGCATGGCTAGCTCGTTTCTTAGGGCCTCAGCTGTTATCGGTGAGCGGCAGGCCCGGGACGGGCGGCTGCCGCGAACGTAACATTCATAGGACAATTAGTATTCACATCGGATCTGCGAGGCCTTCGGAGAAGCATCTCCCCTAAGCGATCGTCAATACGTTGCACTGCTCTTCCAATCCTTCATCGCCTGCTGGAGCTTGTCTTCGTCTTCCTTGGAGAGGTCTTTGGTGTCCTCGATACGCTTTACGAGATCGGCGTACTTGCCTTTGACGTGATCGCGCATCGAGCGTTCGGCAGAGAGCGCTTTCTTCACATCGATGTCGTCGAAAAAGCCGTTATTGACCCCAAATAGAGTGAGCGCCATTTCCCACACCTGCAGTGGTTCGTACTGCGGTTGTTTCATGAGCTCGGTCACCATACGGCCGCGCTCGAGCTGTTTACGTGTCGCTTCGTCCAGGTCTGACGCAAATTGTGCGAAGGCGGCGAGCTCGCGATATTGTGCGAGTGAAAGTCGCACGCCGCCGCCGAGCTTCTTGATAACCTTGGTCTGCGCAGCGCCGCCCACCCGTGACACCGAAACGCCGGCGTTGATGGCGGGTCGTATGCCGGCATTGAACAGATCGGTTTCGAGAAAGATCTGCCCGTCGGTAATGGAAATCACGTTGGTCGGAACGAATGCGGTCACGTCACCCGCCTGAGTCTCGATGACCGGAAGCGCGGTCAGCGATCCCGTTTTCCCTTTCACGGCACCTTTGGTGAATTGCTCCACGTATTCTTCATTGACGCGCGCGGCACGCTCGAGCAGCCGCGAATGCAGGTAGAACACATCGCCCGGATACGCTTCTCGCCCCGGCGGACGCCGCAGCAACAGCGAAATCTGGCGATAGGCCCACGCTTGCTTGGTCAAGTCGTCGTAAATGATGAGGGCATCCTGCCCGCGGTCGCGGAAGTATTCGCCCATCGTGCAGCCGGAGTAAGGCGCGATGTACTGCATGGCCGCCGAGTCCGACGCAGACGCAGCGACGACGATGGAGTACTCCATCGCGCCGTGCTCTTCGAGCTTGCGCAGCACGTTCTTGATCGTCGAAGCCTTCTGACCGATCGCGACGTAGACGCAGATGAGGTCTTTGCCTTTCTGGTTGATGATCGTGTCGACGGCGACCGCGGTCTTACCGGTTTGCCGGTCGCCGATGATGAGCTCGCGCTGGCCGCGTCCGATCGGCACCATCGAGTCGATCGCCTTGAGTCCGGTCTGCACCGGCTGTGACACCGACTTTCTCCAGATCACGCCCGGCGCGACTTTTTCGATCACGTCCGACGCCTGTGCATTGACGGGACCCTTGCCGTCTATCGGCTGGCCCAGCGCATTCACCACGCGGCCGATGAGCTCGCGCCCGACCGGCACTTCCAGAATGCGGCCCGTGGTCTTGACCGTATCGCCTTCGGTGATGTGCTCGTAATCGCCGAGCACGACCGAGCCGACGGAGTCGCGCTCGAGGTTGAGCGCAAGCCCGAAAGTGTTGTTCGGAAATTCGAGCATCTCGCCCTGCATCACATCCGCGAGGCCGTGAATACGGCAGATACCGTCGGTCACTGAAATCACGGTGCCCTGCGTGCGGGCTTCGAGGTTTGCGCCGAGATTCTGGATCCGGCTCTTGATGAGTTCGCTGATCTCGGAAGGATTGAGTTGCATACGGGCTCCTAGCGGCCTTTAACAGCAGCTTCGAAAATGAGGTGGCGACAGATGTCCTGCTCTTGCGCTGCCGCTGAAAGTTCTTTGTCTGACATGACTAGCGGGCGAGGGCGGCCGCCATCGCATCCAGCCTGCCTCGTACCGTGGCATCGATCACCTTGTCGCCGATGATGATGCGCGCGCCGCCTATCAGCTCGGAGTCGACTTCCACTTCCGCATTCACCGTGCGGCCATATTTGCCTTGCAGCGTCGATACCAGCCGGCGCACCTGATCGTCGTCGAGCGGCATTGCCGAAATGATTCTCGCTTCCAGGACGCCTTCGTACTCGCGCCGCTGCGCTTCGTACAACGATCTGATGTGCGATACCAGATCGAGGCGCGCGTTCTGGATGAGCACCTGCACGAGATTGCGGCCCTGGCCGTCGAGCCGCTCGCCGAGCGCGCCCAGAATCAGGCTTTCGAGCGCGTGGTCATCGAGATTGGGATCGCCCAGACGGCTCGCGACGCTCTCGTCGCGCACGACGGCTTCGATCAGCGCGAGCATGTCCGACCAACGCTCGAGTCCTGCGCTGTCGCGCGCCAGCTTGAACGCCGCTTCAGCATACGGACGCGCGATGGTGACAGGTTCAGCCATGGATGTTTTCTTATAGCTCGCTTTGAACTTCGGCGAGAAGGTCCGCGTGCGCCTTCGCGTCGACTTCGCGTCGCAGTATCTTCTCCGCACCGGCGACCGCAAGCGCCGCGACCTGCGTCCGCAGAGTCTCGCGCGCGCGCGAGACTTCCTGCTCGATTTCCGCTTTGGCGCCGGCGACGAGTCGCGCGCCTTCGGCGCTCGCGGCGATTTTTGCCTCGTCGATGATTTGTCCGGCACGCTTTTCGGCCAGTGCGAGGATGTCCTGCGCCTGCTGCCGCGCTTCCGTCAGCAGGTCGGCGCTGCGCACCGCAGCCTGCTCGAGCTCCTGCTTCCCGCGCTCAGCCGCAGCCAATCCTTCGGCGATCTGCTTCTGGCGCGCGTCGATCGCGCGCGACAGATGCGGCCACACGAATTTTGCGGTGAACCAGATGAAAAGCGCGAAGGTCGCGGCCTGCGCAAACAAAGTGAGATTGATGTTCATAGCGTTCTGCCGCGCGTGCAGCGCGGCACGTGGGAAATTAGCTGCCGACTACGCTCAGCAGCGGATTGCCGAAAGCGAAGAGCATCGCGAGGCCGACACCGATAATGAACGAAGCGTCGATCAGCCCGAGCAGCAGAAAAACCTTGGCCTGCAGCGCGGGAATGAGCTCAGGCTGGCGCGCGCCGGCCTCGAGGAACTTGCTGCACATAATACCGATGCCGATACACGCACCCGCCGCGCCGAGCCCGATCATGAGGCCGATTCCGATACTGGTATACGCCTGGATCATGGCCAGCATTTGCATCTTTTCCATCTGATTTTCCTTTCTACTGAAACGTCGGTCGTTATGAATCGGTCAATGCGTCTCGTGCGCCATCGATAAATAGACCACGGTGAGCATCATGAAAATGAACGCCTGGAGCGCAACGATCAGGATATGAAAGATCGCCCAGCCGACCCCGAGCAGCGCTCCGAAAACCGTCCCCACGAGGCCGGTCGCGGCCCATAGCCAGAGCAGCAGAAAAATGATTTCGCCGGCATACATGTTCCCGAAAAGGCGCAGCGAGTGCGACAGCGGCTTCGACACGTACTCGACCATGTTGAAAAGAAAATTGGCCGGCCACAAAAACGGGTTAGAGCCGAACGGCGCGCAGAACAGCTCGTGGATCCAGCCGCCGAGTCCCTTTACTTTTATGCTGTAGAAAATCATGAGCACCCACACCGACAGCGCGAGCGCGAAAGTCGTGTTGACGTCGGCCGTGGGAACCTGCCGCCAGTTGTGCTGGTGGAAAACGTGCTCGTAGATCCATGCCATGATGTCCACGGGCAGAAAATCCATGGCGTTCATCAGGATCACCCACACGAAAACCGTGAGGGCGAGCGGCGTGATAAACGAGCGATCGCCGTGGAAAATGCCTTTGACCTGATCGTCGACAAAGTTGACCGCCAGCTCGACGAACGCCTGGCGTCTGCCCGGCACCGCAGCGGTCGCGCCGCGCACGACCAGCCACAGAAAACCAAAAGCGATAAAGCCCACAATGACCGACGTCACGAGCGTGTCGACGTGCAATGTCCAGAACGGCGAATCACCGAGCGAAATCGTGCGGTTCGCAAGGTGATGACCGATGTACGAGGTCGGAGTGAGTTCCTGTGCTGCCATTTCGAGTTCCGTTGCTATCTATCGCGGACCAATAAAGCCATGCTGAAAAGAACCACCGTCAGGACGAACGTGCCGAAAAAAGGCGCCAGCGCGATCTGCTTGTAGTTCGCCAAAACCAACCCGAGTTGCACGACGATCAGCGCGACCTTGGCGGCTTCGGCGCGCAGCAGCGCAATCAGCGCTTCCCCGGCCGTCCTCTTCCTCGAGCGCGCCGCAATCCATCCGAACGCCGCGCCCGCTGTGATATTGATGAGCCCGCCGAGCAACGCCGATAACGCGCCATGGCGTCCCATCCAGAATCCAGCTAGGAACATCGAAGCGGCGGTTACGTAAATCTGCCACCGGAGGACGGTGCGGAGAGGCTTGCCCTCGATCGGGAGAGGCACGCGTTTCACCCGCGGATAAAACTGCGGGATTATATGATGTCGCGCGCCCACGCGTCAAAGCGTGCAAGGACGAAAAATGAGGCGCGGTTCGCGCGCCGGTACCGCACGGCTGCGATTCGTGACAAAGGCAATCTACTGCTTCCCCAGACGCGCCAGAAAGTCATCGAGCTCTTCCAGCGTGCGATACGCGACCACGAGCTTTCCTCCACGCTTGCCGCGCGCTTTGATCTGCACCCGGGTCCCGAGGCGGTCCGACCATTCCTCTTCCAGCCGTGCAACGTCGCGATCGGCGCGCGGCCGGCGCGGCTGCGCGCTTTTCAGCGCGGCGGCGACGCGCTGTTCGACTTCGCGCACGGTCCATCGCTTCTGCGCAGCTTCGCGCGCGAGCTCGACCTGACGCGTAAGCGGCAGCGCAAGGAGCGCGCGGGCGTGGCCCATGTCGAGACGGCCGTCGGCGAGCAGCTCCTGGACGGGCGGCGCCAGTTCGAGCAACCGCAACAAATTGGTGACCGCGGTGCGCGAACGTCCGAGGGTCTCGCCTATCGCCTGATGCGTGAGCCCAAATTCCTGCGTGAGGCGCTGAATACCGGCCGCTTCCTCGAGCGGGGTCAGGTCCTCGCGCTGCATGTTCTCGATGAGCGCCGCTGCAAGCGCTTGCGTATCCGAGATGTCCTTGACGAGGGCGGGCACGGTTGCGAGCCCGGCAAGCCGAGCCGCTCGCCAGCGCCGCTCGCCGGCGATGATTTCGTACCGGCCTGCGCCGAGCGGGCGTACCAGTATCGGCTGCATCACACCCTGAGTCTTGATCGATTCGGCGAGCTCGGACAAAGCCTCGTGATCGACACGGGTGCGAGGCTGGTATTTGCCCGGCTCGATTTCATCGAGCGCGAGGTTGCGCAGGCTATCGCCCGCACCGGCCGGTGTCTGGTCGTCCCCCAGCAGCGCGTCCAGACCGCGCCCCAGTCCTTTTGCTTTAACCATCGCTCATACCTTAAGTTGGATTTTGGCGATTCAGCATCTCACCAGCGAGAGCCAGATAAGCCTGTGCGCCTTTCGACGCTCGATCGAATGTTATGACCGGCACGCCGTGGCTCGGCGCCTCCGCCACGCGCACGTTGCGCGGAATGACGGTGCGATAGACCTTGTCGCCGAAATGACGCACGAGTTGCGCCGAAACCTGTTGCGCGAGCGTATTGCGCGGGTCATACATCGTGCGCAGCAATCCTTCGATTTCCAGCGTCGGGTTCAAATGCGCGCGTATTTTCTTGACGGTGGCCACGAGATCGGTGAGGCCTTCGAGCGCGTAATACTCGCACTGCATCGGAATCATGACCGCGTGCGCGGCCGTAAGCCCATTCACGGTGAGGAGATTCAGCGCCGGCGGACAATCGATCAGGACGAAATCGTATTCGTTCTGTACTTGGGCAAGTGCCTCTTTCAATCGCAGCTCTCTGCGCTCGAGATCGACCATCTCGACTTCTGCGCCGGCGAGCTCGCGATTTGCCGGAACGAGATCGTACTCTCCCGCGGGCGCACGAACGCGCACCGCTGCGATGCTGTGCGTGCCGAGCAGCACCTGATAGATCGTGGACGCGAGACTTCGCTTGTCGACGCCGCTGCCCATTGTGGCGTTGCCCTGCGGGTCGAGGTCCAGCAGCAGCACGCGCCGTTTTGCCGCGCCCAGGCTCGCGGCCAGATTTACGCCGGTCGTCGTTTTACCGACCCCGCCTTTCTGATTGGTGATGGCAAGAACCCGGGGCACGCCGTGTGTCCTATGCCGGCTCTACGAGCACGAGGTGGCGCTCCGCAGCGACGCCCGGTACCGCGAGCGGTATGACCTTGTTCAGGCGGTAGCCGTCCGGAAGCTGTGCGAGCTCATCAAAGGGATACACGCCTTTCATGGCAGCGAGGACGCCTTCCTTCGCGCAGACATGGCCCGCGAGCCTCACGAATTCCGCCAGATCTGAGAGCGCACGCGAGATGACGACTTCAAAGCGAGCAGGCGTATCCCATGATTCGACGCGCGCATTCACGACCTCGACGTTCTTCAGGTCGAGCTCGATCAGCGCCTGATTCAGGAAAGTACTTTTCTTGTGACTGCTTTCGACCAAAGTCACGTGCGTGCGCGGCAACGCAAGGGCGAGCGGTATTCCCGGCAAGCCCGCTCCGCTTCCGACATCGACGAGACTCCGGCCCGCAACGTGCGGCGCGACGGCGAGACTGTCGAGCACGTGTTGCGTCAGCATGTGTCGCGGTTCGCGCACAGCGGTCAGGTTATAGACGCGGTTCCATTTTTCGATGAGCGCGAGATAATCGAGAAGCTTTTGTTGCGCCTCGCTGTCCAGCGGAAGGTGAAGCGCGTCGAGTCCGCTGGCGAGCGCCTCCTCGAGCATCACGCCGATTTCTGCCGGGCGTCGACGAATCCGCGTTTCAGATGCACCAGAAGAATCGAGATTGCGGCCGGCGTGACGCCCGAGATGCGCGCAGCCTGGCCGAGCGTCTCCGGGCGATGCTGGTTGAGCTTCTGCTGCACTTCGATCGACAGGCCGCGCACCTTGAGATAGTCGAGGTCTTCTGGCAGGCGCGCGTTCTCGTGTTCTTCGTTCCGCTCGATCTCCTCCTGCTGACGCTCGATATAACCCTGGTATTTGGCCTGAATCTCGACTTGATCGGCGACCGAAGGGTCGACGACGCCAGGCCCCGCGCCGGGCAAAGTCATCAATGCGGCATACGTTACATCGGGACGGCGTAGCAGCGACGCGAGGTTGTATTCGCGCTCGAGCGGCTGGCCGAAAACGCGCTCGACTTCGGCGAGAGCCACGAGCTTCGGATTGACCCAGTTACTCTTGAGGCGCTCTTGTTCGCGCGCAATGGCTTCGCTTTTCCTGGAGAAAGCTTCCCAGCGCTCATCGTCGACCAATCCCAGCTTGCGGCCCGCTTCGGTCAAGCGCAGATCCGCGTTGTCCTCGCGTAACGAGAGCCGATATTCGGCGCGGCTCGTGAACATGCGATACGGCTCGGACACACCGCGCGTGATGAGATCGTCGACGAGCACACCGAGATACGCCTGATCGCGCCGCGGGCACCATGCATCGCGCCCGTGCGCATTAAGCGCGGCATTCACGCCGGCGAGCAGGCCCTGCGCCGCGGCTTCCTCGTAGCCGGTCGTGCCGTTGATCTGGCCCGCGAGAAAAAGGCCGCGTATTTCCTTCGATTCAAGTGAGCTTTTCAGCGCGCGCGGATCGAGATAGTCGTATTCGATCGCATAGCCCGGCCGCGTGATGGCCGCATGCTCGAGGCCTCCGATCGAGCGCACTAGGTCGAGCTGCACGTCGTACGGCAGACTGGTCGATATGCCATTGGGATAAAACTCGTTGACCGTGAGTCCTTCGGGCTCCAGAAAGATCTGGTGGGACGCCTTGTCCGCGAAGCGATGTATCTTGTCCTCGATCGAAGGACAGTACCGGGGGCCGACGCCTTCGATCACGCCGGTGAACATCGGCGAGCGGTCGAGTCCGCCGCGGATGATGTCGTGTGTGCGCGCGTTCGTGTGCGTGATCCAGCACGAGAGCTGCTGCGGATGCTCGTCGGCGGAGCCGACAAAGGAAAACACCGGGACGGGCTGATCTCCGGGCTGTTCCGTCATCGCCGAAAAATCGATGCTGCGTCCGTCGATACGCGGCGGCGTGCCGGTCTTGAGTCGGCCGACGGGAAGTTTGAGCTCGCGTAACCGATGCGCCAGACCGATCGCCGGCGGGTCCCCCGCGCGTCCGCCCTCATAGTTTTGAAGACCGACGTGGATCAGTCCCGAGAGAAACGTGCCCGTCGTGAGTACGACTGCGCGTGCGCCAAAGCGCACGCCGATCTGCGTCGTCGCCCCGACGACACGATCACCTTCGAGCGTGAAATCAACCACTGCCTGCTGGAATATGCGCAGGTTGGACTGATTCTCCAGCCGCCTGCGGATAGCCGCCCTGTAAAGCACGCGATCGGCCTGAGCTCGCGTTGCACGTACCGCCGGGCCTTTGCGCGCATTGAGGATTCTGAACTGGATGCCGGCTTCATCCGTCGCCCGCGCCATGGCGCCCCCGAGCGCGTCGACCTCTTTGACGAGGTGTCCTTTGCCGATGCCCCCAATGGACGGATTACACGACATCTGCCCGAGCGTCTCGACGCTGTGCGTGAGCAGCAAGGTCTTGCAGCCGAGACGCGCGCTGGCAAGCGCGGCCTCGCAACCCGCGTGGCCTCCGCCCACCACAATTACATCAAATTCTTCAGCTAGTTGCATCATATCAAAAAGTCGCGGGCAGAATGATCAATGATACCTTTTTGCAGGCACGAAGTCGACTTGTGGACCCGCCCACCACCATAAGGTTTCACGTGAAACCCGTGCGTATCGATATAGCGCATCCGATGTTTCACGTGAAACATCATTTTCCGATGCAAAAGCGCGAAAAGATTTCGCCGAGCAAGTCGTCTGCTGTGAACTCCCCTGTGATGAGCGAAAGCTGCTCCTGAGCCAGGCGCAGCTCTTCGGCGAAAAACTCGAGTTGTGCGGTGTGGGCCGCTGCGGTCGCGAGATGAATCTGTGCCGCTCGCAACGCCGCGAGGTGCCGCTCACGCGCGAGGAAAGCGCTCTCGGTCGGGTGCTGCCATCCGGCGAGCTCGAGTATCGCGCTGCGCAGAAGATCTATGCCGGCGCCTGTACGCGCCGAGAGCCATAAGACCGTTTCCTCCACCCCTTCGTCTTTGGTGGGCTCTCGGCCGATCAAATCGATCTTATTCATCACGCGCAACCGCTTCAGCCCCGGGGGCATGCGCCTGAGAATTGCCATATCGGCCTCACCCATTCCGGACGTTGCGTCCGCCACGAGCATCACCGCGTCCGCTTTGGAAATCACGTCCCACGCGCGCTCCACCCCAATGCGCTCGACCGGGTCTGTGGTGTCGCGCAGCCCTGCCGTGTCGACGACATGAACCGGGATCCCCCCTACGGCCAGCGCCTCGCGTACCGGATCGCGCGTGGTGCCAGGTATATCGGTCACGATGGCAAGCTCGGCGCCTGCGAGCTGGTTCAACAAGCTCGATTTGCCCACATTGGGTCGGCCCGCGATTACGAGGTGCAACCCTTCACGCAGCACGCTGCCTCGGGCCGCCGCAGCCAAAACCGTCTCCAAGGCCGCACGCGCCTCGGCCAAGCCTTCACGGACCGTGGCGTTCTCGAGGACGTCTACGTCCTCCTCGGGGAAATCGAGAGCAGCTTCGACGCGCGCACGCAGTTCCACGACGCTTGCTTTTACCTCATTGATTCTTGAAGAGAATTCTCCTTGAAGAGACCGTAACGCCGAGCGGGCGGCGTGCGTGGTGGCAGCATCGATGAGGTCGACCACGCTCTCGGCTTGTGCGAGATCGAGCTTGCCGTTCAGGTAAGCACGCCGGGTGAACTCCCCTGGCTCCGCCATCCTGGCGCCCAGCTCGACACAGCGCTGCAGCAGCAGCTGCAGGACGACAGACCCGCCATGGCCCTGCAGCTCGAAGACGTCTTCGCCGGTATACGACTGCGGACCCGCGAAATAAAGCGCCACGCCCTCGTCTATGGGCGCGCCCTTCGCATCGCGGAAACGGACAACGGCCGCATGGCGCGGCTCCAGGCAGCGCCCGACAATTCCGAGCATCACTTGCCGCGCCGATTCGCCCGATACGCGAACCACTCCGATACCGGCGCGGCCCGGCGCAGTTGCGATGGCCGCAATCGTATCCCGCTGGGTCATAAACGGGCTTTACGCGACCGCCCGCGGCGCGTTCAGCTTTTGCGGCGCGGTGCGAGATTCGCGCGCTCGAGCACGCGGTTGATGTGCCATTGCTGCAGGATGGAGAGCACGTTGTTGACGAGCCAGTACAGCACCAGCCCTGCGGGAAAGAAGAAGAAGAACACGCTGAACGCGATCGGCATGATCTTCATGACTTTCGCCTGTACCGGATCGGGCGGCTCCGGGTTGAGCCGTGTTTGAATGATCATGGTTGCGCCCATCAGGATCGGCAGTATGAACCAGGGATCGGGTCGCGAGAGGTCGTGGATCCACAGCATGAAAGGCGCATGGCGCAGCTCGACGCTTGCCAATAACACCCAATAAAGCGCAATAAAAACAGGTATTTGGACTACGATCGGCAGGCAACCGCCCAACGGGTTGATCTTCTCGGTCTTATACATCTCCATCATCGCCTGCTGCAGCCGCTGCCGGTCATCGCCATACTGCTCTTTCAGCCGCTGCAGCTTGGGCGCGACCACCTTCATCTTGGCCATCGATCGATAGCTCGCCTCGGATAGCGGGTAGAAAATGAGCTTGATGATTATGGTGAGGATGATGATCGCAATGCCCCAGTTGCCCACCCACTGGTATAGCCATGACAAAACCCAGAAAAGCGGCACCGCAATGATGGTGAGCCAGCCGTAATCGATCGACAGGTCGAGCCCCGGCGCGAGCTTGGCGAGCTCATCCTGCTTTTGGGGCCCGGCATAAAGCGGCACCGCGAGGGACGCCGATCCTCCGGGCTGCACCACGGGCGCGGGCACGATCACGCCGGCTGCGTAAAGATTCTCGACGCGGCGTGTGTAGAACTCGCGCGGCGCGCCGTTTTTCGGAAGCCAGGCGCCGAGAAAATAATGCTGCAACATAGCGACCCAGCCGTCGTCGCTCGTTTTCGGATGCGACGCCTTGCCTTTTTCGATGTCGCCGAAAGTAATTTTGTGAAACTTCTCTTTTTCGGTGTAGATGCCGATGCCGGTGAAAGTCGGCAGCATCGCCGAGTCTCCGACTGGCGGCTTGTCATCGCGCAGCAGCTGAAAATAAGCGTAAGGCTGCACTGCGGCCGCGCCGCTGTTGACGATGTCGAAAGCCACGTCGATCAGGTAACTCCCGCGCCTGAAGCGATAGATCTTGGTCACTTGCACGCCATTCGCAGGCGGCGCTTCGAGGCGGACTTCCAGCACATCCACACCCTCTTTCAGCGCGTACTGCGTCGCTTGCGTGGAATACTGCGTCCGATGTGTCGGCAAATCCGCGCCGATCAGCCCGGACTGCGCTACATAAACGTGATCGGGTCGCTGCTCGAATAACACGAAGTTGCGTTTCGTATCCTCGATATCGCGGTGCTGCTTGAGCTCCAGACGCCGTAAGTCGCCGCCCGCGGTACTGATTTCCGCCCGAAACACGTCGGTTTCGACGCTGATGGGCGCGCCGGCTGCGAGCGCTGCCGCGGGCGCCTGGGGCGCTGCGTTCGGTGCTGCGCCCGGCACGAGCTTCTCGCTCGGCGCTGGCGGCACGCTCGTATCTTTCTGCGCCGTTGCCGGCGCAGCGCTCTTCGGCGGCGCCGGCTGCTTGTCGCGCTGCCATGCGTCGACGAGCATGAAGAGCGAAAAAGAAAAAACGAAGAAGAGAATGAGGCGTTGTGATTCCATCGCTACTGCCTATCTGGAGGCGCTGCGGGGAGTGCCGCGCCTGCTGAACAACGCCGAGCGAGCGCTCGCATGAGGTCCCGCAACTCGGCTTGCACCAGGCTGTTTTGCTGGCTGCGCAAGTCATTTCGCAGCTGCACCGTTACGTCATACGCGCCCAACTCTGCCGATCCGGCGCGAAACGCTTCGCGGATGAGTCTTTTGCCGCGGTTGCGGTCCACTGCGCGCGAGGCCGCTTTGCGCCCGGCGATAATACCGAGCCGCGCGTGACCCATTTCATTCGGGCTTGCACGCGCGACAAAGTTCCGGGTCGCGACGCGCAGGCGGGATTGCAGTACGACTTCGAAATCTCTGCGCTTACGCAGCACGCCGGCCCGTTTCGGGACCGGGCACACGCTGGATCAAACAGCGAGCCGCGCCCGCCCCTTGGCTCTGCGCGCGTTTATTACGGCGCGCCCTGCCTTGGTTTTCATGCGCACGCGAAAGCCGTGCGTGCGCTTACGGCGCGTTTTGGAAGGTTGATAGGTGCGCTTCATGATTGACTGCCTTGAGCGGAAATGCGGAAATCGAAAAACCCGGTATTACAGCGCGATGGTGCGCTGCTGTCAAACGGTTCGATCGCGTGCGCCGCGCGTCGTTCATCGCGATGCGCGTTGTGGATAACCCGTTTCGTTCGGCGTAAAATTCAACTCCACTCACGCGCCCTTCTCCGGGCTCAAGATAAGACCCGCTGCTCAATGAATAGCTTCTGGCGCTATTGCCTGTCCCATTTCGAGAAAGAGCTCCCCGCGCAACAGTTTGTCACCTGGATCAAGCCCCTCAAGTTCTACGCCGACGGCGATACGCTCACGCTCGTTGCGCCCAACCGCTTCGTGCTGCAATGGATACGCGACAAGTTTTACACCCGCATCCAGGAGCTCGCCGCGGAGCAGCTGAAGCGCTCGGTTGAAATCCGTCTGTTGCTCGCGGAGAAAGAGACGGCGCCGGCGGTGACTATTCCGCCGGCGGCGGAGGTGCCGCAGCCCAAGGCCTCTCGCGATATTTCACGGCTGAACCCGGCATTTACCTTCGATACCTTCGTCACCGGCAAGGCAAACGAGCTTGCGCGCGCGGCCGCGACGCAGGTCGCAGACAAACCCGGCGCTGCCTACAACCCGCTTTTTATTTACGGGGGGGTCGGCCTCGGCAAGACGCACCTGATACACGCCGTGGGCAATCATTTGCATGCCCGTGCGCCTGAAAGCAAGATCCGCTACATACATGCCGAACAATATGTCTCGGACGTGGTGCGCGCCTATCAGCACAAGGCTTTCGACGATTTCAAGCGCTACTATCATTCGCTCGATCTGCTGTTGATCGACGACATCCAGTTCTTCAGCGGTAAAAGCAGAACGCAGGAAGAATTCTTCTATGCGTTCAACGCGCTGATCGAATCGCACAAGCAAGTCGTCATTACGTGCGACACCTATCCGAAAGAAATTTCGGGCATGGAAAATCGCCTCATTTCGCGTTTCGGATGGGGTCTCACTGTCGCGGTCGACCCCCCCGAGCTCGAGATGCGCGTGGCTATTCTGCTGAAAAAAGCCGAAGCCGAAGGGATCAGCCTCGACGAAGGGGTCGCATTCTTTCTGGCAAAACACATCCAGTCGAACGTGCGCGAGCTCGAAGGGGGGCTGAAGCGCGTGCTGGCCTATTCGCGCTTTTCAGGCCAGGAGCTCTCGACCGATTTGTGCCGTGAGGCGCTGCGCGATCTGCTCGCTGTTCAGAACCGTCAAGTCTCGATCGAAAACATCCAGAGGACCGTCGCCGATTTCTACAAGATCAAGGTTTCGGAGATGTATTCGAAGAAACGCAGCCGCAACGTCGCGCGCCCGCGGCAGGTCGCCATGGCGCTCGCCAAAGAGCTCACTCAGTTGAGCCTGCCCGATATCGGCGAAGCGTTCGGCGGGCGCGATCATACGACCGTGCTGCACGCATGCCGCAAAATCGCGGACCTGCGCTCCAGCAACGGCGACATAACGCGTGACGTGAATTCGTTGCTTAAGGTATTGCGCAGTTGAAATCGTCGGGAGCAATTGTGGATAACCGGCGTCGGGAGCACTCCAGCTCAAACCCTCCACAATTCATCCACTGGGACACTACCCTCAAGTCCACACCTCGGCGCCGCCGCAAGCCCGTGACATTCAACGGTTCTTTCATGCATCCACAGGCCAACGGCCGGCTTATTAGAACTACTACTTAAAGAAGTACACATAAAGAAGTACATCATGAAACTTCTACAGATCGAGCGCGACGCGCTGCTAAAGCCCCTGCAGGCCGTAACCGGTATCGTCGAAAAACGCCACACTTTGCCGATACTCTCCAATGTCCTGCTGGAACGTCGGCAAGGCGAGCTGCAACTCGTCGCGACCGACCTCGAGATCCAAATATCGACACGCTGCGATGCAGGCAAAGGCACGAGCAGCGATCAACAGCTCACGGTGTCAGCACGGAAGCTCCAGGATATCCTGCGGTCGCTCCCTGACGGAACGGACATCGCGCTCGAAGCGCAGAATAATCGCCTGCAGGTGAAAGCCGGAAAGAGCCGGTTCAATCTGCAGACGCTGCCGGCGGCTGATTTTCCGCTTCTCGGCGATTCGGGCGCGCCATTGACCAAAGTCACCGTGCCTCAAAAGGCGCTCCGCCAGCTGCTCCTCCTGGTCCAGTTCGCAATGGCGCAACAGGACATACGCTATTACCTGAACGGCATGCTGCTGGTCCTCGAAGGGGAGCTCATGCGCGTGGTTGCAACCGACGGACACCGGCTGAGTTACGCGAGCGGAGCGGTAGCCAAGCAGGACGAGAAGCGCGAAGTGATCTTGCCGCGCAAGGCCGTGCTCGAGTTGAGCCGCCTGCTGACAGACAGCGAAGAGACGGTCGATATCGAGCTCTACGCCAATCAGGTGAAATTTCGATTCGATGCGATCGAGCTCACGACGAAAATCATCGACGGCAAATTCCCCGATTACACCCGAGTAATTCCCACGAACTATGAGAGGCATATCGCTGTCCATCGCATGTTGCTGCTGCAGGCGCTGCAGCGCGCGGCGATCCTCTCTAACGAAAAGTTCAGGGGCGTGCGCTGGATGCTGACCGAAGGGAGCCTGCGCATATCGTGCACGAACAACGAGCAGGAAGAAGCACAGGAAGAGCTGGAAGTCGAATACGCGGGTGAAGCGCTCGACGTCGGTTTCAACATCACCTACCTGCTCGACGTGCTCAACAACGTCACGAGCGAGCGCGTCGATTGCGCGTTCGGCGATGCCAACAGCAGCATGCTCATCACGCTACCCGAGCGCAGCGATTACCGCTATGTCGTCATGCCGATGCGTATCTAGAGAAAGGCCACACGGAACATGAACGAACAGGACGAACCGAAGAACGGCGACGACTATGGCGCGAGCAGCATCAAGGTGCTCAAAGGCCTCGAAGCGGTGCGCAAGCGCCCGGGCATGTATATCGGGGACACGAACGACGGCACCGGGCTGCATCACATGGTCTTCGAAGTGGTCGACAACGCGATAGACGAGGCGCTTGCCGGCTACTGCGACGACATCACGATAACGATCCATCCCGACAACTCTATCAGCGTGCTCGACAACGGCCGTGGCATACCGACCGATATTCATCCCGAGGACGAAGCACAGCGCTCGACAGCCGAAGTCGTGATGACCGAGCTTCACGCGGGCGGCAAGTTCGACAGCAACTCATACAAGATATCCGGCGGTCTGCACGGGGTCGGCGTGTCGGTCGTGAATGCCCTTTCCGAGTGGTTGCGCCTCACGATCAAGCGCGATGGCGTCGTGCATACCATGGAATTTCGCATGGGTGACGCGGTAGCGCCGCTCAAAGCGACCGGGCGGACCGAGCGCCGCGGGACGGAAGTGCATTTTCTCGCCGCGAAAGAGATCTTCACCAACATCGAATACCACTACGACATCCTTGCGAAGCGCCTGCGGGAGCTGTCCTTCCTCAACAACGGCGTGAAGATCGCGCTCATCGACCAGCGCTCCGGCAAGGTCGAGAACTTCGCGTTCAGCGGCGGCGTCAAGGGCTTCGTCGAGTACATGAACCGCACCAAGACCGTGCTGCATCCAACCGCGTTTCATGCCGTCGGCGAAAAAGACGGCACGACAGTCGAAGTCGCGATGCAGTGGAATGACTCCTACCAGGAGTCGGTCCAATGTTTTACGAACAACATTCCGCAGCGCGACGGCGGAACGCATCTGACCGGTTTGCGCGCAGCCATGACGCGCACGCTCAACCAGTACATCGAAGCAACCGAGCTCGCAAAAAAAGCGCGCGTCGAGACGACGGGCGACGACATGAAGGAAGGCTTGACCGCGGTGCTTTCCGTCAAAGTGCCGGAGCCGAAATTCTCATCGCAGACCAAAGACAAGCTCGTATCTTCCGAAGTACGGCCGGTCGTGGAGGAAATCGTTGCGCAGAAACTGATGGAGTTCCTGCTCGAGAAACCGGCCGACGCCAAAATCATCTGCGCCAAGATCGTGGACGCGGCGCGCGCGCGCGAAGCTGCGCGCAAGGCGCGCGACCTGACGCGACGCAAAGGGGTGCTCGATTCATTCGGCCTGTCCGGTAAGCTCGCCGACTGCCAGGAGCGCGATCCCGCGCTCTGTGAGCTCTATATCGTGGAAGGCGATTCCGCCGGCGGCTCGGCCAAGCAGGGCCGCGACCGCAAGTTTCAGGCGATTCTGCCGCTCAAGGGGAAGATCCTGAACGTCGAGCGCGCGCGCCTGGACAAGCTTCTGTCATCCCAGGAAATCGCAACGCTTATCAGCGTGCTCGGCACGGGGATCGGCAAAGAGGAATACGCGCCGGACAAGCTGCGCTATCACCGCGTGATCATCATGACGGACGCGGACGTCGACGGCTCTCACATCAGAACGTTGCTGCTCACGTTCTTTTACCGTCAGATGCCGGAGCTGATCGAACGCGGCCACATTTATATTGCGCAGCCGCCGCTCTACAAAGTGAAGCACGGCCGCCAGGAGCGGTATCTGAAGGACGAGCACGAGCTGAAGCAGTACCTGTTGAAGCTCGCGCTGTCCGAATCGGAGCTCTATACCGCGGCGGATCGCCCGGCGCTTTCGCGCGAAGCGTTCGAAGAGTTGGCGAAGGAGTATCTGCTCGCAGAAGCCGTGATACAGCGCGAAAGCCGCCTGATCGACGAGGAGGTACTGCATGCCCTGCTCAAGCACTCTCCGCCTCTCGACCTCTCCGACGAAGCACATGCGAAAGCGAGTGCGCTCGCGCTGGCGGGTGTGCTCGGCGACGCCAATCTCACGCTCGAAGCGCGCTTCGACCCTAAGCTCGAGCGCCACGTGCTCGCGATCAACCGCACGCAGCACGGCGTTGTGCGCCATAGCTATATCGATGCCGATTTCCTGCAAAGCGGCGATTACGCGCAGATCAAGCGCACGGCGCAGGTCATACACGGCCTGCTCGGCGAAGGCGCGTACGTAAAACGCGGCGACCAGGCGCACCCCGTCGGCGACTTCCGGTCGGCGATCGAATGGATACTCGGTGAAGTACAGCGCGGCGTCTCGACGCAGCGCTATAAAGGTCTGGGCGAAATGAATCCCGAGCAACTGTGGGAAACGACGATGGATCCGAGCACCCGGCGCCTCTTGAGAACGCAGATCGACGATGCCATCACGGCCGAGGAGATCTTCGCGACGCTCATGGGCGATCAGGTCGAGCCGCGGCGCCATTTCATCGAGTCGAACGCGCTCGGGGCCCGCAACATCGACGTTTAGGCTGCGCCTTGCGCGCAGCCTGTCGATGTTCCATCGACCACTAATACGAACAGAGAGGAACCCAAGGTTCCCCTCCGTTACCTTCCTTCCTTCGGCTCTCTAGCGATCGCTTAGCCGCCTCAGCCAATGCTGACTGAGGTTTTCCGCGTTACTCGGTAGATCTAAGTAGCGGTCTTGCGGGCGCGGGTGGGCGCGGTCTTGGTCTTGGCGGTGGTCTTCAGCGGCACCTTGGCGACGCGGGGGGCGAACTCGAAACCGACTTTGCCGTCCGGCCCCTTCACGAGGAAAGCGGAGAAGGGCCGGCCTTTCTTCGAGATGAAGCGGTGGAGCAGATCGGTCTTGCCCTCGGTCAAAAGCTTTTTCATCTGCTCCGCTTCGATCGGCCGCTGCAGGATGATTTTCCCCGAACGGAAATCGCACGAGCGCGCGCTGCCTACCGCGTTTTCACAAATGTAGGCCATGCCGTGCGAGTACACGCGCCCTTTGCATTTGGGACACGGCCCCATCGGCTCCTGATCCGAGAAGTCGATGGCCTCCCCTTCGCCTTCGGCCTGTTGCTGGCCAAAATCGAATTCGAGCTTGAATTCGGGCGTCAGCTTGATGATCGCAGCGAAAGGTTTGCCGAGCCGGCTTCTGAAACCCTGCAATGGCCCGATCTGGCGGGCTTGAATAAGTCGTTCGATCTCTGCCGGCTCGAATTGTCTTCCCGACAGAATGCGCCAGAGCGAGAAATCGCACTTCTGGCACTGATACTTCTTGTAATTTTCCTTGATGACCCCGCCGCACTTGGGGCACGGCGTATCGAGGGTCACGTAATTTCCCGGCACAGTATCGCTTTCGTGTGCCTTGGTGCGCTCGACGATGTGACGCGTCATCTGCGCGATGCCCTGCATGAAGTTGTCGCGCGACAGCTTTCCGTGCTCCATTTCCTTGAGCTTGTATTCCCAGTCTCCAGTGAGCTCCGGCGAAATGAGCTCGGGGATTTCGAGCCCACGCAAAAGAGTGAGCAGCGAAAACGCTTTCGGCGTCGGTTGCAGCTCGCGGCCGTTGCGCAGTACGTATTCCTCGGCGATCAGTTTTTCGATAACCACCGCGCGCGTCGCGGGCGTGCCGAGGCCGCGTTCCTTCATTGCATCGCGCAGCTCCTCATCCTCGACAAGCTTGCCCGCGCCTTCCATGGCCGTGAGCAGCGTCGCTTCGGTAAAGCGCGCGGGCGGCTTGGTCTGGGTTGCCACGACCTCGATCGCCACGGTTTCCGCGCGCTCGCCGGCCGCAACCGCGACGAGGTTCGCTTCGTCGTCTTCCTGTACTTCCTTGCCGTGCACTTCGAGCCATCCCGCCTGCTTCAGCACTTTGCCTTCGCTTTTGAACGGTTCGCCGGCGACGCGGGTAATGCGGGTCGTGATGAGGTACTCGGCAGGCGGATAGAACACGGCCAGAAAACGGCGCACGACCAGGTCGTAGAGCTTGGCTTCGGCCTCGTTCAGGTGTTTCGGGGCGAGCGCCGTCGGGATGATCGCAAAGTGGTCCGATACTTTGGCGTTATCGAATATGCGTTTGTTGGGACGGACCCATTTCTGCTTGAGCACTTTGGAAGCGTACGCAGCATAAGGATGTTCCGCGCTCTTCGTTCGCGCGCTGCCCTTGCCGATCAGGGCCTCGAGCGCCTCGTTGACCGTGCCGATATAGTCCTCAGGGAGTGCCCGCGAGTCGGTTCGCGGATAGGTGAGCACCTTGTGTTTCTCGTAGAGCGCCTGCGCGACCGACAGCGTCATGCGCGCCGAGAAACCGAAGCGGCCGTTCGCCGCGCGCTGCAGACTCGTCAAGTCGAACAGCAACGGCGACAGCTGCGTCGACGGTTTGCTTTCTTCGGTGACTTCGGCAGGCTGACCCGCGCAGCGCTCATGGATCGCACGCGCCTGCTTTTCATTCCAGATGCGTTCGGCGCGTAGATCGACGTCGTCGTCGCGCTGCCCGCGCGAAAACTTCTCATCGAACCAGCGCCCTCGATATTCGCCCGCGGCGACGCCGAAGGTGCCGTGCACCTCCCAATAATCGCGCGAGACGAAGCGCTTGATCTTCTCTTCGCGCTCGACCAGGATCGCCAGCGTGGGCGTCTGCACGCGCCCTACGGGTGTTTTGTGGAAGCCGCCGCTTTTCGAGTTGAATGCGGTCAGCGCGCGCGTGCCGTTGATACCCACGAGCCAGTCCGATTCCGACCGGCACATGGCGGCGTCCGCGAGGGGTAGCAGCTCCCGGTCTGCGCGCAGGCGCTCGAAACCGTCGCGGATCGCAGCCGGCGTCATCGATTGCAGCCACAGTCGCTCGATGGGCTTATTCATTTTCGCGTGCCGGGCGATGTAGCGAAATATCAGCTCCCCTTCACGTCCCGCGTCGCACGCGTTCACGATGCCCTGTATGTCTTTGCGCTTGATGAGCTTGGTCAGGGCCTTCAGCCGCGGCTCAGTCTTTTCGATCGGTCTCAAATCGAAGTGGGGCGGGATCACCGGTAAGTGCGCGAATGACCACTTGCCGCGTTTTACTTCGTATTCCTCCGGCGCTACGAGCTCGAGAAGATGCCCCACGGCCGAAGAAACCACGTACTCGTCGCTCTCGTAATAGTCGTCCTGGCGCTTGAAACCGCCGAGCGCGCGTGCGATATCACCGGCCACTGAAGGCTTTTCGGCAATAATCAGCTTCTTTCCCATGAGCGCCTGGACTGTTGAATGAAAAGGGGAATTACGCGCGCGTCAATCACGCAGCGCGCGGGTCGGACAGAAAAAAGAGCGCCAGATGATAAGAACAAACAGGGCTTGAGCGCAAGCGAGGGGATTACGGCCGCAAAAAGACTCACGCCTTACGAGTGCCTTAACTGCGTCTCATCGCACCCGCTGATAGCGCCCGCCGGGCAGGGCTTCGATCCGCCCTTCGATCTCCCATTGCGTCAACAACGTCGCGAGTTTGTCAGCGCTCAGGCCTGTGCGTGTCCCGAGAGTATCGATACTGCACGGTTCGAACCCCAGTGCGTCGAGCGCGCTGTCGGCATTTTCTCGCGGGAGATCGCCGGCGCGGGTGGACGGCGCGACGCGAGGCATGCCGAGCTCCTCCAGGATGTCATCGGCGCTCTCGGCTAGCTTGGCGCCCTGCTTGATGAGACTGTGACAGCCTTTGGCCAGCGGCGAATGTATCGATCCCGGCATTGCGAACACGTCTTTGCCCTGATCGTTGGCCGTACGCGCGGTGATGAGCGAGCCGCTCGCGAGCGCCGCCTCGACGACGAGACAGCCGCGCGCAAGGCCGCTGATCAGGCGATTACGCCGCGGAAAGTTCGTCGCAACCGGCGGGGTGCCGAGCGCAAATTCGGAAACGATGCATCCCGTGGCGGCGAGCTCGTGCGCGAGCGCGCGATTGCGTGCGGGATAGACGATGTCGAGACCGGTGCCCACGATGGCGATACTGCTCGACGCACCGGCAAGCCCGCCGCGGTGTGCGGCGGCGTCGATGCCGAGCGCAAGCCCGCTTACGATCGTCAGGCCCGCGTCGGACAGTGCGCGCGCGAAGGACTCGGCGTGCGCAATGCCTTGCTGTGTGCCGTTGCGGCTGCCCACGATCGCGAACGCGTCGTGATTGAGCAGGTCGACACGCCCTTTTACGTACAGCACGGGCGGGGGATCCGGGATCTGCAGGAGCGCCTGTGGATACGTTGAATCGCCAAGCGTGAGCAGGAGGTTCGCGGGATCGTCGAGCCACACGCCGACCGCGCGCAGCTGTTCATGCGAAACCGGCGTCCCCAAAGCCGCTGCCACGCTCTCCGGCACGACGCGAAGATGCTCTGCGCCGGAAGCGGCGAGCACCTGCTGCGGTCCGCCGAAAGCGACGAGCAGCCGCCTCAGGTGCGCGTCACTCAGACCGGGCGTGAGACTGAGCGTGAGCCACGCTTCCAGTTCGCTGTCGAGATCCATGTTGCGCGGAAAAAGCGCGGGAAAGCCCGCGTCGCGGCGGTGCGGAACTTATGATTCGGTCAGGGCTTGGAAATGATATCGGCGACCGCGACTGGACGCGAAGCTTCCATGACGAGTCCGTACGAAGCGCGTTCGAACGTGCGGAAAACCATCACGAGCCCGTAACGCTCGTTCGGTAGCTGCGCGAAATCCTTGTCGTTCACTGCCGGGCCGGGCGAATTCATCGGAGCGTTGCGTACGTCCAGCGGCAGAGGGTGGTAAGGGATGCGGCCATCTCTGCCAGTCGGGCCCGTGCGGCCCCACAGCGGCTCCGTGCGGTTGGCGTAGCGCGCACTCCTCGTGTTGCGATGCAATGCAAACACATGACCCACTTCGATGCCCTCGCGCGTGCCTTTGGATAAGATGACGATCCCGAACGGACCGGTTTCGCCGATTCCGCCGTACGTCGATACGATGCGCCCGGTCACAGGTGTCGAAGGGGCGTGAGGCACGTACGCAAATACCGGCGGCTCCTGTGGGATGGGCACCAGCTTGTCGCCGCGATAAATTTCCTGCACCGCTGTCGCGATCGTGACAGTGCTGATTTCGCCGGGCCTCACGAGCTCAGCTTCGCCCAGATAGATTGCAACGTAGCCCAGGTGCTCGTTGGTCTCGGGATCCACCAGTGCGTCGCCGCGCCGCACGACGCTCCAGCGGGTGTCGCCGTTTCTGCCGATGCCGCGTACATACGCGGTGTCTCCACCCCCCAATGCCACGCGGTCTTCCGGGGTAGCGACGATCTCGGGAGCGCCGTCGAGCTCATTTGCGCTGATAACGAGGGGCTTCGAGAGAAATGGCCCGATGACGGTCGGTGAGATGGTCCTGATTGCGTCCGCTTCGCGCGGCTCGATGCGCACGCGCGGACTTAAGCGGGCGGTATCCAGCCGCAACGACGCCTCCCCGGTCGCGGCCGAGCGATCGAGCACAAGTACGTCTCCTGGGTAAATGCGGTGGGGGTTACGCACCTGGGCCTGGTTCATTTTCCACAGCTCGGGCCAGCGCCATGGGTCGGTCAGGTAGCGGCTGGCGATCCCCCAAAGCGTGTCACCGGGTACGACCGTGTAGCGCTCGGGCGCGTCGGCGCGCAGGTTCGCAGTCGTTGCGGCGATTCCGGCAGCCGCCAAAGACAGCAGCAAAATCAGCGATATAATTGCTTTTTTCATTGCGTACCCCAATATAACCACACGTGTGTCGCCCCCGGTCCACGGGCGGGTCGCAATCTTACGTAGTGGATTAAATTCTGCATTTAGCTACTTAGACTGGCAAGCTTTTTATGGCATTGCTGCCTATTTTGCACTATCCCGATCCGCGCCTGCACAAAGTCGCGGCGCCGGTCCTTGCCGTAGACGATCGCATACGGCAGCTCATCCGGGACATGGCGGAGACCATGTATGCCGCGCCGGGCATCGGTCTCGCGGCGAGTCAGGTCGACGTGCACGAGCGCTTGCTGATCGTAGACATCTCCGAAGCGCGCAACGAGCTGCAGGCGTTCGTGAACCCGCAGATCATCGAAGCGAGCGGCGAGGCCGAATGCGAGGAAGGCTGCCTGTCGGTGCCCGGTATCTTCGAGAAGGTGCGGCGCGCAGAGCGGATAAAGGTACGCGCTCTGAACGCTCAGGGCGAGGAATTCATACTCGACGCCGAAGGAACGCTCGCCGTGTGCATACAGCACGAGATCGATCATCTCGACGGCAAGGTTTTTGTCGAATATCTCTCGCGCCTGAAGCAGCGGCGCATCGTGTCGAAGCTGAAAAAACAGCAACGCGCGGCGATGTAGGCGCCGTGGCCGCGGCGGGTAGCGGCCCAACCGATCGGGAGCCCATGAAACTAGCGTTTGCCGGCACGCCCGAGTTCGCCGCGGTCGCTCTCGAAGCGCTGCACGGGGCGGGCCACGAGATCGCTCTCGTGCTCACGCAGCCTGACCGCCCGCGCGGCCGCGGGCTCCAGCCTCTCCCATCCGCCGTCAAAAGCCTCGCGCTGGAACTGGGACTCGAAGTGCAGCAACCCATCGGCCTCAAAAGTGACGATGTGGTGACGACCCTCGCGCGATGCGCACCCGAGGCGCTCGTCGTTGCGGCCTACGGTTTGATCGTGCCGCGCGCGGTGCTCGCCGTGCCGCCCCGTGGCGGGATCAACATTCACGCTTCACTCCTGCCGCGCTGGCGCGGGGCGGCGCCGATACAGCGCGCGCTGCTCGCAGGCGATCAGGAGACGGGCATCAGCATCATGCAGATGGACGAAGGTCTCGACACGGGCCCCGTGCTGCTGCAGCAGTCGATCGCAATCACGCCTGAAGACACGGCGCAAAGCCTGCACGATCGACTCGCCTCCCTCGGCGCGGACCTCGCCGTGCGTGCGCTCGACACGCCGTTCGAAGCACGCGCCCAGGACGAATCGCGCGCGACCTACGCGGCGAAAATCTCCAAACATGAAGCGCGGATCGACTGGAACGAGCCGGCGCCGGCGATCGATCGCAAGATTCGCGCTTTCAATCCAACGCCCGGCGCGGTCAGCAGCTACGGCGGCCTGCCCCTCAAGATCTGGCGTGCGACGCCTGTGGCGGCAACGCACGTTGCACCCGGTGTCGTCTCGCACATGGACGCGAATGGCATCGCCGTTGCGTGCGGTGGAGGCACCGCGATCCGCTTGCTCGAGCTGCAGCGCGCAGGCGGTAAGCGTCTCAGCGCATCGGCTTTTGTCGCCGGCTCGGCGATTGCCGTGGGCGAGCGGCTGGGCGACGTATGACTCGCAGCGAGACGCGAGCCCCCACGATGGTCGAGGTCCAGCGGACCGCGACGCATATTCTCGGCCGCGTGTTGTCGGGCCGCAGCCTCGACGCCGAGCTTCGAGCCGCCGCCCTGCGCGAGGCGCACTTCACATCGCAACAACGTGCCGCGGTGCAGGACATCGCCTACGGGACCCTGCGCTTTCTGGGCGAGCTCGACGCGATGCTGGACGTGCTGCTCGAGCGGCCGCTGAAGGATAAGCGCGCGCGCGAGCTCCTGCGCGTGGCGCTTTTTCAGATCATGCATACGCGGGCCGCACCGCACGCGATCGTCGATCATGCGGTCCGCGCGTGCGCAGTGCTCGAAATACCTGCCGCGAAAGGGCTCGTCAACGCCGTGCTGCGCAACGCGCTGCGTAACCGCGAAAGCACGCTTGCCCTTGCGCGGCGCAGCGATCTCGGCCGCTACTCTCATCCGACATGGTGGATCGACAAGGTGAAGGCGCAATATCCCGCCGACTACGACGCGGTGCTGGACCAGGCCAACACCCACCCGCCGCTCACGCTCAGGGTGAACCGCCGCCGGCTCAGCGTCGAAGCCTACACCGAGCGGTTGCACGCGCTCGATATTGCTGCGCGGCCTCTGGGCGGAAGTGCGGTCATGCTCGAGCGGCCCGTGCCGGTCGAGCGCATCCCCGGGTTCACCGAAGGTGACGTGTCGGTGCAGGATGCGGCCGCGCAATACGCAGCCCCGCTCCTTGCGCTCGAGCCGGGGCTGCGCGTGCTCGACGC
>DATLEF010000071.1:0-5900 GCA_035525455.1 Burkholderiales bacterium
CGCGCATACGGCCGGCCGGAAAGGCGCGTATTGTATCGCATGGCCGCAGCCGATCCGCTAAAAAACATCCGCATCATCCTCTGCGACACCAGCCACCCCGGCAATATCGGCGCTGCGGCCCGTGCGATGAAAACGATGGGCTTGTCGTCGTTGCATCTGGTAAATCCTCAGCGCTTTCCCGATCCTGAAGCCGAGTGGCGCGCAGCGCGCGCAGTGGACGTGGTGCGCAAAGCGCGCGTTCACGCGCGGCTCGATGACGCCCTGCACGGGATTGGATACTCGATTGCATGCTCCGCGCGCGCGCGTGATATCGCCGTGCCCGCCGCGACAGCGCGCGCGGCTGCGGGGCGTGCGGTCGCGGTCGCGCGTGCTCAGCCCGTGGCACTCGTCTTCGGCAATGAGACGTTCGGGCTTACCACCGAGGAAGTGAACAAGTGCGCGCTCCTCGCAGCTGTCCCCGCCAACCCGCGCTACTCATCGCTCAATCTCGCTGCTGCCGTTCAGGTCTTTGCGTACGAGCTTCGAGTGGCAGCCGAGACGCCGCGCGTGAAAGGTGTCCAACGCAGACTCGCGGCGCACGAGCAGACCGAAGCGTTCTATGACCACCTCGAGCGCATGATGACCGACATCGGATTTCTCAACCGCGAGCATCCCAAGAAGCTCATGCCGCGCCTGCGCCGACTGTTCGCGCGTGCCGAGCTCGGCCCCGAAGAAGTGAACATCCTGCGCGGAATTCTGAAAGCGCTGTCGCGCCCCCGCAAAAACGGATAGCGGGCGCGCGCGCCGGCCCGCGGCTTTCGGGTCGCCGGATACTTGATTAAAATCGTCGGCTTTCTTGCCATGTCATTCATGGCGACAGCCGCTCAGGCGCGTTTTCAAGCTACCGGAGCGCGGAGGCACGTGCCGATGCAGGAATCAACCTCAACTATGTCGCGTATCAAAGAAGAAATTGCGGTGGTGTTCGAGCGCGATCCCGCGGCGCGCAACACATGGGAGGTGATTACCTGCTACCCCGGTTTTCACGCCATGCTCGTGCATCGGTTGTCGCACCGGCTCTGGCGCGGCGGCTTTAACTGGCTCGCCCGGTTCGTGTCGCACCTCGGCCGGGGTTTGACCGGAATCGAAATCCATCCCGGCGCGCAGATCGGCAGGCGCTTCTTCATCGATCACGGCATGGGTGTGGTCATTGGAGAAACCGCGGAGATCGGTGACGACTGCACGCTGTATCACGGCGTGACACTCGGCGGCACCTCGTGGAATAAAGGCAAACGCCATCCCACGTTGGGCAAAGGGGTCGTCGTCGGCGCCGGCGCAAAGATACTGGGACCTATCCTTATCGGCGACGGCGCAAAAGTCGGATCGAACGCGGTGGTGGTGAAGCCGGTCCCTGCGGGTGCCACCGCCATCGGCATTCCGGCGCGGATCGTCGAATCCGAGGAGACCGGCGGCCGCTTCGCAGCCTACGCGGTTGCGCGTGACGTAAACGATCCGGTTGCCCAGGCGCTCCACGAGCTGATCGATCACGGCGCGGAGAACGACCGTCGCATAGAACACATCCTGGCGGAGTTGAAACGTCTGGGCATCAAGGTCGAGGAGGAAAAAAGGGCTGACTTCGACCCGAACTATCTCAACCGAATTGTTGACTAATTCTCTCAGGTAAGAGTATAGTCGACAAGATCAGTATGGTATTAGGCACGCACTCATATGCCTGTTTATGTTGAATTTTTGATGAGGTGAGCGCATGAGACTCACGACAAAAGGAAGGTTTGCCGTCACCGCAATGGTGGATTTGGCGCTGAGGCATGGGGGCGGTCCGGTGACTCTGGCCGAAATCAGCTCCCGCCAGAAGATTTCGCTCTCGTACCTCGAACAGCTTTTCGGAAAGCTGCGGCGTCATCGGCTGGTCGACAGTGTGCGCGGACCCGGCGGCGGCTACCGCCTCGCGAGGGACATGGCCGGCATTTCGGTAGCGGAAATCATTCTGGCGGTCGACGAGCCGATCGATGCGACGCAATGCGCGGGCAAGGAAAACTGCCACGACGACCAGAAGTGCCTGACGCACGACCTGTGGGCGAATCTGAACGAGCGCATTTTCGATTACCTGGAGGCGGTGACGCTGCGCCAGCTCGTCGACAGCCAGCGCGCGAAAGAGGCCGGCGTGAATCGCGTGCATGACATGCGCCACACGCCGGGCAAAGGATTGACGGTCTCGGCGTAACGCGGGCACTGCACACATGGTCAAGCACGTTTACCTCGATCACAACGCCACGACCGCGCTCGACGAGCGCGTGCTCGAAGCGATGCTGCCGTACCTGCGCGAGCACTACGGTAACGCGTCGAGCCGGCACGAGCTGGGCACGCAGGCACGCAAGGCCGTGACGCATGCGCGCGAACAGGTCGCCGCGCTGGTCAACGTGCAGCCGTCGCAGGTGGTGTTGGTGTCGGGCGGGACCGAAGCGAACAATCTTTTCATCAAAGGCGCCGCGGGTTACCTCAAGCCTTCGCAAATCGCGGTGAGCGCGATCGAACATCCGTGCGTGGCCAAGCCTGCGCAGGAGCTGGCGCGTGCCGGTTGGAAACTGCGCAAGCTTGCGGTGACGCCGGGTGGGGTAATCGACCTCCAGGACGTCGAGGAAGCGCTCAAAGAGCCGACCGGGATCGTATCGGTGATGCTCGCGAATAACGAGACAGGCGTGATCCAGGACGTGGCGGCGGTCGCGGAGCGCGCGCGCGCCGCGCGCGCCTGGATGCATACCGATGCGGTGCAGGCGCTGGGCAAGATCGACGTCGATTTTCGTGCGCTCAACGTGCACGCGATGACCCTCTCGGCGCACAAGATCTACGGGCCGAAGGGCGCGGGAGCATTGATCGTCGACAAACGGATCGAGTTAAAACCCATCATCGCCGGCGGTGGGCACGAGCAAGGCATGCGGTCCGGTACCGAGAACGTGCCGGCGATTGTCGGCTTCGGTGCGGCTGCCGAGCTCGCCCGCGCGCGCAGCCGCGAGGTGAACGAGCGGCTCGCCGAATTGCGTCTAAGGCTCGAGCGCGGACTGCACGAGCTGGGCGCAGTCATTTTCGGAGAACGCGCGCCCCGCATTCCGAACACGACCTATTTTGCGTTTCCGCATATCGATGGGGAAACGCTCGTGATCGAGCTCGACAAGGCCGGCTACGCAGTAGCGGCCGGAGCCGCCTGCTCGAGCGCAAGCACCGAGCCATCGGCGACATTGATGGCAATGCAGGTGGAACCGGAGCTTGCGCGCGGCGCGGTCAGGTTCAGCCTCGGCGCTGTGAATACGAGCGACGAGGTCGATGCGTTCTTGCAGACCTTGAAAGGGCTCGTGAAGCGGTTGAAAGGTCTCACTGCGATGATGGCGTGACGTGCGGAGCGTTGCGACGGGCGTAAACAAAGCATGGATATTCAGGCGATGACCATAAGACTGACAGAAAACGCAGCAAATCAGATCCAGGCGCAGCTCGCGAAGCGCGGGCACGGCATAGGCCTGCGTGTGGGTATCAAGAAAGTAGGCTGTTCCGGATTTGCTTATACCTACGACTACGCCGACGACGTGCGTCCCCAGGATCACGTATTCGAGTCAAACGGCATCAAGCTCGTAGTCGATGCCAAAAGTTTCGATTTCCTCAGCGGATCGACGCTCGATTACGTGAAAGAGGGCCTCAAGCAGGCGTTCAAGTTCGAAAACCCGAACGTCGACGCGACCTGCGGCTGCGGCGAAAGCTTCAGCGTGAAGTCATAAGGCGTCGCCGGTCACGCTTCGGCTGACGCTTTCCGGTTCGCGAATCAAGGATAGGCAATGAGCAGTGTTTTAGAGCAACTCGTCAACAAGCCTTACGAGCACGGTTTCCGGACCGATATCGAGTCGGAGACTGCGCCGAAAGGGCTGAACGAAGACACGATCCGGCTCATCTCTACGAAAAAGAACGAGCCGCAGTGGCTGCTCGACTTCAGGCTCGAGGCTTATCGGCACTGGCTCACGATGGAAGAGCCGCACTGGCCGAATGTGAAGTATCCCAAGATCGACTTCCAGGACATCATTTACTACTCGGCGCCGAAGCCGAAGAAGAAGCTGAGCATGGACGAAGTCGATCCGGAGCTCCTGCGCACGTTCGAAAAGCTCGGCGTGCCGATGAACGAGCGCGCGGCACTCGCCGGCGTTGCCGTGGATGTGATCTTCGACTCGGTTTCGGTGGCGACGACCTACAAGGAAAAGCTCGCGAAAGTCGGCATCATCTTCGGTTCGATTTCGGAAGCGGTGCGCGACCACCCGGACCTCGTACGCAAATACATGGGCAGCGTCGTGCCGGCGGGAGACAACTACTATGCGGCGCTCAACTCCGCGGTGTTCACTGACGGCTCGTTCTGCTTCATTCCCAAAGGCGTCAAGTGTCCGATGGAGCTCTCGACGTATTTCCGGATCAACACCGAATCGTCGGGCCAGTTCGAGCGCACCATGATCATCGCGGAAGAAGGGGCGTCGGTTTCCTATCTCGAAGGCTGTACGGCACCGAAGTTCGATACCAATCAGCTGCACGCTGCTGTGGTGGAGCTCGTTGCGCTGGATAATGCACAGATCAAGTATTCGACCGTGCAGAACTGGTACGCGGGCGACGAAAAAGGCGTGGGCGGGATTTACAACTTCGTCACCAAACGCGGGTTGTGCAGAGGTGTCAATTCCAAGATTTCCTGGACGCAGGTCGAGACCGGCTCTGCGATCACATGGAAATATCCTTCGTGCGTGCTGCTCGGCGACAACTCCATCGGCGAGTTCTATTCGGTTGCGCTGACGAATCACTTTCAGCAGGCGGATACCGGCACGAAGATGGTGCACATCGGCAAGAACACGCGCAGCACCATCATCAGCAAAGGCATTTCCGCGGGACGGTCGAGCAACAGCTATCGGGGCCTCGTGAAAATGGGAACCCGGGCCGCAGGCGCCCGCAATTATTCGCAATGCGATTCGATGCTGATCGGTTCGAAATGTTCGGCGAACACGTTCCCTTACATCCAGGTCGGGAATCCGACGGCGAAAGTCGAGCACGAAGCCACGACGTCGAAGATCGGGGAAGACCAGCTCTTCTATTTCCGGCAGCGCGGCATAGGCACCGAAGAAGCCGTGTCGATGATCATCAACGGGTTCTGCAAACAGGTGTTCCAGCAATTGCCGATGGAATTCGCGGTCGAAGCGACCAAGCTCCTCGGCCTGAAGCTCGAAGGCAGTGTGGGATGACGAGCGAAAACGGTAAGGTGCTGCTCGACGTGCGCGGTCTCACCGCGAACGTCGCCGGCATCCAGATTCTGAAAGGCATCGACCTCACGGTGCGCGCTGGAGAAATCCACGCGATCATGGGACCGAACGGCTCGGGTAAGAGCACTTTCGCGAAAGTCCTCGCGGGACATCCGGCTTATGAAGTCACCGGTGGCAGTGCGACTTTCGCCGGCAAGGACCTGCTTGCCATAGAGCCCGAAGATCGTGCGCGGCAGGGTCTTTTTCTCGGTTTCCAGTATCCCGTCGAGATTCCCGGGGTCACGAACAGCGCTTTCCTGCGGCTCGCCTACAACACGGTGCAGGGCGCGCGCGGGAAGGACGAGCTCGACCCGCTCGAATTCGACGACCTGATCCGCGAGAAAATGAAGCTGCTCGACATGGATCCCGCGTTTCTCGATCGCAGCGTCAACGAAGGGTTTTCAGGCGGCGAGAAAAAACGCAACGAAATCCTGCAGCTCGCTGCGCTGGAGCCGGTGCTGTCGATTCTCGACGAGACCGATTCCGGCCTGGACATCGATGCGCTGCGCGTCGTCGCCCACGGGGTGAACAGCCTGCTCAGGCCTGACAACGCGTGCGTGCTCGTCACTCACTACCAGCGCTTGCTGAATT
>DATLEF010000085.1:0-30878 GCA_035525455.1 Burkholderiales bacterium
AAATGGCGACCAGCATACCCCCCTTGGCCACGCCGTCGGACAGATGGCCGGTCAGAACCTCGTCCGTCTTGCCCGGCCCTCCGCTGACGGCCATATGGATATGCACGTAAGGCTGGGGGTCGGTCCAGACAACGCCTTCCCCGAGCGCTGCCGGGGGTTTATCCGGCCACGAGATGTTCCCCAGGCCAACCAGCTCGCGCCAGTCGTCGAAATGGCGCCGGTCGACGTCATAACCGTCCATGCTGTTAAAGCCGGTGATCATGTCCATTTGCCTGAGGGCGCCGAAAATGAAGACCGTGCCGGCACGGATGTTCTTCTCCTTCACGAAGGGATTCACGTTGCCGAAGAAATCTTCCCCCGCTTCGAGCTGGAGATGGAAGACCCGGCCCAGTTTGCGTTCGGTCACTTTCATCGTTAGCCGGGCGTCAGGCCGACCCGCTTCACGATCGGGCCCCAGAACTGAAGCTGCGTCTTCATGAAGGCGGCGCAGTCCTCCGGGGACTTGCTGGTGATCACGTCTGCACCGCCGCCCGCCAACCGTTCCACGACGGTTGAATCCTTCAGCGTCTTCAGAAGGGTCTCGTGCAATTTATGGACGGGTTCCCGCGGCGTGCCGGCCGGCACGTACAACGCCTGCCACGATCCGGTCGTCAGCTCGGGGTAGCCCAGCTCGACCATCGTCGGAACGTCGGGTGCCGCCGCGATGCGCTTCGGCGATACGACGGCGAGCATCTTGAGCTTCCCTGCTTTGACGTGACCCACATAAGACGCGCCGGTCGCCATCGCGGCCTGGACTTCTCCCGCAAGGAGCCCGATCGTCGCGGGGCCGGCGCCGCCTTTGTAATCGACCCTCAGGATATCGAGATTATTCTTGAGCTTGATGTACTCCATGACGAGGCTCTGCGCAGCACCGGGATTCGATGAGCCGTAACTCAGCTTTCCGGGGCGCGCTTTCGCATAATCGACGAACTCTTTCAGGTTCGACACAGGCAGCGATGGATGGATCGCCAGCGCTCCGGCCACATCGACTACCGTCGTGACGCACGTGAAGTCACGCAGCGGGTGCAGTGGAAACTTCGGAAACAGATGCGGATTGATCGCCATGGCGCCCACGTTGCCGAGCAGCAGCGTGTAACCATCGGGCGCCGCACGCCCCGCGACTTCGACTCCGATATTGCCCGAGGCGCCGCCGCGGTTGTCGATAATCACCTGTACGCCCAGGAGCTCGCTCATTTTCGGTTGCAGGATTCGGGCAACGAAGTCGGACGATCCGCCCGGCGCGTTCGGGATCACCATACGCAGCGGCCGCGTTGGATAGCTGCCGGGTTGCGCCGCAGCCATGACGCAAACGATCATTCCGCTGAGCGTGGCCAGGAAGCGCCGGAAGGTGTGCTGCATCGTTCTCCTCGTGTCGTTGTGCGCGTAGGCTACTTTGCCAGGCGTATTTTTATGTGCGGCAATGCCGACCGCCGCATAGGCTAACAGAACACTTTGTCGGGGGAGTATAAGGACGCGGGAAAGGCAGCGCCCACGCACGCGATAGCGCCGGACCAATGGTGCCGGTGCCGGGCATGACCGTTGCACTCTCACGCGTGCCTTTCATCGCGCAAGGAGTATGTCAATGTCAATTACGACGATCCTGGTGATTCTGCTGGTGCTCTTCCTGATCGGCGCGCTGCCCGCGTGGCCGCACAGCCGCAATTGGGGCTATGGCCCGAGCGGCGGTTTAGGACTGGTGGTTGTTATTGTGCTAGTGCTCTTAGTGATGGGTGTTATTTAGGCGCTCGATTCACGGCGCGCACGGATCGGCTGACCTCCTCGCCGCCACCCCGTTATGCCGGACGTGACGGCTGAGGAGATCCATCGGTACTGGTTCGACGACGCGCTCGCAGCGCCGTCGCAGGCAAGCACACGCATGTCGTTCTGGTTTCGCCCTGCGCGCGAAACCGATCGGTACATCATGCTGGTTTTTGGCCCGGTGCTGCGGGAGGCGGCACTGGGTGCGCTCGACGATTGGCAGCTCGAAGCGCGCTTGTGCCTCTCGCTCCTGATCGTCTTCGATCAATTTCCGCGCAACATCCACCGTGGGACTCCGGCTGCATTCGATCACGATGCGGCTGCGCTGCGCATCACCCGGCGCGGGATTGCGGCAGGCCATCTCCGCGAGCTTTCAGCACTCGAGCAGGCCTTCTTCCTGATGCCTTATCAGCACTGCGAGAATGCCGCGCTCCAGCGCGAAGGCATCGCCTTGTACGACCGCATGCTGAACGACGCGCCGCCCGAATGGCGCGAATTCCTGAACGGCTTCGTAAGCTACGCCCGGAAGCACGCCGCGCTCATCGAGCGTTTCGGCCGTTTTCCGCATCGCAACGCCATCCTCGGCCGGGTTTCCACGGCGGCCGAGCGCGCGTTCCTCGAAACGAACAGCGAATCCTTCGGGCAGGAAGCACCACTATAATCGCGTAGCGCGAGAACCAAGACGCGCTCTGCAATGCGACGTCGTGCGGCGCAGCGCTCGCACTGTCGATCCAAGCGAAACCATAATCCTGAGGAGACCGACGCGATGAAAATGCAGTCGTATTCGATGCCGTTTGCACTATTGCTCGGCCTGCTCGCCGCACTGCCGTCGCATGCCCAAAACTTTCCGACGCACCCGGTCCGCATCCTCGTGCCGTTATCGGCAGGCGGGGGTATGGATGCGGTGGCGCGAGGGCTTGCCCAGAAGCTCGGTGACGCATTCGGCCAGACTGTCGTCGTCGACAACCGGCCCGGGGCCGGCAGCGCGGTCGCCCTCGAGATCCTCTCCGCGGCAGCGCCGGACGGGCACACGTTGATGATGTCGAGCACGACGCCGATCATCCATCCGCTGCTCTACAAATCGCGCTTCGATCTCGCGCGCGACTTCGCGCCGGTGTCGCAGGTGACCGCGCAGGGGTACGTGCTCACGGTGCACCCAGCCATACCGGCGAAGTCGGTGCTCGAGCTCGTGCAGCACCTGAAAGCGAACCCGGGCAAGCTCAACTTCGCTTCCTCGGGCATCGGCAGCCCGATACACATGGCCGGCGAGCTTTTTCAAATCGCGACCGGCACGAAGATGATCCACATACCTTACAAAGGCATGGGCGCCGCATATACCGACATGGTCGGCGGACGCGTCCAGATCGGATTTCCTACGATCATCTCGTCGACTCCGCATATCCAGGCCGGTCGGCTGCGGCCGCTCGCGGTCACCCCGGCAAAGCGCGTGGCCGCGGTGCCGGACATCCCGACGTTCGCCGAAGCAGGCGTGAAAGGCGTGGTCGTCGTCAACTGGTACGGCCTGGTCGCGCCGCTGCGCACGCCGAAGCCGATCATCGACCGCATCGCAAAGGAAACAAACACCGCGATGCATTCGGCCGAGATCACGAAGCGTCTTGCCGCCGAAGGGTCCGATCCGGTCGGCAGCTCGCCATCCGAGTTCGCGGCACATATCCGTTCGGAGCAGGAGCTGTGGAGCCGCGTCATCAAACAGGCGGGCATACGCGGCGAGTAGCTTTATCATTGGACTGGCGAACTGATAAAAGGAGGCGTGGCTTGAAAGCACTGAGTTGCTTGCAATCGATATTCGTCGTGTGTTTGGTGTTGATCGCAGCCGGCACGGCAACCGCCCAGACTTCGGGCGAATCGTTCAAGCCGGTCGTCGGTCAGGAAGGCAAGGACGTCGTGTGGGTGCCCACGCCGCCGGTGCTGGTCGAGAAAATGCTCGACATGGCGAAAGTCACGCCGCAGGACTTCGTCATGGACCTCGGCTCGGGCGACGGCCGCAACATCATTGCCGCTGCCAAGCGCGGCGCGCGCGCGCTCGGCGTAGAGTACAACCCGGACATGGTCGAGTTTTCGAAACGCACCGCAGCCGCGGAGGGCGTCGCCGAACGGGCGATGTTCGTGCAAGGCGACATGTACGAGGCCGACATCTCAAAGGCCACGGTCCTCGCACTCTTCCTGCTCACCGAAAACCTGAACAGGCTCGCTCCAAAGTTTCTTGGCCTGCGTCCGGGTACGCGCATCGTTGCGAATCATTTCGGCATCGACGGCTGGGAAGCCGACGAAACCGGCCGCGCCGAGGGCGACTGCGAAATGTGGTGCACGGCACTGTTGTATATCGTGCCGGCGCGGGTCGCGGGAACATGGCGCCTCGAGCAGGGCGAGCTCACGCTCGAGCAGAAATTTCAGACGGCGACCGGAACCCTCACTTCAGGCGGCAGCGTGCTGGCGGTGAGAAACGCGCGACTACGCGGCGATCAGGTCAGCTTCAGCATCGGTGATGCCGACTACACGGGGCGTGTCGCAGGCGACACGATGCATGGAAATGTCACAGGCACCCGGCATGGCACGTGGAGTGCGACGCGCGAGAGAATAGCCTCCAACGAAGAAACGCGCCCCGCGCGTCAGTAATCTACCCACGCGGGCGTTCGCTTACTCCGGCTGGATGCCCGCGGCTTTCACCACTCTTGCCATCCGCTCCATGCCGGTTTTAACGAGCTCGGTGACGCGCTCGGGCGGACTGTGCAGCGCGAAAAGCCCTACGTTCGCAAGCTTTTCCTGCACCTCACCCGTCTTCATCGCCTGCGCGACTTCGGCATTGATGCGGCTGATAATCGCAGAAGGTGTACCTTTCGGCGCGGCAATTGCCCACCACGTCTGCGGAAACCATTGCTTGATGCCTGATTCCCCCATCGTCGGCACATCCGGGAGCACGGGGGCGCGCTGCTCGCTGCTCACCGCGAGCGCGCGCAGTCTTCCCGATTTCACGTGCGGCACGGCAGGCGCCATATCCGCGAACGCGAGATCGATCTGACCGCCAACGAGATCAGTCACAGCGAGACCACCGCCTTTGTAGGGCACGTGAACGAATTTCGTTCCAGTCGCCTGCTGAAAAACTTCACCCACGATGTGCTGCGTCGTGCCGAGTCCGCCTGAGCCGACGTTGAGCTGGCCGGGGCGCGCCTTCGCGAGCGCGACGAGCTCCTTCACGTTCCGGGCCGGAACGGTGGAATGCACGACCAGAACCTGACCCGCGGTGGCAAGCATCGAAATGGGCGCGAAGTCGTTATCCGGATCGAACGGCAGGCGCTTGTAGAGGAAGCGGTTCGTGACGAGCCCGCCCATGCTCGTGAGCACCAGCGTGTAGCCGTCGGCCGGCGCTTTTGCCGCGAGCTCATGGCCGATCGTGCCCGAGGCGCCGCCGCGATTCTCGACCACGACCTGTCTGCCCAGTCCGTCGCTCAGCTTCTGCGCCACCATGCGAGCAAGAAGGTCCGTCGTGCCGCCGGGTGGAAAGGGCGCGATGAAACGGATCGGTTTCACCGGATACGCCTGCGCGAAGACGGCATGCGGCGCCACGCTCAGTACGCCGAGCACAAGCAAAACGACTTTTGATAATCGAATGACGATCACTTCTCCTCCGTGCGTTCGAACCGTTATAGAACTAGTATAGGGCATGCGAACATCGCCACTTCCCATGGAGACAAGATGACCGCTAACGAGCCGGAGCTGATGCGATGAACATTGAAAAAATCAAAGTGCGGGTGACGCAGACCGATCAAGCGCTCGAAGTCGTGGTGCTCAGCAAGCGCCCGGAACTGATCGAAGTGGTGCTCGGCGAAGGGGTGCACAGCGTCAAATGCGAGCTGAAACCCACCCGCACAGGAAGCGCGTACGCAGGTTCGGTCATGGGCCGCGAGATCGTGTACGAGCGCACACGCGAGCAGGTCAAAGCGGACATCGATCGTCTGAATCCGGTGTTGCGCGAATACCGGCGCTGATCTCGCGCTGCACGCTTCTCGAAGCTAATCCGCCTTCGCGCCCGACGCGCGCATGAGCGCAAGTCCGAAAGCGAAGCTCGAACACCCGCATCGTGCTAGGCCGGCCGGTGCTGCTCTTTCTCCGCGTGATAGAGCAGCCGGTCGGTTGCGGCAATCGCGAGCGCCGACATGAGGAAGGTGATATGAATGATGACCTGCCACATGATGAGATGCTGCGAGAGGTGCTCGGCGTTGATGAACGTTTTCAGCAGGTGGATCGACGAAATGCCGATGATTGCCGTCGCCAGCTTTACTTTGAGCACCGACGCGTTGACATGCGAGAGCCACTCGGGCTGATCGGGATGGCCTTCGAGGTACAGGCGCGACACGAACGTCTCGTAACCGCCCACGATCACCATGATGAGCAGGTTCGCGATCATGACGACGTCGATGAGACCGAGCACGATCAGCATGATCTCGGTCTCTTCAATGCGGCCTTTTATCCACACGATCTGGATCAGGTGGGCGAGCTCCTGCCAGAACTGATAGACGTAGACGCACTGCGCGACGATGAGGCCGAGGTAGAGCGGCAGCTGCAGCCAGCGGCTCGCGAAAATCAGGGCGGGGATCGGGCGGAGTCCCGTCGTCAGAGTGCTCTTCTGCATCGATGTTCCTGGTGGATTTCGGCCGCGCCGATTCTAACATCGGGCCCGAGCGTAGCGCTGCTCAAAGGCGGGCGGTCGCGAGCCCCGGGATCAGCTCTCCACCCGTTTCAACTTTCAGAGACGAGCCCCTGAAGTCGGCGCCCACGCTTTCATAACGCCCGCCGAGATGCCGGGCCAGGAATGCTTCGACGATCGCGAAAAAAGCGAGACGGTTTTCGGGCCGCACGAACCCGTGCCCTTCGTCCGGGAAAGTGACGTAGGTGACGGGAGCGCCGTTTTTCTTCAGCGCTGCGACCATCTGCTCCGATTCGGCCGCGACCACACGCACGTCCTGCATACCCTGCGCGATCAGGATGGGACGCGTGGCGCGCTCGAGATGAAATACAGGCGAGCGGCTGCGCAGGAAGGCGCGGCCTTCCTCGGTGTCGGGATTGCCGACGCGATTTTTCCAGACGCTGAACCACGCACGCCAGTACGGCGGAATCGTCGCCATGAATGTAAGCAGATTCGAAATGCCGAAGATGTCGACGATGCACGCGAAGCGCTCGGGCGTTTTCGTCGCAGCCGTGAGCGCGGCATAGCCGCCGTAGCTCGCGCCGTAAAAACCGACGCGCTGCGGATCGGCAATGCCTTGCGCGATGGCCCAATCGAGCGCGTCGATGAGATCGTCGTGCATGCGCGCGCCCCACTGCCGGTCGGCAGCGCTCACGAACGCCTTGCCGAAACCGGTCGAGCCCCGGAAGTTGACGCTCAGCACCGCATAACCGCGATTCGCCAGGAACTGATGGACACCTGAATAGCCCCAACTGTCGCGCCAGTACGGCCCACCGTGAATGACGAGCACCAGCGGGAGGCGACCGTCCGACGAGCGCGGACCTTGCGACGGCAATGTGAGGTAGGAATTAAGATCGAGGCCGTCGCGCGCGCGGATGACGACGGGCCGCATGGGACGCAGCCCTGCAGCCTCGAGCGCGGGACGCGTCTTGTAAAGCGGCTCGATGCGTCCGCGCGCCCGGTCGAGCAGCGCAAACTCGCCGCTGGCGTCGTCGCGCTCGTAGAACGCCGTCAGTTTGCCGCCGTCGAGGCTCCGGCTCACCAGCTCGAGATCGCCGCGGCCCCACGCGCGCAACCGGTCAAGGTCTTCGCCCGTGCGCGAGTCAAGGGCGTGCCATCGGACACGATCTTTCACTCCCACTGCCGCAAGCGGAGCCCGCGTGCGATGGTCGAGCACGGCCCGCACGAGGTCAGCCTCGGCATCCTGGGCGAGCACTTTCGATTCTTTCGTAGCCATGTCGATCGCCACGAGTGCGCCCTTATCGCGTCCACGTGAGTCGATCAGATAAAGCGTCCTGCCGTCGCCGCTGAAATCGATGAGCTGCGAGCTTTCCACGTCCTCGATCGGTATCGCGCCGAAAGGTACCCATTCGTCGTCGCGCCGCTCGAGCATTTCCATGCTGCCGTCGGCGGCGTAACGGCAGCCGAGCCGCAGGCGGAAACTGCTGTCGGTCACGAACCATGCGAAATCCCGATTTTCATAAACGAGCGTCGAGGCTCCGGTCACGACATTGACGCGATAAATATCGAAGCGGCTCGTGTCGCGCGCGTTGTGCCGCATCAGCATTTCATCGGGGAAAAGATGACTTGTTTCCTGCATCAGGGTGCGCACGCCGCGCGCGGGGGTGAGCGCAGTGACGGCACCGCTCGTAACGTCGACGCTTGACGCACGCCAGTTTTCGTCACCGTCGCGCTCCTGGAAGAAAACGACGTGGCGGTTGTTGTACGACCATTCGTAGCGCCCGCCGATATCGCGGTCGGTGGCGTGGGTGAGCTGACGTCCTGCGCGCGGGTCCGCTACAGGCGCGACGAACAGATTGACGATGCCATTCACCGGCGCGAGATACGCGACCCGGGTGCCGTCGGGGCTCACGCGCACGTTGCTGTAATCGGGACGGGCGAAATACAGATGGCGCGGAACGAGCGGCGATGCGCCTTGTGCCTGCGTGACCGAAGCCGCTCGCCACAGCGAAATTCCGCCGCCGAGCGCGGCGGCCTGGCGCAGAAAGCGGCGGCGAGCGAACGAGTGACGGCTCATAGTCATGTCGCGCGGCAAACCCAGAGGCGGCGCAGAATTCTAGCACTGCAACCCACTGTATTAGCGCCACTCGAGAACCGAGCATGTTAGAGAGCGAGCGCGAGGCACAGCAGTCGATTATGATGGCCGCGTGTACCGGATCTTCAGCTCTCTAACCGCGCTTGCTGCGCTCGGCTTTGCCTGCACGCTTGCAGCGCAGACCTATCCGGCGCGGCCGATCCGGCTCGTGGTCGCGCAATCAGCGGGGGGTAACGCCGATTTCGTTTCACGCCAATACGCTCAGCGCCTCGCGGAACGTTTTGGGAAACAGATCGTCGTCGACAATCGACCCGGGGGCGCGGGCGTCATCGGCACCGAAATCGTCGCGCGCGCAGTGCCCGACGGCTACACGCTGCTGCTCGCACCGACAGGGCACGCCATAAACCCCAGCCTTTATTCGAAGCTGCCTTTTCATCCGCTGCGCGATTTCGCGCCGGTGTCGCTCCTCGCGACGAGCTCGTCGGTGATCGTGATCAATCCGCAGCTACCGGCGCGCAACGTGACGGAGCTGATAGCGCTCGCGAAAGCGCGTCCCGGCAAGCTGCACTTCGCTTCTTCCGGCATGGCGGCGGCCACGCATCTCGCGGGCGAGCTCTTCAAGTCGATGGCGCGGGTCGATATCGTGCACGTTGCCTACAAAGGCGCGCCGCCGGCCCTGGTCGACTTGATGGGCGGTCAGGTCGAGATGATGTTCGCGAGTCCGCCTTCCGCGCTGCCGCTCGTGCGCGGCGGCCGCCTGCGCGCAATCGCAACCACCGGCCCGAAGCGCGCTCCGTATCTTCCCGACGTCCCGACTGCAAGCGAATCGGGCCTGCCCGGTTTCGAAACGACAATATGGCAGGCGTTGCTCGCGCCTGCGCGCACGCCGCCCGCCGTGATCGAGCGGCTTTATCGCGAGATCGCGGCCATTGCCGCGCTACCGGACCTGCGCGAACGGCTTGCAGCCGATGGCGCCGAACCCGTGGGCAGCACGCCGCAGCAATGTGCGGCGCATCTCGCGGCCGAAATCGCGCGCTACGCTAAAGTGATCAGGGAAATCGGGCTGAAAGTGGAGTGACGCGGCTTTGCAACGTTACATCTGCGGCAACAGGCCGAGTGAACCAGCCGCATAGCCCAGAGCTGTAGAGAGCACAAGGCTCGCAAACACGACCACTGCAGCGCATTCGGCCGCTTCGCGCAGCCGCACTTTAGCGATCTGATGCAATCCGAGATAGAAAATGTAAGAGGCGTGCATGAGCGCGATCAGTATCACCATCGCCAGCAGCGGAAATTTCTGTAGCGGCGCGACCAGCACGATGCCGGCGAGCCACACAGGCGTCGCCGCATACGCGACGAGACGCGCCGCGGTCGCATAATTTCGCGCGCCATCGTAGAGCGGCAGTACGAGGTAGACCACGCCGGCAGTGACAAGGACGCCGAGTATCTGCATGACAAAACCTGCGGCGGCGAATGCGAGTGCAAAGCGGAGATGCGCGCCGGCATCTGGAAATGAACGCAGAGCGTCGTTGCCGCCGATGAGCAGACTGATTGCGTACGCGATCGGCGCAATGAGTGCGAGCGGGGCAAGGTAAACCGCCAGCACACGCACAAAGCTGCCGCGCTCGCTCTCGATGACACTCCACTCGTACGCAGGGCGCACGAGGAAATTCGCTACGCGTTTCACGATTTTCAGCACGCCGGCCTTCTTTGTTTAGATTATTTCAGCCGGATGTCCGCGCGCTTGGCGATGTCGCTCCACTTCTTCACGTCATCGTGGATCAATTGCCGGAATTCCGGCGGCTTGAGCGTCATCACGTCGGCTGCTTCGGCCGCGAGCCGTTCGCGCGTCGCCGTATCGCTGACGATCGCGTTGAATTGCCTGTGCAGCTTGTTGAGGACGGGGGCTGGCGTGCCGCGCGGCGCTACGACGCCCCACCATACAGTGACCTCGTAGCCGGGGAATCCCGCTTCAGCGACCGTTGGCGTATCGGGCAGCGCACTGGTGCGTTTGGAAGCGCCGACGGCAAGCACTTTGAGCTTGCCGTTACGCACGTGCGGCAGGACCTGCGTCACCGAGCTGAACATCGCGGGGATCTGTCCCGACATGACGTCGACCATCGCCGGGCCGCCGCCTTTGTAAGGCACCATCACGATGTCGACGTTGGCCACTTTCTTGAAGAGCTCGCCGCCAAAGTGGTTGAATCCGCCGACGCCGGTCGAGGCGTACATGATCGACCCCGGCTTCGCGCGCGCCCGTTCGACGAGCTCGCGCAGCGTGGACACGCCAAAACCGGGATACACGACGATGCAATTGGGCGACGAACCGAAGGTCGCGATCGGATCGAACGATTTTTCGACGTCGTACGGCAGGGAGCGGACGGCTGCGTTCATGACGAACGACGTCGAAACCATGAGCAGCGTATAGCCGTCGGGCGCGGAATGCGCGGCAAGCTCGGTGCCGATGATTCCGTTGGCCCCCGCGCGGTTGTCGATAACAATCTGTTGAGCGACCGCATCGGCGAGCTTCGCGCCCAGGAAGCGCGAGAGCATGTCGTTGCTGCCGCCCGGCGGGAATGGAACAATCCAGCGTATCGGCTTTTGCGGATATGTCCCTGCGGATTTCTCCGCAGCACACGCGGCGGGCGACCCCAGGATGAGACTGCTGAGTACAACAACGTGAAGCAAGCGTTGCAGCGTCATGTCGGCACCTCCTCGTTTTCGCCGTTAAGAAAACCGTGGCGATCTCGTTATGCCGATTACTCTAGGCCACATTGTGGTCGCACTCAAGCGATAAATCGATGCCTTCCATCCTCTCGCACCCCGCCATACCGCTCGCCATCGGTATCGGCCTCGGCTCACGCGTGATCTCCGCGCGCCTCCTCGTGACGGGCGTCGCGTGTTCGATGCTGCCGGATCTGGATGTCTATCTCGGCGCTTTCGTGGCAGCTATCGACCATCGGGGCGTCACGCACTCGCTTGTCTTTGCGCTGACCTGCGCAGCAATTGCGAGCGGGCTCGCGCCGAGTCTCGATACGCGCCGGCTCACGGCGTTCTGGTTCATCGCTGTGATCACCGCATCTCACGGCTTGCTTGACGCATGCACGAACGGCGGTAGCGGCATATTGCTTTTGTGGCCGTTCTCGAACGACCGCTATTTCATGCCGTGGCAGGTGATCGAAGTATCGCCGCTCGGCGTCTCGGCATTTCTGTCGCAGCGCGGGCTCGAAGTGCTGGCCTCGGAACTGAAATGGGTGTGGCCGCCCGCGTTCGCGCTCGGCTTCGCGCTTTATGGCTTGCGACGTACTGCGCTCCAGCGGCCGCTTGCCCGTATCGATGACAAAAGCTAACCTCGGTCGGCGTTTTGAGCGCTCACCAGGGATAAAAAAAAATGGGCCACACCCTTGCGGTTTTCACCAAGAACCGCACGAATCCGGCTTATGCTGCAGCACGGCTCGGTGCCGACCGCGTGGCGGCAGCGCACGGGGCCCGCACGCTTCATTACGTGCCCGGGAAACCGGACGATATCGAAGAACAGATTGCGCTCATCGATACCGCACTCGCAGCGAAACCGGATGCGATTCTTCTGGTGCCGGTGCATCCGACCGCGATCAACGGCGCGATCCGAAAAATCGTAGCGGCGAATGTGCCGCTGATCGGCTACCTCAATCCGTACTCCGAACCGGGTCCGATCTGCTTCGTAGGCTCGGACGACTACGCGCTGGGGTTACGCATCGCGACATATCTGTACGATCATCTCGAAGGCCGTGGCGACGTCGTGATCGTCGAAGGCCCGCGCGAATCGGTCACGAGTCTCGCGCGCCTGGAAGGATTTCGCAACGCACAGAAGAACTATCCGCAAATCAGTCTCGTCACGACGATCTGCGGCGCATATCAGCGGGACGTGACGCTCGAGACCGCGTCGGCGCTGCTGCAATCGGGCCTGCATTTCGACGCCATACTCGCGGCGAACGATGTTATGGCGCTCGCGGCGATCGAAGCGCTCGATGCGGTGGACCGCCGAAGCATTGTTGTCGGAGTGAACGCGGTGCCGGATGCCATCACGTCGATCAGACAAGGGAAGCTCCTGGCGACGATCGACTTCGATGCGATGCAAATCGCAGGCGTTGCGACCGAAGCCGCGGTGCGTCACCTGCGCGGCGAAACGGTACCTGCGGAAATCATCCTGCCGGTGAGTCTTGTCGATCGCACGAATTACCGGGAATGGGATAAACCTTTCGCGGAGCGGGCACTGGTGCAGTGGGAAGACGCAGTGACGCGCTGATCGGTTTTGCGCGATGGCGACGCGCGAAGCGATGGTTGATCGAGCCGTACCTGGGCTTCGGCACGCAGTCTAAGCTCACGCTGCCCGGCCGCGTCCTGGAAGACCGCCGTCTCATACCCTCCACCGAGACCGACACCAGCTGGCGCAACCTGCGCAACACCTACAAGCGCTTTGCGACACGCGAGGTCGCAGGCGCGCGCGTATGCGCGACGTTCAAAGGCGCTGAATCGATCGCGATCACCGACAGCGAAGGTTACTTCTGCATTCAAATCGAATTGGACGCACCGCCCGATGCGCGTTTATGGCAGGAGCTCGAGCTCCAACTCATCGAGCCGCGAGCCGCGGCGGGAACGCCTACCCGTGCCACCGCCGAAGTGCTGGTGCCCCCACCGGGCGCGCGCTTCGGCGTGGTGAGCGACATCGACGACACGGTCGTCGCGACTCACGTCGCCAGCACGTTCAAGATGCTCCTGACCGTGCTGTTCTCGAACGCGCACGTGCGCACGCCTTTCAAAGGGATCGCCGCGTTTTATCGCGCCTTGCACGGCGGAGCGAGCGGCGCCGAGGCAAACCCGATCTTTTATGTGTCGAACGGACCCTGGAACCTGTACGGCCTGCTGATCGAGTTCTTCAAGCTGAACGAAATTCCGCTTGGCCCTCTGTTCCTGCGCGATTTCGGGCCGCAGATCCTGTTCCCGTCGAGACCGCACATGGGGCACAAGCTGTCGCACATCGGGCGCATACTGGAAGCGTATCCTCATCTGCCGTTCATACTGATCGGCGACAGCGGCGAGCGCGATCCGGAAATTTACGCGGAGATCGCGACGCGCTACCCCGACCGCATACGCGCGATATACATCCGCTCGGTCGACCAGCGCCAAGAACGTCTCGCGGCGATCGACGCGCTCGCGGCGACGATCACGGCTATGAAAACGCAGTTCGTCCTGGCGCCCGACAGTGAATTCGCCGCGGTGCACGCGGCCGCGGAAGGTCTCATCGCAAGCCACACGCTCGCACTCATACGAGAGGAAAAAAAGGGCGCGGGATGAAAGTGCGGGCGGCGTGGTCCTTGCTAACACGCTGGACTACAATGCGCGAGAGCATCGCGTTCACGCGAGCGAGCAGCTTCCGGCATCGCTTCTTACGACAGGGGAAACATATGAAACCGTTTGCACGCCGACTGGCACGTTGCATCGCAGTGGCGGCCATTGCAGCGCTGCCGCTTGCGCCGGCGCAAGCCCAGAAAGTCCTCAAGTTCATTCCGCAAGCCGACCTTCGCATACTCGATCCGATCAGCACCACGGCGTACATTACGCGCAACCACGGCTACATGGTGTACGACACGCTGTTCGCGATGGATGAGAAGTTCCAGGTGAAGCCGCAGATGGTCGACAAGTACGACGTGAGCAAAGACCATCTCACGTACACGTTCACGCTACGCGACGGCCTCAAGTTTCACGACGGTCAGGCGGTGACTTCGGCCGACTGTATTGCGTCTATCGACCGCTGGGGCAAGCGCGACGCGCTGGGGCAGAAGCTCGCCGAAGCAACTGCGTCGTGGGCGGCAGTCAACGACAAGACATTCCGCCTCACATTGAAGAAACCATTTCCTCTCACGCTGGAGGCGCTCGCCAAACCGTCGTCGAACGTGCCGTTCATCATGCCCGAGCGCATCGCCAAAACGGATCCGTTCAAGAATATCGAAGATCCGATCGGCTCCGGACCGTTCAAGTTCGTCAGGGCCGAATGGGTGCCGGGCAACAAAGTCGTTTACGTGAAGAACACCGATTACGTGCCGCGCAAAGAGCCGCCGTCGTGGGCGTCAGGCGGCAAAGTCGTGAAAGTCGACCGTGTCGAATGGATCTACATTCCCGATTCGGCCACGGCGGCTGCCGCGCTCAACGCAGGCGAGGCCGATTGGTGGGAACAGCTTCCGCCCGATCTGATTCCCCTGCTGACGAAGAACAAGCAGATCACCGTGAAGAACATCGACCCGCTGGGATCGATGGGCATGATCCGCTTCAACTTCCTGTATCCGCCTTTCAACAATCCGAAGATGCGTCAGGCATTGCTGTATGCGGTCAACCAGCAGGATTACGTGATCGGCATCGCGGGAGACCCGAAGAACGGGCACCCGTGCTACTCGTATTTCACGTGTGGAACACCGCTCGCATCCGAAATCGGCGCCGAGCCGCTGAAAGGCAAGCGCGACCTGGAGAAAGCGAAACAGCTCATCAAGGAATCCGGCTACAAAGGCGAGCGCATCGTCATCATCAACGCCACCGACCAGCCCATCGTCCATTCGCAATCGCTGTTGACGCTCGCAATGCTGAAGAGCCTGGGCCTCAACGCCGAAGTGCAGTCCGGCGACTGGGGCACGCTGATCACGCGCCGTGCGGTGCGGGAACCGCCGGAAAAAGGCGGCTGGAACATTTTCCACACGTGGCTCGTCGGTCCCGACATGGTGAATCCTGCGGTGAATTTCCCGATCCGCGGCACGGGCGATAAAGCGTGGTTCGGCTGGCCGACCGATCAGCGGCTGGAGGAGCTCCGCGAAGCCTGGTTCAACGCCACCGACGCAGCCTCCTCGAAGAAAGCCGCAAGCGCCGTGCAGCAGCGCGCATTCGAATTCGTGCCGTTCATTCCCACCGGCCAGTTCATATTGCCCACGGCGTATCGCTCGAACATCTCCGGAGTCATCATCGCGCCCGTCGCGTTTCTCTGGAACGTCGAGAAGAAATGACGATCGTATAGCGGCACGTGCCGGTATCGAGGAGCGATCGTCATCCCGGCGCGCGGAAGGTGCATCCCGGACCGGTAATACGCGATCCGGGACCGGGATCCAGGTGACAAGGAATTGTTCGCGTATGTAATACGGCGCCTATTCGCGACCATCGTCGTCATGACGGTGGTCGCGTTCTTCGTCTTTTCCCTGCTCTACCTCACTCCTGGCGATCCGGCTGCCGTCATCGCCGGTGACGCGGCGACCACCGACGACATCAGGCGCATACGCGCCAACCTCGGGCTCGACGAGCCTTTCCTCGTGCGTTTCGGAGGATGGGTGTGGGGACTCCTCCACGGCGATCTCGGGACTTCGATTTTCACCAATCTCCCGGTGACGCGACTGATCGGGCAGCGCGTCGAGCCGACCGTCGCGCTGACGCTCTGCACGCTCCTCGTCGCGGTGGCCGTCGCGGTGCCGCTCGGCGTTATCGCCGCAGCGCGCGTCGGGACCTGGATCGATCGCTTCGTGATGGCGTTCTCGGTACTGGGTTTCTCGGTGCCGGTATTCGTGCTCGCCTACATTCTCATCCTGACTTTTTCCATCGAGCTCGACTGGCTCCCGGTGCAGGGCTATCACAACCTGAGCGAAGGCCTGTGGGAGTGGCTGCGCCATCTGATCCTGCCGAGCATCGCTTTGGGCACGGTGTACATCGCGTTGATTGCACGCATCACCCGCGCGACGATGCTCGACGTGCTCTCGCAGGACTATGTGCGCACGGCGCAGGCGAAGGGGCTTGCGCCGGCCGCGGTCCTGGTGGGTCATGCACTGAAGAACGCAGCCGTTCCCATCATGACGATCATCGGCATCGGCATCGCGCTCCTCATCAGCGGCGCGATCGTAACCGAGACCGTGTTCGCGATTCCGGGCATCGGGCGGCTGACCGTGGATGCGATCCTGCGGCGCGACTATCCGATCATCCAGGGTGTCATCCTCATCTTCTCCGCGGCGTATGTGCTGATCAATCTCGCGGTCGACCTCTCCTACATGTTCTTCGATCCGCGGATACGCTACTGATGGCCGAGCTCGCCCTGGGGACGGCCCGCTCCGCGTCGCCGACATGGCGGCGCTTCAAAGACGCATTGCGCCGACATCCGACCGCAATCGCCGGGGCAGTCGTGTTGATCCTCATGGGCTTGATCGCGATTTTCGCGCCCTGGCTCGGCACCGTCGACCCGCAGGCCGTGGAGCCGGTAAAGCGCCTGAAGCCACCGTCCGCGCAGTACTGGTTCGGAAGCGACATGCTGGGACGCGATGTCTACAGCCGTGTGATCTACGGGACACGCGTTTCCCTCGTCGTGGGACTTGCCGTCGCCGCCCTCAGCACGTTTCTCGGCCTCGCGATCGGTCTCATCACCGGATATCTGAGGTGGCTCGACGCGATCGTCATGCGGATCATGGACGGCCTCATGTCGATTCCACCGGTGCTGCTCGCGATCGCGCTCATGGCGCTGACCAAGGCGAGCATCGAAAACGTGATCGTTGCAATCACGCTCGCGGAAGTGCCGCGGGTCGTGCGCCTCGTGCGGAGCCTCGTCCTGAGTCTGCGCGAGGAACCGTACGTGGAAGCTGCGATCGCGGCCGGAACGACGCTGCCGCGGATCCTGGTGCGGCACATCCTGCCGAATACGGTTGCGCCGCTCCTCGTGCAGGCGACATTCGTCTGTGCTTCGGCGATGATCACCGAAGCGATACTCTCTTTCATCGGCGCCGGAACGCCGCCCAACATTCCGAGCTGGGGCAACATCATGGCGGAGGCGCGCAGCCTCTTCCAGATCGCCGGCTACCTCATATTCCTTCCGGGCATTTTTCTGTCGCTGACGGTGCTCGCGATCAACCTGCTCGGCGACGGGCTGCGCGACGCGCTCGATCCGCGGCTCGCCCGGCGCATGTGATGAGCGGCGCTCGATGAACGCTATCTCCCCGCTCCTCGCAGTCGAGAACCTGAAAACGTACTTTTATACGCGCGACGGCGTCGTGCGCGCTGTCGACGGTGTGTCGTTCTCCGTCTACCCCGGCGAAACGCTGGCGATCGTCGGCGAGTCGGGTTGCGGCAAAAGCGTGACCTCGCTGTCGATCCTGAGACTCATCGCCTCTCCTCCCGGCCGCATCGTTTCGGGCAAGGTCGAACTGGAAGGCCGCGACCTCATCACGCTGACCGAGCCGCAAATGCGTGCGATCCGCGGCAACGAGATCTCGATGATCTTTCAGGAGCCGATGACTTCGCTCAATCCGGTGTTGACGATCGGACGTCAGATCGCGGAGGCGCTGGAGCTGCATCGCGGGCTCTCGAACCGGGAAGCGCTGCGGCGCGCCGTCGAGATGCTCAAGCTCGTGAACATGCCCGAGCCGGAGCGGCGGATAACACAGTATCCGCACCATTTGTCCGGCGGAATGCGGCAGCGCGTGATGATAGCGATGGCGCTCGCGTGCGACCCGCGGCTCCTGATCGCCGACGAGCCCACGACTGCGCTCGACGTGACGATACAGGCGCAGATACTCGATCTCATGCGGGCGCTCAAAGACAAGACCGGCGCTGCGATCGTGCTGATCACGCACGATCTCGGTGTCGTCGCGGAAATGGCGCAGCGGGTCATCGTGATGTATGCCGGGCGCAAGATCGAAGAGGCGCCTGTCGCACAACTTTTCGCGCAGCCGCGCCATCCCTACACGCTGGGACTGCTCAAATCGATTCCGCGTCTGGACCATACGCTGATCAAAGCCCCGCAGCGCCTCGCCGAGATCCCCGGCATGGTGCCGTCGCTCCGCAGCGAGCCGGTAGGCTGCACGTTTGCGCCGCGTTGCACCTACGCTACCGAGCGCTGCCGGGCGGAATATCCGCCGCTCGAGCTCAAAGCGGACGCCCATCTCGCTGCATGCTGGCATTCAGATCGCCTTGCGCCGCAACGCGATGTCGCCTGAGGAAAAAAGTGATTAGCGTTCGTCCTGAGCGTAGCGACAGCGGAGTCGAAGGATGAACGGCCGCCTGGATCCCGGCCTTCGCCGGGACGACGGACCTCTTCTCGAGGTCCGTCGCCTCACCAAGCACTTTCCAGTGCGAAAAGGCGTCTTTTCGCGCGTGAGCGCGCAGGTTCATGCCGTCGACGAGGTGAGCTTCTCGATCGCGCAGGGCGAGACGCTCGGGCTCGTCGGCGAAAGCGGATGCGGCAAATCGACGACCGGCAAGACGATACTGAAGCTGATCGAACCGAGCGCCGGCAACGTGCTATGGCGTGGCCGCCGCATCGACAACTTGAGCGCAGCCGCAATGCGCCCGCTGCGGCGCGAGCTGCAGGCGGTTTTTCAGGATCCGTATTCCTCCCTCAACCCCCGCATGCGCGCAGCCGATATCGTCGCCGAGCCCATGCGCAATTTCGAATCTCTGCCGCAATCCGAAAGGACGGAGCGTGTGGCAGCGCTGTTCGACAAGGTGGGATTGCGGCGCGATCAGATGATCAAGTATCCGTACGAGTTCTCAGGCGGCCAGCGACAGCGCCTCGGAATCGCACGCGCGCTCGCGCCGAATCCGAAGCTGATCGTCTGCGACGAGCCGGTCTCGGCGCTCGACGTCTCCGTCCAGGCGCAGGTGATCAATCTGCTGATGGACCTGCAGAACGAGCTCGGCGTCTCGTATCTGTTCATCGCGCACGATCTCGCCGTGGTCGAGCACATCAGCCATCGCGTCGCGGTCATGTACCTCGGCAAGATCGTCGAGCTCACCGACAAGCGCTCGCTGTTTACCTCGCCGCAGCATCCCTATACCGAGGCGCTGCTGGCGGCGGTGCCCGTGCCCGACCCGCAAATTCAGAGAAAGCGCGTGATTCTCCTGGGGGACGTGCCGAGCCCGATCAGTCCGCCGACAGGCTGCCGTTTTCACACGCGCTGCCCGTACGCGTTCGATCGTTGCCGTGTGGAAGAGCCGCTGCTGAAGGAAGTGCGACCGTCGCACTGGGCCGCGTGCCATTTGCGTGACGCGCCCCCAGCATCGGCGTAGCTCTATGCCGATCGCCCGGCGTGCCGTGCTATCTGCCGGCGCTGCCGGTCAACACCCGTCCCGGACGCGCTCCCGTCGGCTTGCCGCCACGCCACACGGGGGAACCGTTCACGATGACGGTGTCGATACCGACGGCCGGACGCGTCGAATCCTTGAAATCCGCCGCGTCGATGACGGTGTCTGCGTTGAAAATCGTGATGTCCGCATGCGCGCCTTTCTTCAGCACGCCGCGGCCTTCGAGGCCGAATTTCGACGCAGTGAGGCCCGTCATTTTGTAGACCGCCGTCTCGAGCGGGAAAAGCTTGAGATCCCGTGAGTAATGTCCAAGGACGCGCGGAAACGTGCCCCACAGGCGCGGGTGCGGCTTGGTATCGTGCGGCAAGCCGTCGGAGCCGATCATCGTGTCGTCGAACTGAAGAATGCGCTGCACGTCCTTCTCGTCGAGCATGAAGTAAATCGCGCCCGCCGGCTTGATCGCTTCCACGGCTTCCGCTTTCGACATGCCGAGACGCTGCGCAACCTCATCCAGGTCCACGCCCGAGAACTCGGGATGCGGCTTGGACCACGTGACGATGACGCGCGACGACTGTTCGAGCCGGTCGTAGCGCAGCACGGTCGACGAGGCGATATAGGGATAGCAATCGAGCGCGATCGACTGGCTGCGGCTTTTTTCGTGGATCAACGCGAGCGTTTCCGGCGATCGTCCGTGATTGCGGGTGCCGACGCACTTGTGGTGGGAGATCACGACCGGTGAGCTGACTGCGCGGCCGATCGCAAATGTTTCCTCCATCGAATCGATGACCTGATCGTCTTCGTTACGCATGTGTGTCACGTAGAGGCCGCCGAGCTCAGCCAGCGGCCGGCACACTTCGATGATCTCTTCGGTGCTCGCGCATGCAGCCGGCGGGTACGCCGTGCCCGTAGAGATGCCTATCGCCCCTGACGCGAGCGACTCGCGCGCCAATTCGCGCATCTTCGCAATTTCAGCCACGGTGGCCACGCGATCGAGACGGTCCATCACCGCGACGCGGAAAGTCGTGTGACCGACCAGGCAGGCAGCGTTGATCGCGGCGGGTTGTGCTTCGAGTGTCTCGCGATAGGCGCGGAAGCTCTGGAACCTGAACCAGCTGCCGTCGGTGTCGAGCAGATCGAGCGGCGGCGTCGGGGCGCCGCGCGGCACCGGCGAGTGCGCGAGGCTGATGCCGCAGTTCCCGGTGACGACGGTGGTGACGCCCTGGCTCACTTTCGGGACGACGTCGCGATCGGAGAGGAGCAGCCGGTCATCGTGCGTGTGCGCATCGATGAAACCCGGCGCCGCAATGAGGCCCGAAGCATCGATCTCGGTGTCGGCGCGGGCGCCATCGAGATTGCCGATCTCGGCGATGCGACCTTCGCGCACGCCTACGTCGCCGCTGAATCGCGGCGCTTTCGTACCGTCGATGAGGGTCGCGTTACGGATGATCAGATCGAAATGCTGCTTGTTCATATTTTCCCTTTAATCGAGCTTCGCCCCCGACTTCTTGACGACCTCCGCCCACTTCGTCGTTTCCTTCTTCACGAACGCCGCAAACTGCTCGGGTGTCCCGCCGACGGGCTCGGCTTCGATCTGCGCGTAGCGCTCTCTCAATGTGGGCGACTGCAAGGCCTTGTTCACTTCGGCATTGAGCTTCGTCACGATCGCCCGCGGCGTACCGACCGGGACGACGAGACCGCCCCACGCGTTCGTCTCGTAACCCGGCACCGTCTCGGCGATCGTCGGAATGTCCGGAAAGATCGGCGAGCGCTTGAGGCTGCTCACTCCGAGACCCCGCAGTCTTCCGCCTTTCACGTGAGGCGAGATCGAAGTGAGATTGTCGAACATCAGGTGGACCTGGCCCGAGATGAGATCGGTGATGCCTTGCGGGCTGCCCTTGTAGGGCACGTGCACGATCTGCGTGCCGGTCATGATCTTGAACAGCTCTCCACCGAGATGCCCTGTGGTCCCATTGCCGCCGGACGCATTCAGGAGCTTGCCCGGATTTTTCTTGGCGTGATCGATCAACTCTTTCACGGTTTTTGCCGGCAGCGCATTGGTGACGCACAGCAGGTTGTAGGTCGAGAGAAATTGCCCGACGATGACGAGGTCCTTGTCGGGATCGTACGGCTGCTTCGGCAGCAACGATTTATTGATCGCGAGCGTGACGACATTTGCGTAGCCGATCGTGTAGCCGTCCGGGCTCGCTCGCACCACCATTTCGGTGCCTATCGTCTGCGCGGCGCCGGGACGGTTGTCGATGATGATCTGCTGCCCCATCTGTTTCATGAGCTCGGCTGCGAGGATGCGCGTGACGACGTCGGGAGATCCCCCTGCCGCCGACGAAATGATCAGCCGGATTGGACGCTCCGGGTATTCGGCCGTGGCGAAAGTGGCAGCGAAAAGCAGAGCCGTCGCCAGTAGTGTGCGTACGGCGATTCGAACTAAAGTCATAGCGGTGTCTTCCAGGTGGAGATGAACGGCGAAGAGCGGTTATGGAGTACGTGTACCCGTCGAGCGCGTTTCAGCCCTCGTCTCGGTTCCAGCGTGCAGCGACAGTGACAGTCAGGTGATTCTCGTCTTGCGGCGTGCGCTGATAATCGATGCCCGCCGAAGCTCTGCGCACGAGCTCGAGCCCCAGACCTCCGATGCGCGCTTCCTCGATCGATGAAATCTCTGCGACCTTATGACCGCGCGGGTCGAACGCAGGACCATTGTCACAGAATTTCATGACGATCGCGCCGTCAGCGAAGCCCAGCGAGACTTCTATCGTTCCGTGCGGGCCGTGGCCACAGCCATGGCAGATGATATTGGTGACGATCTCCTCGAAGATCAATTCGGCGTTATACCGGGCTTTCGCTTCCACGGCCTGCGCGTCCAGCGTGCAGCGTAGCTCGGCGAAAGCCTGCTCGTAGGCTGCGAGGGTCGCCGGGAAGCGCAGGATGTGCTCTGCACCGGGCATCGGCGATTAAGAGTCTCTAAGCCCGCTTTACGCTTTCGTAGCCGCAACCGCCTGCGCGGCATCCGCACATACCGACGCGATGCGGGCGAAGGCGGCGGTCTCGAGCACATTGTTCACGAGCGGCTGCGGTGCATAAAACACCAGCTTCATCTGCTTGTCGCGCATGGTGCGCGCGACCGAAATGAACATGCGCAGTCCCATGGAACCGATGAATTCGACTTTCGAAAGATCGACCACCACGTGCTTGCCGTGCGGCACGAGCGCCGTTACGAAGCTCGTTTCGATTCCCAGAACACCCGAAGTATCCAGGCGGCCGACCAGCGCTACGTTCCTCACGCTGTCGCCCAAATCGCTGACTTCGATCCGCATGATGCCTCCCTCTGGCGCGCCCAAATCCCCCAGCGGTGAGCATACGGAGGCGCGCGTGCTTCAGTCAACTTCGGTGCTTTACTAGACCGCCGCTGCGATGGCATCGCCCATCTGCATCGTGCTCGCCTCGCCGCCCAGATCGGGCGTCAGATGACGCGCCTCCGCGATGACGCGGTCGACCGCCGCTTCAATGCGGCGCGCGGCTTCCAGCGCGGCGGCTTCGTTGCGCCTGCGCCCCAGCCACTCGAAGAGCATCGCACCCGACATGATCAGCGCGTAGGGATCGGCGATATTGCGACCGGCGATGTCGGGCGCGGAGCCGTGGGTCGCCTGGCCCATCGCCTGGCGCTGACCGATGCACAACCCCGGCGCGAGGCCGAGCCCGCCGACGAGACCCGCTCCCTGGTCCGTGAGGATGTCGCCGAACTGATTCGTCGTCACGACGACGTCGTAGCGCCACGGGTCGATCATGAGCTTCATCGCAAACCCGTCGACCAGCGCTTCGTCGTATTCGACGTCCGCGTATTCCTTCGCCATCTTGCGGCACTCTTCGGCGAACATGCCGCACGCCAATCGGTACACCGGCTCTTTGTGGACCGCCGTCACTTTTCTGCGCTTGCGCGTGCGTGCAATCTCGAATGCAGCGCGTGCCACGCGGTTGGATCCTTTGCGGGTGATGACGCGGTAGGCGACCGTGATATCGTCGTTCGGCCTGAACTCGCCGGCGCCCGCGACGACGGTGTCCGACGATTGCATGCCTTCGGTGACTTCGCGCAGAAAGACGATATCGACGTCCTTGTGCAGCGATTTGATGTTCGCGTACGACTTCACCGGTTTTACGCTCGCATACAGCTCGAAGCGCTTGCGCAGCGGCGGCATGATCCAGGTGGAATCGTTGCGCGGATACGCGGCGTGGCCGATGGGGCCGCACAGCCAGCCGTCGGTTTGCGCGAGCCGCTCGACGGTATAGTCAGGCATCGTATGGCCGTGTTGCGTATGACCGGCCACTCCGATTGGAAGCTCGTCCCAGCGCACGTCGAGAGAGGCTCTCGCCGCCGCCGCTTTCATGACTTTGACGGCCTCCGGCACCACTTCCAGTCCGATGTCGTCTCCCAGCAGTACCCCTATCCGCAGCACTTCTCCCTCCCCATCGCCATGCTCACACGATTATGGCACGCGGTGCGGGCCGCGATCATTGACAGTCATCGCCAATTGCGCGACCGTCGGCGCAAACAGAGGAGGACGCAAATGTTCACGACACCGGCATGGAAGCCGATCGTCGCAGGTGTGGTTGTCGCGCTCGGCATCTGCCCCGCACTCGCTACCGCTCAGGCTTATCCGGTCAAACCCATACGGCTCATCGTGCCCTTTCCACCGGGCGGCGGCGTCGATTTCATCGGACGCATCGTCGGACAGAAGCTCGCGGAGCGGCTCGGGCAACAGGTCGCGATCGACAATCGCGCCGGAGCGAACGGCATCGTCGGGCTCGAAGTATTGAAGAACGCACCGCCCGACGGCTATACGATCGCGGCGGCGTCGGCAGGTCCGCTCACAGTGAATCCATTCATTTACGCGAAGCTGCCGTACGACACGCTGCGCGACTTCACGCACATCGCGAACATGGTCAACTTCCCGCTGCTGCTGGTCGCGCATCCTTCGCTGCCGGCGAAGAACGTGCGGGAGCTCGTCGCACTCGCGCGTGCAAAGCCCGGTCAGATCACGTACTCGTCTCCGGGCTCCGGCAATTCCGGACATCTGGCAGCGGAGCTTTTCAATTCGATCGCGAAAGTAAAAATCCTGCACATTCCCTACAAGGGCACGGCGCCGGCGGTCGTGGCAGTGCTCTCGGGCGAAGCCCAGCTCACCTATAGCAGCATTCCGACCATACTCCCGCACGTGCGCAGCGGGCGCGTACGCGCGCTCGGCGTCGGCAACGCGCAGCGCGTGCCTTCGTTGCCGGAGTTTCCGACGCTCGTCGAATCGGGACTGCCGGGTTACGAAGCGTACGCGTGGGGCGGCATGATCGGCCCTGCCAATATGCCGGCTGCGATCGTGCAAAGGCTCAGCAAGGAGATCAACGAGATTCTCAGGCAGAAAGACGTGACCGACCGCATGCTCGCGGAAGGCACGGTACCTACGCCGTCCGGCCCCGAGGACTTCACGGCTTACATCCGCAGCGAGCTCAAGAAATGGGGCGACGTCGTCAAGATGGCGGGTATCAAGGCCGAATAGCGGCGCGAGCCGCCATCCTATTTTGTTTTGCCTTGCGCGATGTCGATGATCATGCGCGCCGCGAGATAGAGCCGCGGCTCGATCGAGGGTATGGAAATGTATTCGGCGTCGGTCGAATGCGCGCCAAAGCCCTGTAAGCCGAACCCTTCGACCACCGGCGCGGTGGTTTTCAATGCGGCATACGCGGCGTCGGTCCCACCCCCGGTCGAGCGCTCGCGGACCGCAAGCTTCTTGCCAATCTCCGCATAAATCTGCTGTGCGTGCGCGGCCAGGGCGCGTGAGGCGTCGGTCGCCTGCAGCGGCGGGCGGCTGGGGCGGAAATCGAGCTCGACCTGCGAATCGGGCAGAAGCTTGTTCTTGATGCGCTCGCGCAGTTTCTGCTCGACGCCGTCGAGATCGGCCACGCGCTCGACGCGAATATCCGCGATCGCTTCGGCGCTCGGCGGAATCATGTTTCTGACGATACCGGCGTTGGCGACGGTCCAGTTGAGCTTGAGGCCGGTCGATGAGTCGGAGAGATCGCGCAGCTGCAGCACCTGGTGAGCCAACTCGTAAAGGGCGTTCACACCGCGTTCGGGCGCGGATCCGGCATGCGAACCGCGGCCGCGCACTTTCAGTATGGCCGCCGCGGTTCCGCTCGTTGCGAGTCTCACCTGATCGTCGGCGATACTCGATCCTTCGAACGACAGCACGACGTCGTGCTGGCCGCCCAGGCGCACGATCGTATTGCGCGAGCCGGGCGATCCGATTTCCTCGTCTGCGTTGACGAGCACCGTCAAGACGCCGTAATCCCTGAGCTTCAGCGCGTTCAGCATTTTCAGCGCATGGAGGATGACCGCGATACCGTGCTTGTCGTCCGCGATCCCCAGCCCCCACGCGCGATCGCCGTCGATGCGAAAAGGCTGCCTGGCAAGCATTCCGCGCGGATACACCGTATCCATGTGAGCGAGCAGCAGGATTTTCTTAGTCCCCGTGCCGGTGAAAGTCGCGCGGACCATCTTGCCGATCTTGTCGGGAACGCCTACGCCTTTCGCGGATGGCACGTCCGGATCGATCACTTCTGTTTTTGCGCCCAGCGCGGCTAGGCGCGCGGCGATGACTGCCCGGATCCTGTCGAGACCTTCGATGTCACTGCTGCCGCTTTCGATCGCTACCAGCTCTTTCAGCGTGTCGAGCAGCGCCGGTCTTTCCTGTTTTGCCAGCGCCAGCACCGGCTCCGCGGCAGCGGCGGCCGTTGAAAAGGCTTGAAGTACAATCAGGAGCAGAGCACAAAATACCCCGCGCACGTTTTCGGAATAAGTCATAAGGCCCCCTTTCTGGTTCAACAATGCCGCCAAATCACGCGAGAGGCAAATCCGAAACGAGCGTGGCGATCCTCCGCGATGCGACGCCCGACGACGCGCATGCCATCGGCGCGTTGTACGGTCATTATGTGCGTACTTCCCCCGCGACCTTCGAGGAAGAAGTACCCGACGACGGCGAGATTCGCGCGCGGCTCGCGGCGATCTCGAGCGCAGGACTGCCGTGGCGCGTTGCGCTCGACGCCGATGGAGCCGTCGCAGGCTACGCCTATGCGGCGCTGTATCGAACGCGCACGGCGTATCGCTATAGCGTCGAGAATTCCGTGTACGTTGCCCCCGGCGCGCTTTGTCGCGGCATCGGCTCGGCGCTTATGCGCGACTTGATCGCACGCTGCGCGCGCGCCGGTTATCGCCAAATGCTGGCAGTGATCGGCGACAGCTCGAACGAAGCATCGGTGAGGCTACACGCAAAGCTCGGTTTCCAAATGATCGGCATCCATCGCGCGGTCGGTTTCAAGTTCGGGCGCTGGATCGACGTCGTGCACATGCAGCTGGCGCTCGGGGACGGCGCGCAGACCCTCCCGGCAAAACCTTCGGCATGAGTGTATTGCGCACCGATCGTGTGCCTCGAAGCGAAGGCAACGTCTGATGCGGGTGCATCTCGAGCCCGGCAACCTGATCACCGTTCTCGTCGGCGTGCTTTTCATCGCTGCCGGCCTGTACAGCTATCGCTATATGGGCCAATTCCTCGATCACGCGCGGGAGACTTCGGGCGTGATCGTCGATGTCGTCTATGAAACGGGCAGCAAGAAAGGACGCATACATCCGCGGGTGCGGTTCAACACGGAAGCGGGCCGTGAGATCGTCGCGCAATCCGACACGCATCACAACGTCCAGCCGGGTGAAACCGTCCGCCTCCTCTACGATCCCCGGCGCCCCGAAGATTTCGAGATCACGACACTCGCGCGCGCGCAGAACAGGCGACTGCTGTTTACGCTGCTGTCGGTCGCTTTGGGACTCGTGGTTTGCGGAATGGGCTTCAGCATGAAGCTGCACGGCTAAAGCGCGGCACTGCTCGTATCAGCGGGCGATGCTTCCCGGAATCGTGCCCGGTTGGAGCGTGCAGCAGTAATCGGCGATCTCGCCGGGGGTGCAGCGCCAGACGCGATCGGCGTACCGGTTGGCAAAACAATGCTCGAGCGCCCGCCGCAATGGCCGCAGCCGGAACGGATAGCCGAATGTGTGCGGATGGATGGAGATGTTGCATACGAGCGGATGCGCCGCACTACTCTCGATCATCTCTTCGAACTGATCGACCAGCATGTCGCAGAACTCGCGCGCAGTGTGCTGCCGGTGGATGATCTGCGGTGAATCGTTCAACTCGACCGGATACGGCACCGAGAGGAGCGGCCCGGAGCGCGTGCGCATCCAGAACGGCTGGTCGTCGGCCGGCCAGTCGCAGATGTACGTATACCCCGCCTCTTTCAGCAGGTCCGGTGTCCACGCGTGCTCGTACGAGCCTCCGCTCAGCCAGCCTTTGGGCGGTTTGCCTTCATGCTTCGTGAAGGTCTCGGTGACTTCGCGGATGAGGCGCGCTTCGTCTTCTTCCCAGCGAAAATCGTGGAGGTTTTCCGAGTTCGTCCTGCCGTGCGCGATGATCTCGTCGCCGCGGCTGCGGATCCGCTCGAAAATCTGCGGTGCGTAGTCGTACAGAACCGCCGCGGTATTGTGGGCGAGCGGAATGCGAAGCGCGTCGGCGAGATCGAAAAGACGCCACACCCCGATGCGATTGCCGTAATCGCGCCACGAGTAATTACGCTGCGTCTGCGGCTCGCCGTGCTTGGCGTTGTCGTGGCCGCGCCCTTTGCCGAATGCGTTCCACGACATGTTGTTGGTGAGGCAGAAAGCGAGCCGCTTGCCGCCGGGCCAGTCGTAGTCCTTGCGCTCGGTTATCGGCGAATAATCGTAGCGATCGTGGTCTGGAAGATGCATGCCCTCGCGGCTCGCTCAATCGACTTTCGCGCCTGATTCGGCGACGACTTTGGACCACTTGGCGATTTCCTCGCGCACGAGCCGACCGAGATCGTCGGGCGTGGTGGGTGCGGGCTCCGCGCCCGAGCCGGCGAGCCGATCCCGCACGTCGGGCGCGTTGAGCACTGCTGCGATATCCGCATTCACTTTGCCGACGATATCGCGCGGGAGGGCAGCCGGGCCGAACATGCCGTACCACGATGTCACGTCGAAACCGCGCAGTCCGGCTTCGCTCACCGTCGGCGCGTCGGGCAGCAGCGGCGAACGCTTCGCACCGGTTACCGCCAGCACACGCAGCTTCCCCGCTTTGATGTGCGGCATCGCCGGCGGCAATCCCATCGACGCGAGCTGCACCTGTCCCGCGAGCAGATCACCGATCAATTGCCCGGATCCGCCTTTGTAAGGCACATGAACCATGTTGACGCGCGCCATCGTCTTGAAAAGCTCGAGCGCGAGATGGTTGGGTGAGCCGCTGCCCGCCGAGCCGAAGTTGAGCTCGCCCGGTCGCGCTTTCGCGAGTGCCACCAGATCTTTCACAGTGCGCACCGGCAGCGTGGGATGCACGACGATCGCGCTCGGGTAGGTCGCGAGATTGCTGATAGGCGCAAGGTCCTTGGCCAGATCGTAGCCGAGCTTGCGGTACAGGCTGACCCCGATCGCGTGCGGCGCGCCTGCGACCAGCAACGTATATCCATCGGGTGCGGCGCGCGCCGCGAGCTCCGCTCCGATATGACCGCCGGCACCGGTGCGGTTATCGACGAGCACGCCCTGTCCCCACCGCTCGGAAAGTTTCTGGCTCACGAGGCGCGCAAGCAGGTCCGTCGCGCCGCCCGGCGCGAAAGGCGCGATGACGCGCACGGCTTTTCTCGGATAGTCCTGTGCGGGCGTAGCGCATGCACACATCGCACAGACAATCGCAACGCATAGCCGGATCGACGATTTCATCGCTATTCCTCGAGCTTTTTTTGGATCGGTTCTGGCGCAAGTATAGCCAGTTAGAGCGCACAACTGCGCCGTGTAGAATGACCGCGCCGCCCGTCGAGGACTCTCATGAACGCACCCGCATCCGCACCTAAGCTCTCCCAAAACGTCTCTCGTTTGTCGCGCCTCGAGCTCCCCGGCGCAGGCCAGGTCTACGTCGATGGAAAGTACGCCTACGTGGGCCACATTCCGAACAAGCAGCAGCTCGGGACCAGCATACTCGACGTGTCGGATCCGAAGAATCCGCGCGTCGTCTCGCAGATTCAGCTCGACGACCCGAATTCACACAGCCACAAAGCGCGCGCGGTCGGCGACATCCTGATCGTCAACAGCGAGCGCAACATGACCGCGATCGGCCGCAAGGCGGACGAGCTGCCGAAGCTCCGCACCGATCTTCGCGCGGCACTCGGCCGCGATCCCACGCACGCCGAGCTCGCAGCGAAGCTCGGCGTAAGCGAATCTGACATTCCGGACGTGGAAGCGCAGGAGAAAAATCCTTATCGCAACGGCGGTTTCAAGATTTACGACGTCTCGAATCGTGCGCAGCCGAAGCTGATTGCATTTCAGAAAACCTACGGCATCGGCGTCCACCGTTTCGACATGGACGCGAATTACGCGTACATATCGACTGAAGCGGAAGGCTTCGTCGGAAACATCCTCGTCATTTACGACATCCGCAATCCGGCGCGGCCCGAAGAGGTTTCGAAATGGTGGTTGCCGGGTCAGCATGTCGCCGGCGGCGAAAAAAAGACATGGCCCGGACGTCAGCATCGCCTGCATCACACCTTGCGGGTTGAAGACCGCCTGTACGCGGGCTGCTGGCACGGCGGTGTGCGGATCGTCGACGTGTCCGACATCCGCAAGCCGAAGACAATCGGCGCCTATAACTACCATCCGCCGTTCCCGGAGCCTTCGCACACGTTCATGCCCTTGCGCAAAGCATTCGGCGAGAAGCGCGTTGCGATCGCAATCGACGAAGAGGACCACGCGCATAGCGCTGAGGAGGTGGCGAAGCGGCGCGGCCGACCGCACGGTGCGCTGTGGACATTCGACATCACCGAGCCCGCGAACATCCAGCCGCTCGCAATATTCGAAGTGAGTGAGCTCGATTCCCCGTGGAGCCGCGCAACGCCGGGACGTTTCGGCGCGCATCAGTTCCAGGAGCACATGAAGGGCGGCGACACACTCGTGTATTGCGCATGGTTCGCAGGTGGACTGCGCCTCGTCGATGTCGCGGACCCGACGGCGCCGCAGGAAGTCGGCTGGTTCATCCCCGAGCCGGCCGCCGGCAAAGCCGCACCGCAGACGAACGACGTCGACGTCGACGAGCGCGGTCTCGTCTACATCGTCGATCGCTACCAGGGGTTCGACGT
>DATLEF010000092.1:0-4760 GCA_035525455.1 Burkholderiales bacterium
GCGCGTGTCATGTCGATTGTCTCTCGACGATATCGATGAGCACGGTGAGCGCGTGTATCACCGATTGCCTGCGTACCGCTTCGCGGTCGCCCGCAAGATATTGCGTCTCGCTGCGTGGCGCGCCCGCTTTCACGCCCCACGCAAAACACACCGTTCCGACCGGCTTCTCCGCAGTGCCGCCGGAAGGTCCGGCCGTTCCGCTCACCGCGACTGCCACCTGCGCGTGGCTTCTTTCAAGCGCGCCTGTCACCATCTGCTCGACGACCGCCTGCGAAACGGCGCCGTGCTGTTCCAGCGCCGCGCTCGTTACTCCGAGCATTTCGCGTTTCGATATATAGGTATAGGTGACGAAGCCGCGCTCGAACCACTCGGAGCTTCCCGGAACCATCGTCACGGCCTCCGCAATCCAGCCGCCTGTGCACGATTCGGCCGTTGCCATCATGAGACCGCGCTCTCGCAGCGCGCGACCAGTGCGCTCCGCAAGCTCGTACAAAACAGTGTCCGGCACGCTGACCGTTCTCCAGCTCTAAGCGATGATCGCCCGCGCGATCGCGAGCACGATGAGAGTGTACAGGCCGGCCGCAATGTCATCGACCATGACCCCGAGGCCGCCTTTCACCCGGCGCTCATAGTACCGGATGGGCGGAGGCTTTGCGATGTCGAACACGCGAAAGACGACGAACGCGAATGCCTGCCAGTAGCCGTAAACCGGCGTAAAAAAAAGCACCAAAAGGAACGCTACGGTCTCGTCCCACACCATGGCGCCATGATCCGCGGCTCCGAGCGCACGTCCGGTCAGCTCGCACGCCCACACGCCAAGAACGAAAAGGACGGCCACGCAACTCAGGTAGAGGATCGGATCGAGCCGCGGTCCGGCGAGCCAGAAGATGGGAAACGCGAGCAGCGTGCCGAAAGTACCCGGCGCGTATGGCGCGAGGCCCGCACCGGCGCCGAGCGCGATGAAGTGGGCCGGATGGCGCACGAGAAAACGCAGGTCCGGCCGCACTGCCGGATCAGCGGAAATGATCGTAACCCCGCATCCGCACGCGCAGCGGCCGGCCGATGGAATCGAGCACTTCCACCGGCGCGCGTCCTCTTGCCCGGCGGATAATGTCACCGATCAAGGTCACGTTCACTTGCGCGCGTTCGGCGGCCCCCAACACGTCCAGCCGGTGCCTGCGCGGGGCGGTAAAACACAGCTCGTAATCATCGCCGCCTGCCAGGAGCGCGCGTGCGCCGCGATCGGTTTGTGCAATCGAGCGCACGACCGGCATGGCCGGTATCGCCTCCCATTCGATCACGGCGGAGACTTTCGAGCGCTCGCAGATATGCCCAAGATCCGCCAGCAGGCCGTCCGAGATGTCGATCGCGCTGTGCGCGAGGCCTCGCAGCGCGAGCCCGAGTGCTACGCGCGGGGTCGGCGCGTGCAGGCGTTTCTCCAGCACGCGGCGCTCGCGCGGCTTGACCCGCACGCGGCGTTTGATCGCATCCAGCGCGATCGCCGCTTCTCCAAGATAACCCGACACCCAGATGTGATCGCCCACCTTTGCGCCGTCGCGGCGCAGCGCCTTGCCTTTGGGCACTTCACCCATGATTTGCACGCAGATTGCGAGCGGCCCGCGCGTCGTGTCGCCCCCGATCAGGTCCACGCGGTGACGGCGCGCGAGCGTCATGAACCCTCGACTGAAACCCCGCAGCCAGCGCTCGTCGATGCGCGGCAGCGCGAGACCCAGCGTGACCCAGCGGGGCGTCGCGCCCATCGCCGCCATATCGGAAAGGTTTACCGCGAGCGCTTTATGGCCGAGAAGCACGGGATCGGAGCCCGCGAGGAAGTGGCGGCCTTCGACCAGCATGTCGGCGGAAACGACAAGCTCGCGGCCCGCGCGCACGCGAACCAGCGCTGCGTCGTCGCCGACGCCGAGGCTTGCGCCGCGCGTTTGATGCGTGAAATAGCGCTGGATCAGCTCGAATTCAGACAGCATGGAGACGGCGTAACGAGACTTTAACGAGGCCTGTTCGCCGGCGAGCGTTACTCTTTCGCCGCTTGCGGCTGCTGCTGTTGCCGCATCGCATCCCAGCGTTTCTGCATGTTGCGCGCCATGTAAAACTGCAGCACCGCGAACGCGAAAAACACGAGCATGGCAACGATGCCCGTCGTGCCACCTCCGGCTGCAAGCACGAGCAACGCCATGACGATGTTGGCGCCCCCTGCGAAATAGAGCATGAGGATGCGCTTGCGCAGGGTCGCCGCGACTTGCGGGTTCATGGTGCCACCTCTCTTTTGGCCGCACCGCGCTCGGCCTCGAGCTCGATTTCACGCAGTTGCCCCGCCAGCCGGTCGAGGACCCCGTTCACGTACTTGTGGCCATCGGTGCCGCCGTAGATTTTCGCGAGCTCCACCGCTTCGTTGATGACCACGCGGTAAGGCACCTCAAGCTCGCGCATGAGCTCGTAACCGCCCAGGAGCAATATGCTGCGCTCTATCGGCGAAAGCTCTTTTAACTTGCGGTCGAGCAACGGTGCGATCCGCGATTCGAGCTCTGGCGCCTGATCGATTGCGCCCGTGAGCAGCGAGCGAAAATAGGGAACGTCGCTCTTGGTGAAATCCTCGCCTTCAGCCAGCTCCGCCGCGATCAACGTGGCGTCCTTGCCCGTCAACTGCCACTGATAGAGCCCCTGGAGCGCAAGCTCCCGCGAACGCCTGCGGCTGCTTCTCTTCGAGCCGCTGCTGCGGCGTCCCTGAGCTTTGCCGCCTTTCATCGCTGATTTTTCACAGATCAAAGTTTCTTCAGCAGATTTGCCATTTCGATGGCGGCCAGCGCGCAGTCGGCGCCTTTTTCCATCATCCGGGCGAGCGCCTGATCTTCGTTCTCCGTGGTGAGGATCCCGTTGGCGACAGGCACGCCGGTTTCGAGCTGTACCGACGCGATGCCGCTCGAAGACTCGTTCGACACGATTTCGAAGTGGTAGGTCTCGCCGCGGATGACTGCACCGAGCGCGATCAGCGCATCGTAACGCGCGCTTTGCGCCATTCTCTGCAGCACGAGCGGCACTTCCAGCGCGCCGGGCACGCTGACCACCCGTATGCGCTCCGGCGATACGCCGTTTTTTGTGAGCGTCTGCGTGCAGCTCGACAGGAGTCCTTCGCCGATCGCCGTGTTGAAGCGGCTGACGACGATGCCGAACCTCAGCGCTTCTCCGTGGTGATCCGGTTCGATCTCGTCGATGTCGTCGGGGCGCGGCATGAATGAATGGTGAATAGTTAAGAGTGTATGGTGCGGACCGGCAGCTTCAACAGTTACCGCTTACTTTGCGTCACCGGGTTGCACATATCCCGTGATCTCGAGATCGAAGCCTGCCATGCTCGGCATGCGCCGCGGGAGAGCGAGTAGGCGCATTTTCTTCACCCGCAGGTCCTTCAGTATTTGCGCTCCGATGCCGTAATTGCGCAGCGCCATTTTCGATTGCGGCGCGTCGAGCTTGTCCGCTTTCGCGCGCTCGAGCAGCTCCGCTGCCGTCTCCTCGCGGTGCAGCAGCAGGACGACCCCGCAATCGGCCGCGGCAATGGTCGCGAGCGCGTCGTGGAAGTTCCAGGAATGGCTCGTGCTGCCGGCGTCGAGCAGATCGATGAGCGAAGCGGGCTCGTGCACTCGCACCAACACATCCTTCGTGGGATTTATCTCGCCTTTGACGAGCGCGAGGTGCGTTTCGCGTCCAATGCGATCGCTGTACGCAATCAGACGGAAAGTGCCGTGTACCGTTTCGATGTCGCGTTCCGCGACGCGCGTCACCAGCGATTCGGTGCGGCTGCGGTACTGGATCAGATCGGTAATCGTGCCGATCTTCAGCCCGTGCTGCGCGGCGAACAGCACGAGATCGGGCAGCCGCGCCATGTCGCCGTCGTCTTTCAGGATTTCGCAGATCACCGCGGCAGGCATGAGCCCGGCGAGCCGCGCGAGATCGCAGCCGGCTTCGGTGTGGCCGGCACGCACCAGCACCCCACCCTCCTGCGCCATCAGAGGAAAGATGTGGCCCGGCTGCACGATATCGCGGGAACTCGCATCCGGCCGGATCGCGGCGAGAACGGTGCGCGCGCGGTCGGCAGCCGAAATGCCCGTGGTCACGCCTTCCGCCGCTTCGATCGACAGGGTGAAATTGGTGCCGAGCGGAGAACGGTTGTTGGAAACCATCAGCGGCAGATTGAGCTGCCGGCAGCGCTCTTCGGTGAGCGTAAGGCAGATCAGGCCCCTGCCATAGCGCGCCATGAAATTGATCGCATCGGGCGTCGCAAATTCGGCGCCCATCAGCAGGTCGCCTTCGTTCTCGCGGTCTTCTTCGTCGACGAGCACCACCATGCGGCCGGCCTTGAGCTCCGCAACGATGTCGGTCACCGGGCTGATAGCAGTTTCGTGGCGGGTGGTGTTCATGAGGAGATTCACGCGGCGCTACACGCGCATACGACGGGGAGAAGCGGACCCATTATAGCCGCGAGTGTGCTTTTCGGAGCGCTGCGTTCCGATTGGCGTCTGAATGCATTGTGCCGTAACGCTACTGCGAGCGCCTATGGGCGGGAAGGTGCGTTCAGCTGCTCCAGGTAACGCGCGATGAGATCGACTTCAATGTTCACGCGCCTGGCCGTGTGCATGCCTTCGAAATTCGTATGCGTCAGGGTGTGCGGTATCAGGTTCGAGTAGAAGGTGTCCGCCGAGACTTCGTTCACGGTGAGGCTCACGCCATCGACGGCAACGGATCCCTTGCGT
>DATLEF010000096.1:0-39525 GCA_035525455.1 Burkholderiales bacterium
GGCGGCGCTCGCCTGAAGCCTCGGGCCTCGCCGCCCCACGAACAGAGGGAAACCTTCCACGGTTTCCCTCCGTAACCTCCCTTCCCCCAAATAATTGTTCGCCTACCTAGCGCAGCGAAAACCGATGTTGTGATGGCCTGACGCGGGATTGCGCGAGAGGTCGCGGCCGCGGTGCGTGGTCGTGATCTCGCTCGCGGGCGAATCGTGCCCCCCGCCGCGCGTGCCGCGCACGGCCCCGGGTTTGAGATCTTCGCGACCGTCGTTCGCCCGGTATGGATACGGGCGATACGCGCTGGAAACCCATTCCCACGCGTTGCCGGCCATGTCGCGCGCGCCGTAGGGGCTCGCGCCGGCAGAAAAGGCATCGACCGGCGCGGTCTCGTTGTAACGTGCTTCGTACTGCGCACGCCGCCTGTCCGGAAGATCGCTGCCCCACGGGTAACGTCTCGCATCGGTGCCGCGCGCGGCTTTTTCCCATTCGGCTTCGGTCGGCAGGCGTTTGCCGCGCCACGTGCAGTACCCGAGCGCACCGGCCCAAGGCACTTCGACCACCGGATGGTTTTCGTACTCCGCGTCCGCTGTCCAGCGTTCGCCGCGCCGATGAATGCGCGCGTCCGGATCGTCGAAATCGTACAGCCGCGCCGACGTCGCCGGCGCCGCGGAGACTGCGTTCAGATATTCGGCATACTGCGCGTTCGTAATCGGGAAGCGATCAATCGAGTATGCCGCGAGCGTCACTTCGTGCTGCGGTTGCTCGTCCTGCGGGCCTTCTTTGGTTCCCATCGTGAACGGCCCCGCGGGGATGCTCACCGTTTCGCTGAGCGGCGTTTGCGCGGGCACAGGCGACGCAAGCGCGACTGCGAAGAGAAATGCGGCGTTGCGCATGCGTCCTCGGCCGATTCAGATGACCTTGTTGGCTAATACGTCATACACGCTGCATTCAATATGCCTGTCGCGATCGAGACTGCGCCGAGAAAAATCCCCGGGGCCGCTTTGCCGGCAGGGATGTCTGCGGCGAGGCCGGGCATGAGTCGCGTGCATGCGAAATAGACGAGCAGCTGCACGACGAGCGCGATGAGCCCCCACAGCGCCATGTCGGCGAGGTTCGCGCTCTGAGTCACGGAGCGCGCGAGCGGGATGACAAAGCCCAGCATCGCGCCCGTCAGGCTCGCAGCTGCAGCGCTATTGCCTTCGCGAATCAGGACGAGCTCGCGATACGGCGTGATCCGTATGTAGATCGCGACGAAAAGGCCGAGCAGTGCAAGGCTGGTGGCGAAATAGAGCATGAACGCAGGAAAACCGCGAATCGAGATCTGAAGGATGTTCATGAGATGCCTTAATCGAAGTAATGCGGAACGAAACGGCTCGTATTGCCGGTAACCGGAGTCGCGTCTTCGCGTATGCCCATGCCAGCGGGCTCATCGGCGATGATCCAGCTGCCGATGACGGGATAGTTCCCGTCGAATTCGGGCAGCGGCGAATACCCCTGATACACGTAGCCTTCGGCGCCGTAGGTGCCGGGCTGAGCGAAGACGCCACGCGGGCCGTGGATTTCGACGTTGGCGCCTTCGCGTGAGTACAACGGCTTGCGCACGTAGCGCTCGCCCAGCGGTGCTGCGTCGAAGTACGTCGGCAGCAGATTCGGATGGCCCGGATTCAACTCCCACAAAATCGGCAATATCGCTTTGCACGAGAGCAGGATTTTCCACGCCGGTTCGAAGACGGCGAGTTTCGCGCGCGGCAGGTTCGGACCGAACTCATCGCGCATCATCCATTCCCAGGGATAGAGCTTGAAGAGCGCGCGTATCGGATTCATGTCGAGATCGACGAAGCATTGTTCGCCCTCAGACCAGCCGATGTCGTCGACGTAGATGTGCCGAGCTTCGATGCCGGCCTGCACGGCGGTATCGCGCAGGTAGTCGAGATTGCCGAGATCTTCGTCGCTGTCTTTCACGCACGTGAAATGGACGACCGGCGGTATTCCAGGCACGGTCGCCTTGATCGTTTCCCAGCGCGCGATCAGCTTTTCGTGTATCGAGTTGAACTGGTCGCTCTTAGGATGCACGGCCTGCAGCCAGTTCCACTGGGCGACCGCCGCCTCGATCAGCGAAGTCGGCGTGTCGGCGTTGTATTCGAGCAGCTTCGGTGAGTTGATGCCGTCGTAGCGCAGATCGAAGCGGCCGTAGAGGCTCGGTGCCCGTGCGTTCCATGAGGTCGTCACGAGCTCGGCGAGCCAGTCGTCGAGCGCGAAAGTATCGAATGCACGCCGCTCGACGATCGACTGCACTGCAGCGAGGCAGATCTTGTGGAGCTCTGCGGTCGCCTCTTCCAGCATGTCGATTTCGAACGCCGCGAAGCGGTAACACGCGGACTCGTCCCAGTACACGCCGCCGAGGCTGTGAAAGTAAAACCCGACCGCCTCGAGTTGCGCCTGCCAGCCGTGCCGCGGCGTAAGGCGTTCGCGCTTCACGAGCTGCCGGAGCTGTGCGCCGAACCCGATGAGCCGAAACCGCCGCGGCTCACGCTCGTGCTGCCGACGGCCTGTGAACCGGAGCGCGGGGCGAGCGTCGAGTGGGCGCTTGTGCCCGAGCGGCCGTAGCCGTAGGAAGGGCCATAGAAATAACCCGCGTGAGAGCCCGAGCTGACCGTCTCGCATTTTGAGGCGTCGTCGCCCCAGTCCCGTTGACAGTCGGCGCGAGTACGATAGATATCGCGCGTCGCTGTCTCGGAGTCCTCGCCACACGCTTGCAGAGTGGCAGCGCCGATCAGGACGAGCGTGAGCGTGGCGGTAGTCCGGCGTGGTTTCACGGTGAGAACTCTGTTCGAACTCGATAATAGCGTAACCTACGGCACGTGTTTGAATGGCGGCATCCGATCCGCTAGAATGGCCGTCCTTCAGGCGCGTAGCTCAGCTGGTTAGAGCGCCACGTTGACATCGTGGAGGTCGTTGGTTCGATCCCAATCGCGCCTACCAGAACTGAAAAAGTGCGGCTGATCCGCACTTTTTTTATTTGCGCCGAACGCCTCGAGGCGAAGGCTGTTTTTGTATGTAGCGCCGCAAGGCGCATAAGCGATTTTTTGCGCCGAAGGCGCGTCGTAGCTTTTTATGCTCAAGATCACGCTGCCCGACGGTTCCGTGCGGTCCTTCGATCATCCGGTGACGGTGGCGGAGATCGCTGCGTCGATCGGTCCTGGTCTCGCGAAGGCGGCGCTTGCCGGACGCGTCGATGGAAAGCTCGTCGACACGAGCCATAAAGTCGAGAGCGATGCAGCTGTCGCCATCGTCACCGACAAAGACGCGGACGGGCTGGAGGTCATACGCCACTCCAGCGCGCACCTGCTCGCTCACGCGGTCAAAGAGCTTTTTCCGGATGCACAGGTCACGATCGGTCCGGTCATCGAAGACGGCTTCTATTACGACTTCTCGTACAAGCGACCGTTTACGCCCGAGGACCTGGCCGCTATCGAGAAGCGGATGTCCGAGATTGCGAAACGCGACGTGAGAGTCGAGCGCAGCTCGATGCCGCGCGATGACGCCGTAAAGTTTTTCAGCGACATGGGCGAGAAGTACAAGGCGGAGATCATCGCATCCATTCCGCCAGGCGAGCAGATTTCACTGTACCGGCAGGGTGATTTCGTCGATCTATGCCGCGGCCCGCACGTGCCGTCGACCGGCAAGTTGAAAGTACACAAGCTGATGAAAGTCGCCGGGGCGTATTGGCGCGGAGACTCGAAGAACGAAATGCTCCAGCGCATCTACGGGACGGCCTGGGCGAAAAAAGAGGACCAGGAATCCTACCTCCATCGCCTCGAGGAGGCTGAAAAGCGCGACCATCGAAAGCTCGGGCGCGCGCTCGATCTCTTTCACATGCAGGACGAGGCGCCAGGCATGGTGTTCTGGCATCCGCGCGGCTGGACGATGTGGCAGCAGGTCGAGCAGTACATGCGCGGCGTATATCGCGATACCGGTTTTCAGGAAGTGCGCTGTCCGTCGATACTCGACGTGAGCTTGTGGCAACGGTCGGGGCACTGGGACAACTTCCGCGAGAATATGTTTTTCACCGGCTCCGAGAACCGCGACTACGCGGTGAAGCCGATGAACTGTCCCGGGCACGTGCAGATCTTCAACAGCAATCTGCGCAGCTACCGCGATCTGCCCTTGCGCTACGGCGAATTCGGCTCGTGCCATCGCAACGAGCCGTCCGGTGCGCTGCACGGAATCATGCGCGTGCGTGCCTTTACCCAGGACGACGGCCACATCTTCTGCACGCCCGGCCATATCCAGCCTGAAGTGGAGGCCTTCCACCGGCGGGCGCTCGACGTCTATCAGGATTTCGGTTTTACCGGCATCACCATCAAGCTCGCGCTGCGCCCACCCAAGCGCCTCGGAACCGACGAAGTCTGGGATCAGGCCGAGCATGCGCTCCGCGAAGCGCTCAAAAAGTGTGGTGTGGAATGGCAGGAGTTGCCGGGAGAAGGGGCGTTTTACGGGCCGAAGATCGAGTATCACCTCCAGGATAGCATTGGGCGCCCATGGCAATGCGGCACGATCCAGGTGGATTTCATGATGCCCGGGCGGCTCGGGGCCGAATACGTCGACGAAGACAACACACGGAAAGCCCCGGTTATGCTCCACCGCGCGATCGTGGGCTCGATGGAGCGTTTCATGGGGATACTCATCGAGAATTACTCGGGCGCCATGCCGGTGTGGCTCGCCCCCGTGCAGGTCGTCGTATTGAACATCTCGGAGCACCAGATCGAGTACGCGCGTGAGGTCGCGGCAGCGCTGCGGCAAGCCGGAATCAGGGCTGTTGCTGACTTGAGGAACGAGAAAATTTCCTATAAAATTCGAGAACATAGTTTGCAAAAGCTGCCCTACCAGGTCGTCGTCGGCGACAAGGAAGTGGCGGCCCAACAGGTTGCCGTTCGTACCCGCAAGGGAGAGGACCTCGGCCGTATGACGGCGGAGGTTTTTATTTCCCGTTTGAAAGCCGATGAGGCGCAAAAGGGTCGGGCGGCGTAGGCCAACTTAGACAGGGGAGTAACGTCGCATAGCTCAGGAAAAGGAAGCCCGGATTAACGGTGAAATCAACGCACCCGAGGTGCGGTTGATAGGCGCAGGCGGTGAGCAGGTCGGAGTGGTGAACTTGGCCGTGGCCAACAAAATGGCCGAGGAAGCGGAGCTCGATCTGGTGGAAATTGCACCGACCGCAGTTCCGCCGGTCTGCCGGATCATGGATTACGGTAAGTTCAAATACCGTGAGAGCAAGAAGCGGCACGAAGCAAAGCTCAAGCAGAAGCAGATCATCGTCAAGGAAGTGAAGTTTCGTCCGGGGACGGACGAAGGCGATTACAAGATCAAGCTTCGCAACCTGATTCGTTTTCTCGAGGAAGGCGACAAGACCAAAATCACGCTGCGGTTCAGGGGACGCGAGCTCGCGCACCAGGAGTTCGGTATACGGCTTCTCGAGCGCATACGCGGCGATCTGGAGCCCTACGGTGTAGTCGAGCAATGGCCCAAAATGGAAGGCCGGCAACTCGTGATGGTTCTCGCGCCGAAGTTGAAGCAGGTGCAGGCCAAACCGGCCAAGCCCAAGGCAGCGGGCGAGAGCGGCACGAAGGCGGAAGGCGCCCCTAAGCGGCCCGCGAAACCGAAGCCAGCCGCGACCGAAGCAGCGGCACCGGAGGCGGAACCGGCAAAGCAGTCTCAGTAGTTTTAGCAATACCCAATAAGTAGTTGTCCGGGCCACAAAGTTTCCCATCGGGAGCGCCCGGCGCTATGTGAAAACAGGATCAGTCATGCCGAAGATGAAAACCAAAAGCGGCGCGGCGAAGCGTTTCAAGAAGCTCGCCAGCGGCAAGTTCAAGCGCAGCAGTGCAAACCTGCGCCACATCCTCACGAAGAAAGCCCAGAAGCGCAAGCGTCACCTGCGCGGGACCACGACCACCCATTCGTCAGATAAGCGCGCCTTGAAGGCGATGCTGCCGTATTAAAGGAGCCGCGCCATGCCACGAGTAAAAAGAGGTGTCATTGCCCGCGCCGCGCACAAGAAAGTGCTCAACGCGGCAAAAGGTTTTCGCGGGCGCCGCAAGAACGTTTTCCGGATCGCGAACGAAGCCGTCATGCGTGCGGGCCAGTACGCCTACCGCGACCGGCGCAACAAAAAACGCGATTTCCGTGCGCTCTGGATTACACGCATCAACGCAGCCGTGCGCGAGCACGGCATGACGTACAGCGTATTCATGAATGGGCTCAAAAAGGCCGAAATCGCAGTCGACCGTAAAGTGCTTGCGGACATCGCGGTGCTGGACAAGGCGGCGTTTGCGAAGTTCGTCGAAAAAGCACGGGCGAGCCTCGCGGGCTAACGCCACTCGGCGGCCCGTGCCAAAAAAGGAGGCTTTGCTAGCCTCCTTTTTTACGCTCCGATGAACGCCTCGGAGGGAAACCAAGGTTTGCCTCCGAGACCTCCCTTCCTTGCTTTGGAGCAGTTCGAAGTAACCGATGCAAGACGTAGACACGATAGTCAGCGAGGCGCTTGAGATCTTCGCGGGAATCGACGATTCCGACGCGCTAGAAAACGCGAAGGCGCGTTATCTCGGGAAGTCGGGTGCATTGACCGAGCTTCTCAAAGGCCTCGGGAAGCTGCCTCCCACCGAGCGGCCGGCAATGGGCAGCCGCATCAACGCGGCCAAGGACAAACTCGAAGAGGCGCTGCGCGTCCGCCGCGAAGCTATTCAGACGACCAAGCTCGAAGCGCGACTGAAGGAAGAGGCGCTCGACGTCACGTTACCCGGCCGCGCAGCGGGCGTGGGCGGCTTGCATCCGGTGACCCGTACGCTCGAGCGCGTGGAAACGCTTTTCCATTCGCTCGGCTTCGAAACGGCCGACGGTCCCGAGATCGAGACCGATTACTACAACTTCAGTGCCCTCAACCAGCCCGAGAATCACCCGGCGCGCTCGATGCACGATACGTTCTATCTGGCCGACGGCAAGCATCTGCTGAGGACGCACACGTCGCCGATCCAGATCCGCTACATGGAGACGCACCGGCCTCCGATCAAAATCATAGCGCCGGGCCGTGTGTACCGCGTGGATTCCGACGCCACGCATTCCCCGATGTTTCATCAGGTCGAAGGCCTGTGGATCGACGAGCACATTACATTCGCCGACTTGAAAGGTGTGCTCGCCGATTTTCTGAAGCGTTTCTTCGAACGTGAAGATTTGCAGGTGCGTTTCCGTCCTTCGTTCTTCCCGTTCACCGAGCCGTCGGCGGAAGTCGACATGAGCTTCGGCGAAGGCTGGCTCGAGATGGGGGGCTGCGGCATGGTGCATCCGACAGTGCTCGGCAACGTGAAGATCGATTCCGAGCGCTACCAGGGATTCGCCTTCGGCATGGGTCTCGATCGCCTCACCATGCTGCGGTACGGGGTCAACGACCTCCGACTGTTTTTTGAAAATGACTTGCGATTTTTGAGGCAATTCCAATGATTGCCGGTAACAACACTTAGATGCCGGGCGTAAGTCGGGCTTGAGATGAAATTTTCGGAAAAGTGGTTGCGTACGTTCGTCGACCCTGCGCTCCGCACAAGTGAGCTTGCGCACGCGTTGACGTTTGCCGGCGTCGAAGTCGAAGCGATCGAACCTGCGGCGCCGTCGTTCGAACAAGTTGTCGTGGGCGAAGTGTTGTCGGTCGACAAACATCCGAGCGCCGACCGCCTGTCGGTGTGTCGCGTCGACGTGGGCGCCGAACCGCTGACGATCATCTGCGGTGCACCGAACGTGCGCGCAGGGATGAAAGTGCCCACAGCGCTCGTCGGCGCGCAGCTTCCGGCAATCGCAATCAAGGCCGCAAAAGTGCGCGGTGTCGAATCGCAAGGCATGCTCTGTTCGGAGAAGGAGCTCGGACTCAGCACAGAAACCGCAGGCATCATGGCCCTGCCTGCGGACGCGAAGGTCGGTGCGAGCGTGCGCGAAGTGCTCGAGCTCGACGATCAGCTGCTCACGACGAAGCCGACGCCCAACCGCGGTGACTGCCTGTCCATACTAGGCCTCGCGCGCGAAGTCGCTGCGTCCACCGGGGCGCAAATGAAAGCTCAGGCTTCGCCGTCCACCGATGCTGCCATCGCGGATACCGTCAGCGTGAGGCTCGAGGCGCCAGATGCGTGTCCGCTCTATTGCTGCCGCCTCGTACGTGGCGTTCAGGCCGATGCGCCGACACCGGACTGGATGAAAAGAAGGCTGGAGCGCAGCGGCGTTCGATCGATCAGCGCAATTGTCGACATCACCAATTACGTCATGCTCGAGGTGGGTCAGCCGCTGCATGCATTCGATGCGGCGAAGCTCGACGGCGGCATACACGCGCGTTACGCCCGCACCGGAGAAAAGATCGACCTGCTCAACGGTGAAACACCGACGCTCGATGCCGAGTACCTGGTGATTGCCGATGACAAGAAAGCCGTTGCCCTCGCCGGCATTATGGGCGGCGCAAGTACCGCAGTGAGCAATGGCACTCGCGATATCCTTCTTGAAAGCGCGTACTTCGCCCCTTCGGTCATCGCCGGCAAGTCGCGCCGGCTCGGTTTCGGCTCCGATTCCTCCTTTCGATTCGAGAGGGGAGTGGATTTTGCGCAGACCGCGCGCGCGCTCGATCGCGCTACACAGCTCGTGCTCGAGATCTGCGGCGGGCGCGCGGGACCGATCAGCGAGGCGCGGGCGAAGCTGCCCGATCGCAAGGCGGTGACCCTGCGCCTGGATCGCGCGGAACGCGTTCTCGGAATCGAGATCGGGCAGAACGAGGCGCGAGCTATCCTCGAGCGTCTCGGCTTCGAGCTTGAAGCACGGGATCGCGTCTTCGTCGTCACAGCTCCGAGCTACCGCTTCGACATCGCGATCGAGGAAGACCTCATCGAAGAACTCGCGCGCATCCACGGCTACGAAAACATCCCTGCGGCCGCGCCTGAAGCGCACGCCACGATGTTGCCGGCGCCCGAATCGATACGCACACGCTCGGTATTGCGCCGCGAGATCGCGCAGCTCGGATACCACGAAGTGGTGACGTACAGCTTCATCGACCGGCATTGGGAAGAGGATTTCTGCGCGAACGCGGATCCGATCGCGCTCGCCAATCCGATCGCGAGCCAAATGAGCGTCATGCGCTCGAGCCTCGTGCCGGGGCTCGTCGACAGCATCGCATTCAACGTGCGTCACAGGCAAACGCGCGTGCGTGTGTTTGAAATCGGCCGCTGTTTCACAAGAAACGGAACCGACTATGCCCAGCCGCTGCGAATCGGCGGCGCAGCCTGTGGGGATGCAGTGTCCGAGCAGTGGGGTGAGGCTCAACGCCGTGTCGATTTTTTCGACGTCAAGGGTGACGTCGAGACGTTGCTCTCAGGCCACAGCGTCGAATTCGAGCCCGCATCGCACCCGGCGCTGCACCCCGGGAAGTCCGCACGCATCCTGATCGATTCGCGCAGCGTCGGCTGGTTGGGCGAGCTGCACCCGCAATGGCAGCAGAAGTACGATTTACCGCTGCCGGTCGTCGCTTTCGAGCTCGATTTCGATGCCGCGGTCGAAGCGCGGGTGCCGGTTTACCGTGAGGTATCCAAGTTTCCGCCGGTACGCCGTGACCTGGCGGCCCTTTTCGATGAAAGCATCCCGTATCAGGACGTCATAGACGCCCTGCGACGCGACGCGCCCCCTATCGTGAGCGAGGTCAGGCTCTTCGATGTATACCGCGGCAAAGACTTGGAGAAAGGGAAAAAAAGTCTTGCATTCAGGGTGTTATTGCAGGATACTCGAAAGACTCTGACCGATGCGGAAATAGAATCGGCAGTCTCTGAACTCCGCGACGTTCTGCGGCAGCGGTTCGACGCCAAGCTTCGCTGACAAGGGGAGAAGATGACCTTAACCAAGGCCGAACTGGCAGACCTGCTTTTCGAGAAAGTGGGTTTCAACAAGCGCGAAGCGAAGGACATGGTCGAATCGTTCTTCGAGGAAGTACGCACCGCGCTCGAGAGCGGCAACGGCGTCAAGCTTTCCGGCTTCGGCAATTTCCAACTGCGCGACAAACCCCAGCGGCCGGGCCGCAATCCCAAGACCGGAGAGGAAATTCCCATCACGGCGCGTCGCGTGGTCACCTTCCACGCCTCCCAAAAGCTGAAAGCGATGGTCGAGGAGCGGTACGGCGATGGAGACGACGAGCAGCAACCACACTAAAGGTCCGCTGCCGCCCATCCCGGCGAAGCGCTACTTCACGATCGGTGAGGTGAGCGAGCTGTGCGGCGTCAAGCCGCACGTGTTGCGTTACTGGGAGCAGGAGTTCACGCAGTTAAAGCCCGTCAAGCGCCGCGGCAACAGGCGCTATTACCAGCACCACGAAGTGCTTCTCATCCGGCGCATACGCGAGCTCTTGTACGATCAGGGCTTCACCATCAGCGGGGCGCGTAATCGACTCGACGAGCTCGTCGCCGAGCCGACGAAGACGCCGCGCGCATCGCGTCCGTCGAATCTCGGGGCGGTGCGCAGGGAGATCGAAAGCCTGCTGGCGCTGCTGCGAGCCTGACCTCGGCTCGGGACCCGGTCGCTCTGCTATAATCTGCGGCTCGTCGGGGCGTAGCGCAGCCTGGTAGCGCATCTGCATGGGGTGCAGAGGGTCGGAGGTTCAAATCCTCTCGCCCCGACCATTTCTCCGGCCGTCCGGCCATCATTTCATCAGCCTGCTCGCGTGCGATGCCGTTTGTTGCCCTTTCGCGCGAGTCTGCCTATCGTTCTTAGCCATGCTCCGGGCGTCCGGGGCTTCCGAGGAGAATACAAAAATGAATGTGCACTCTTTCGTCCGCTTGCGTGTGGCCTGTTCGCTTGCAGCGGGCGCAATCGTTTTTCAGTGCTGGACACCTGTCCATGCGCAGCCGGCGTATCCAAGCAAGCCCATCCGTTTCCTGATCGCAAATGCGCCCGGCGGAGGGCTCGATATCACGGCGCGCACGACTGGCCCCACCGTCAGCGCCGCTTTGGGACAGCAGCTGATATACGACAACCGACCGGGCGCAGCGGGCAGCCTCGCTGCGGAGACGACGGCCAAATCGGCGCCCGACGGTCACACGATTCTGGTGGGTTCCGTCGGCAGCCTCGCGGTCAATCCGCATCTCTACAAAGGCCTGGGCTACATGCCGATCAGGGACCTGGCTCCGGTCGTTTATGCGGTTTCCGGCAGCAACGTGCTTGTGGTTCATCCGGCGCTGCCCGTGAAGACAGTGCAGGAGCTGATCACATACGCGCGCAAACAGCCGGGCGCGCTCACGTACGGCTCCTCCGGCACCGGTAATGCGGGCCAGCTCGCCGGCGAGCTTTTTCAGAGCATGACCAAAACGAAGATGGTGCACGTGCCGTACAAAGGCGGCGCGCCTGCGATGACCGCGTTGCTGTCGAACGAAGTGCAGCTGATATTCGCTTCAGCGCCTACTGCGCAAGTGCAGGTGAAAGCGGGCAGGGTGAGGCCACTCGCCGTAACAACGCTGAAGCGCTCGCTTGTGCTACCCGATTTGCCGACGATCGCAGAATCCGGGCTTCCTGGCTTCGAGACCGACAACTGGTACGGCATCGTCGTGCCGGCCAGGACGCCTCGCGCGATCGTCGACCGGCTGAACAAGGAATTCACGCGCGCGCTGCTGATGCCGGACATCAAGGAAGCGCTGCTCCGGCAAGGCCTCGAAGTCGCACCGGGCACGCCCGACGCGTTCGGCGCTTACATCAAATCGGAATATTACAAGTGGGGCAAGGTGATTGCCGAGGCGGGGATCGCCGGCAATTGACCCGCGTGCGGTACTGCTGCGCCGGCACGAATCGATGTAACTGCACAAGAAAAAAGGCAGACCGAAATCTGCCTCCGATTGATACTTCCCTGCTTAAGCGCGTCGCTTGCCGTGGCCGCGCTTCGCGTGGCGCTTGCCATGACGTTTGCCGTGCTTCGCCTTTGCGGGCTTCACGTTCGCGCCGCGGAACTGATCTCGCATGCCTTCTTCACGGCCGCGTCCCAGCGCGTTCTCCGACCTCAGCCCATCGACGCGTTGTCTCAAATCCATACGGTCCTGGTCGGTCAAATCGACGTCTTTCGGAAAGGCCGACATCGATACCAGCGCAAGCGTCGCTGCAAATGCCGCCATCAGATACTTGTTCATAACGACTCCTCTCTTGGCTCCCTGGCGAATCGCCGTGCCGGTTAGACGCCAGAACCGTGCCCGCGTTCCTGTGCATAGACCACCATCACGCTCCGGCTGGTTGCAAATGGCATATAGCCCGTCGCCGCTTTACGCCGCCTCCGTGCTTCCCGCCTGAGTAAATTCCACGCCTACGCCCAGCGTGTCGTCACGCTGCTGCACGCGGACAATTTTCCCTTCACACCGCAGCATGACTTTGCCCCAGGGCGTGTCCAGATCCAGCGCCACATTGATCGGACTGCCGACGGCATAGTCGGCATCGGTCTCGAAAAAGATGCCGGACGCGCTGACATCTCGCGCGATGGCGGTTGAGCCTTCCGCCTTGATCGGCAACAAGGCGTTCACGCGCTCTTCTTTTCTCTTGTCCGGTGCGCTCGGCTCATCGCAGCTGGCCGCAGGTCCTGCCACAGTGCGCTTAGAATTCACGATAGGTTGTCATCAGCGTTATCACTTCGTACCGCGCTCACGCCGCATTTCAGTCGAGACGACGGCAACGTCGGCCGGGCTGCAATATTAGATCACTTTCTGCCGCGGCAGGCGTTGTGCACGCCCCGGGGAAAAAAGGATGAAGCGCCAGGCAGGGACTTCAGGGTCTCACGCGTGGCCGCCGCCTGCGCCGCCGCTCGTTTCGATCACCTCGACGAGCGCGTGCAGCCATTCGTTGATATTCCTTCGCCATTCTTCCGCCTGCAGGACATTTAACCCGTTCTGCACGGCGTCGTCATAGTATTTCGCAGCGACCTCGGCAATAAACGCCACACGTTGTTCGCGTGGCATGCCAACGGCTTCCATCGCCCATTCGTGCAGTTGACCGAGCAGGCGTTCTGCGCGCTGCTCGCTGTCGCTTTCCATGGCCGCAGTCGCTTCAGCGGATTGCGACTCCCCAGGGCAGGGCGCCGACCGCGATGTCTTCCAGTTTCCTATCGGTCGCCGTATCGATCACCGACACCGAGCTCGAACGGCCATTCGCGACGTACAGCTTGCGGCCGTCAGGCGTGAGCGCCATGTTCCACGGCATCATCGACACTGCCACTGACCGCGTCGTAGGAGAAATCCCGACAGGCGGACGGCCTCGGGGCGATCGATCCGGAGCCCTCGTTCGGCACATACGCGAATGGCGCCGCGGCTGCGGGTGCCGGCGGGACGCAGAGCGCGATGACGAACGCGAGGCCGTAACGCAGGCGAGCAGCGCTGCGGGATACGCGGTGCGTGAAAGAAAAAGCCCGGCCGGAGCCGGGCGAGTGCGGGGCTACTTCTGACCCCGCGAGGAGGAAACTCATGAAACAAGTTCCAGCCATTTTCCCTCCCCAATCTTTCTACAGCCTTACGAATAAAGAACTACGACGCGCCTCCGGCGCAAGAAACCGCTTATGCGGCTATCGCCGCTATGACAAAAAGCCACGCTGCGCCGTCGGCGTTTCGCACCTCCGGCGCAAGGAGTGCTTATGCGGCTATCGCCGCTACATATTATTACAAGGCTTCGGCGGCGTAATCGGCAAGACGTGAACGTTCGCCGCGGGTTAGCGTGATGTGACCGCTGTGCGACCAGCCTTTCATGCGGTCGACGACGTAGGTCAGTCCCGAGCTTCCTTCGGTCAGATAAGGCGTGTCGATCTGTGCGATATTGCCCAGGCACGCGACCTTGGTTCCGGGGCCGGCACGGGTGATCAGCGTTTTCATCTGCTTGGGCGTCAGATTCTGCGCCTCGTCGATAATCAGGAATTTGTTGATGAAGGTGCGTCCGCGCATGAAGTTGAGCGATTTCACCTTGATGCGCGAGCGGATGAGATCGCGTGTCGCGGCCCGGCCCCACTCGCCGGCTTCATCATCCGTCTTGTTGAGCACGTCGAGGTTGTCCTCGAGCGCGCCCATCCACGGATTCATTTTCTCCTCTTCGGTGCCCGGCAGAAAACCGATGTCCTCGCCGACAGGCACGGTCACGCGCGTCATGATGATTTCGGAATAAATCTTGTGCTCCAGCGTCTGCATGAGACCGGCGGCGAGTGTCAGCAGCGTTTTGCCCGTGCCGGCCTGGCCCAGCAGCGTCACGAAGTCGATGTCGTGATTCATCAACGCATTCAGCGCGAAGTTCTGCTCGCGATTGCGCGCGGTCACACCCCACACGTTGTTGCGCTGATGGCCGTAGTCCTTGAGCGTCTGCAGCACCGCCGTCTTGCCGCTCACTTCCTTCACCTGCGCGTGAAACGGTTTCTCGTCCTCGAGGTACACGAACTCGTTCACGATCAGGCTCGCCGATAGCGGCCCGTGCACGCGATAGTAGGTCTGGCCGCCTTGCTGCCACGATTCCATGTCCTTGCCGTGCGCGTCCCAGAAGTCGGCCGGAAGCTGGCGCGTTCCGCTATAGAGCAGATCGGTGTCTTCCAGCACCTTGTCGTTGAAGTAATCCTCGGCGGCAAGACCTACGGCGCGGGCCTTGATGCGCATGTTGATGTCTTTCGACACGAGAATGACTTCACGCTTCGCGTGCGTCTCCTGCAGGTGCATGACGACGCCGATGATCTGGTTGTCGGCTTTGCCGGTGCCGGTCGGCAAACGCGCGGGAAGCGCGCCAGAGATCGCCTCCGTCTGCAGAAAGAGCTTCCCGCCTGCGCTCTTGTCCCCGTGGCGCTCCAGCGGTATCCCGTCGGCGATGCTCTCTTCCGCCGCGCTCACCAATTCGTCCAGATAACGGCTCGCCTGCCGCGCGTTACGCGCCACCTCCGACATGCCTTTCTTGTTGTTGTCGAGCTCTTCGAGTATGGCCATGGGGATGTACACGTCGTGCTCTTCGAACCTGAAGAGGCACGTGGGATCGTGCATCAGAACATTGGTATCGATTACGAAAAGCTTGGTGGAGGTGGAGGGGAAACGGGCGACGTTCGATGCAGGCTTGCGCTGAATCATGGACCTCCCGGCAAATTTTGCGTTCAGTGTTCACTGTTCAGTGGTCAGAGTGATCTGGCGCCTGCCGTCTCTAGCCACTGAATCCTGAACGCTGAGCGCTTTAGGTCAGTGTTTTTACGAATTCGAGCACCTCCTCCACGTGTCCGGGTACTTTGACTCCCCGCCATTCCCGGCGAACGACGCCGCGGTCGTCGATGACAAAAGTGCTGCGTTCGATGCCGCGCACTTTCTTGCCATACATGTTCTTCATCTTGATCACGTCGAACAGCTTGCAGGCCGTTTCGTCGGCATCGGAAAGCAGATCGAACGGAAAGCTCATCTTGGTCCTGAAGCTTTCGTGCGATTTCATACTGTCGCGCGATATGCCGTAGACGTCGCAATTCAACTTCTGGAACTCCGGGTAGAGATCGCGAAACTGCTGGCCTTCCGTCGTGCAGCCGGGCGTATTGTCTTTCGGATAGAAGTAGAGGACGACGGTGCGGCCTTTTGCGTCCGCGAGGCGGAAGGTCTTGGCTCCCGTGGAGGCAAGCTCGAGGTGCGGCGCAGGTTGATCTAGCATCTTCGTTCAACAATGTTGACCGAAACTCGCACCGGGTGCAATACCACCAACGCGAATCTCAACTCGCGCCTCCACGCGTTTCCCCTGCGAGCGCTGCCGCAAGCGCTTCGAATCCGGTGTCGCTCGCTTCGGTCAGCGCATGGCGCGGAGCCTCCTCGAGCTGCGGATAATGTCTCTCCATCGAACGCGTGTAAGCAGGATCGTAATGCTGCACGAGAAGCTCCTCGACGAGCGTGTTCGTTGCCGCATACGGTGCCATGCTTTGCCAGCGCCTGATCCTTTCGTGGCCGTGCAGCGGAGCGAGGCACTGGAGTTGCGAGGCGAAGAGCTCCGGCTTGCTCAGAAAGTGCACGTACTCCTCCTTCAGCAGCTCCACGCGTACGGCAACCGGCGCTTCCAGAACGATGCACGCGCTTCCCCACATTGCGTCGATCAGCGCGTCCGGCACCCGAAGCCGCCCGATTTTTCTGCTTTCCGCTTCGACGAAGACCGGTCGCGCGGGATCGAATTGGTTGAGCGCGTTCCAGACGAGACTGTCGAACATTTTCTGCGGCGGTTGCGGCTCGTCCGGCACATTGCCGAGCACCGATCCGCGGTGTGCCGCCAACGCCTCGAGATCGAGCACTTGCGCGCCTTTGGCCGAGAGCGCGCGCAGCAGGCGGCTTTTGCCGCTCCCGGTCATGCCGCACACGACGCGCCAGCTGATACGCGAGGGCAGCGTCTCGAGGTCGGCGACGACGGCGCGACGATAGGCTTTGTAGCCGCCTTCGAGGAGCCCAACCCGCCAGCCGATCTGCGCAAGCACGTGCGCAAAGGAGGCGCTGCGTCCACCGCCGCGCCAGCAGTAGACGAGCGGACGCCAATCGCGCGGACGATCGTGGAAACGCTCTCGCAAATGGCGCGCGATATTCGCGCTCACGAGGGCCGCACCGATTTTTTTCGCCTCGAACGACGAAGTCTGCTTGTAGACGGTGCCCACGAGCGCGCGCTCGCTGTTGCCGAGGACCGGGCAATTCAGTGCGCCCGGAATATGATCTTCGCCGTACTCGCCTTCGGAGCGGACGTCGATCGCCTCGTCAAACTCGGGGAGTTGTGCTACGGTGGCCAGGAGTGGGGCTCGCGCGCGCTCTCGTGATGCGTGCGCGTCTTTTTTCTGCGACATGAGTTGTAGTTTACGATAATGAATCAACCGATCGAAGCCGCGCCCATCCGCCTCACACAGCTCTCACACGGCGGCGGCTGAGGCTGCAAGCTCACGCCAGCGTTGCTGAGCGAAATTCTTGCGAAAGCGCCGGCGACGAGCGCTTTCAAGAATCTGCTCGTCGGCACCGACTCTTGCGATGACGCTGCGGTGTATCGGCTCAACGAGACGCAGGCGCTCGTTGCCACGACCGATTTTTTCATGCCGATCGTCGACGATCCGTACGACTTCGGACGCATCGCTGCGACGAACGCGATATCCGACGTTTATGCGATGGGCGGCACGCCTTTCATGGCGCTCGCGCTGCTTGGCATGCCGGTGGGCAAAGTGCCGATACAGGCAATCCAGCAAATCCTGGCCGGCGGCCAGGCGGTATGCGCTGCGGCCGGTATACCGATTGCCGGCGGCCATTCGATCGATTCTCCGGAGCCTCTGTACGGTCTCGTCGCGCTGGGTCTCGTGCATCCGGACCGCGTTGCGCGCAACGATCGCGCGCGGCCCGGGGACGTGCTGGTGCTCGGTAAGGCCCTTGGCATCGGCATCATGAGCGCCGCGCTCAAGAAAGGGGAGCTCAGGACGAAGGCCTACGAGCAGATGATCGAAAGCGCGACGCAGCTCAATACGCCCGGACCCGAGCTGGCGCAAATGCCGGGCGTGCACGCGATGACCGACGTCACCGGCTTCGGCCTCATCGGACATCTGATGGAGATCTGTCGCGGCTCGGGTGTTTGCGCCAGGCTGCGTTTCGACGACATACCCGTGCTGTCTGCCGCGCGACATCTTGCCGAGCAAGGCTACGTAACCGGTGCATCGGACCGCAACTGGTCGAGCTGCGCGGAGTCGGTGAGCCTGAACGAAGATGCGCCGGAGTGGCACCGTAAAATGCTGACCGATCCGCAGACGAGCGGAGGCCTTCTTGTCGCATGCGAAGCCGCAGCGGCACGCGCTGTACTCGAAGTGTTCGAAAAAGGCGGGTTCGGGCACGCGCGTGTGATCGGTGAATTGCTGCCGGGCACGCCGGGTATTGCAGTCGTCTAGTCTTGCGCGAAAAGCGCTGCGGCCGCGCGTTGCGCCGCTGTCTGCAAGCCTACCGTCGCAGCAGCGCCTTCAAACCTTTCCACACCGTATCGAGCATGAGCGCCTGTGCTTCAGCCGTAGGGTGGACGCGGTCGGACTGAAAGAAACGCAGATCGTCCCCAAAGCCTTCGAAAAGGAACGGCACGAAAGCGGTCTTCTTCGAGCGCGCGAGCTCGCTATAGGCCTGCCGGAACTTTTCCGTATAGGCCGGGCCGTAATTGGGTGGCAGACGCATGCCGACCAGCAGCACGTCGGCTTTCGCACGGCGGCTCGCATCGATGATCGATTCCAGATTGCGCTTCATGATATCGACGCTCTGCCCGCGCAGGCCGTCGTTGGCGCCGAGCTCGATCACGACGATGTCCGGCCGATGCGCCTGCAGCGCGCCCGTGATCCTGTTCGCGCCGCCGGCCGTCGTTTCACCGCTGATGCTCGCGTTCGCCACCTTGTAACTGAAGCCGTCGTCGCGCAGGCGCTTCTCGAGCAAAGCGACCCAGCTGTTGTCCTGCGCCAGTCCGTAGCCGGCCGAGAGGCTGTCTCCGAAAACGAGTATCGTGCCGGCCGACGCGGCGGCGGGCGCGCAGAGGAGAGCGAGAAGCAGAAGCAGGCGTGAAAGCATGATCGACGATTCCAATGACAAAATAATTCGCGCTGCCGCCGTGGGCAAGACAGTACCCAACGGCAGCACGGGATTGACCATCCTGCGCGATATTAGTTTCGAGGTGCGCGCGGGCGAGGCGGTTGCGATCGTCGGGGTGTCGGGCTCGGGCAAATCGACACTGCTTGGGCTGCTGGCGGGGCTCGATACGCCGAGCGCGGGCCGCATTCAAATCGACGGCCACGATCTCTTCGCGCTCGACGAAGACGGACGCGCTGCATTACGCGGGCGCATGATTGGCTTCGTTTTCCAGTCGTTTCAGCTCCTGCCGGCGATGACCGCGCTCGAAAACGTGATGCTGCCGCTCGAGCTCGCCGGCAGCCGCGGCGCGCGCGCTGCCGCGCTCGGCATGCTCGAACGCGTCGGTCTTGCGGAGCGGCTCGGGCATTATCCCAAACAACTCTCCGGCGGGGAGCAGCAGCGTGTCGCCATCGCGCGCGCGTTCGTCACTCAGCCGGCGCTGCTGCTTGCAGACGAGCCGACCGGCAATCTCGACGCCGCGACCGGCAGCCAGGTCATCGATCTCATGTTCGAACTGAATCGCGAGAGGCGCACGACACTGCTGCTGGTGACGCACGATGAGGCGCTCTCGCAGCGCTGCGACCGGATGCTGCGGCTCGCCGCCGGCGAGCTCGTGCCCGATGCCGGGGCGTGAGGTGAAAAGCGCCGGCCGAATGAGCTTTTTCCGAGAGCTCGCGCTGGCCGTGCGTCTGCTCCGGCGCGATCAGCGCGCGGGCGAGCTCGCTCTGATAGCGACAGCGATCGTAATCGCCGTGGCCAGCGTGACTACGGTCGGTTTCTTTACCGATCGCGTGCATCAGGCGCTCGGCCGTCAGGCCAACCAGTTGCTCGGGGCCGATCTCGTCATCGTGAGCGACAGGCCGGTCGGGCCCGAGCTCGAAGCGGAAGCACGCGCGCGCGGACTCGCTGTGACGCGCGTCATGCGCTTTCCGAGCATGGCGATTCGCGGGGAGCGCAACGTGCTCGCCAGCGTCAAAGCGGTCGGCAGCGGCTATCCGCTGCGCGGGGAGCTGCGGCTGGCCGACGCGCTGTACGGCGCCGACCGGCGTGCCACGACTATTCCCGAGCGGGGAACCGCCTGGGTCGACGAGCGTTTGTTCGCTCAGCTCGGATTGACGACGGGAGATCGCTTCGAGCTCGGCCGCCTCGCTTTTCGCGTGCCGGCCGTGCTGACCCACGAGCCCGACACCTCGATCGGTTTCCTGAACAGCGGTCCCCGCATCATCATCAACGAAGCCGATATCGAGGCGACCGATCTCATCCAGCCCGGCAGCCGGGTCGGTTATCGGCTGCAGGTCGCGGGCTCCCCACAGGGCGTCGATGCTTACCGTGCCTGGGCATTGCAGAAGCTCAAGCCGGGGCAGCGTGTCGAAGGCATCCGCGATGCGCGGCCTGAAATTCGCTCGGCACTCGATCGCGCCGAGAAATTTCTGAGTCTCGCGGCGCTGGTGAGCGTCGTGCTCGCGGCCGTCGCGATCGGGCTTTCGGCGCGGCGCTTCCTGCAGCGCCACCTCGACGCGTGCGCGATGATGCGCTGCCTGGGCGCGAGCGACGGGCTGGTCCTGCGCCTCTATGTCACACACTTTGCGCTGCTCGGCATCGTCGCGAGCGTCATCGGCTGCGCAGTGGGTATAGGCGCGCAGGCTTTGCTTGCCCGGTGGCTCGGCAGTCTCGTCGCCGTGAAGCTGCCCGCGCCCGGCGCTCTTCCGGCATTGCACGGAATCGCGACCGGCCTTGCACTGCTGCTCGGCTTCGCGCTGCCGCCGTTAACCGCGCTGGGGCGCGTTCCCACGCTGCGCGTTTTACGCCGGGACCTCGGCGTGCCCGGCGGGAGCGCGCTGCTGACGTATGCCGCAGGTTACGCGGTGATCGCCGCGATGATCTTCTGGAAAGCGCATGATCTGAAGCTCGGCGCCATGGTGATCGGCGGCTTTACGGCTGCGATGGTGGTGGCCGCCGTGCTGACGTGGCTGCTGCTCAACGCGGCAGGGGCTTTGCGCACGCAGGGCGTGACCTGGCGTTACGGGATCGCGAATCTGCGGCGCCGCGTTCTCGGCAGCGTGCTGCAAGTGATTGCGCTGGGCATCGGCATGATGGCGCTGCTCGTCCTCACTCTCGTGCGTCACGACCTGCTGAGCGCGTGGCAGACGAGCCTGCCGCCGGATGCGCCTAACCGTTTCATCGTCAATGTCCAGCCGGAGCAGGTGCCGTTGCTCAGGCAATTTTTCGAGAAGCACGCAGTCCGGCAGCCCCCGCTGTACCCCATGGTTCGCGCCCGCCTCGTTCAGATCAACGACCGGCGTGTCTCTTCGGCCACCTACGCCGACGAGCGCGCGCGGCGGCTCGTCGATCGCGAGTTCAACCTGTCGTGGGCCGAGCGCATGCAGAGCGACAATCGGCTGGCGGCGGGGCAATGGTGGAGCGGGCCGCATCCCGCCCCGCAGTTTTCGGTCGAAGACGGCATTGCGGAAACGCTGGGCATGCACGTGAACGATGTGCTGACTTTCGACGTGGCAGGCACGCCGGTCAGCGCGCGTGTGACGAGCTTGCGCAAAGTCGATTGGGACACGTTCAACGTGAACTTCTTCGTGGTAGCACCCCCCGGCGTGCTCGAGCAATATCCTGCGACCTTCGTGACGAGCTTCTATCTCCCGCCGGGGAACGCGGCGCTGCTCGCCTCCCTCGTGCGCGAGTTTCCGAACTTTCTGCTGATCGACGTCGCGCAGGTGATGGGCCAGGTCCAGAAAATGATGGACCAGGTCGCCCAGGCCGTGGAGTTCATTTTTCTATTCACGCTGCTTGCCGGCGTAATGGTGCTCTATGCCGCGATCGGCAGCACGCAGGACGAGCGCTTGTACGAGGCGAGCATCATGCGCACCCTCGGCGCGAGCCGCGGTCAGCTGCGCCGCGCGATCGTGGCCGAGTTTGCAGTGCTCGGCGCGCTTGCAGGATTGCTCGCGGCTGCCGGCGCCACCGCGCTCGGGTTTGTGATCGCGACACGCATACTCAACCTGCCGTACACGTTCAGCGGCGAGGTGTGGCTCGTTGGGACGCTCGCCGGTGCGGCCGGAATCGCTGCCGCCGGGTACGCCGGTACGCGCAGCGTTCTCAGGGTGGCGCCGCTCAAAACGTTGCGCGAGTTGTCCTGACGCCGCAGGCACCCGCGCGGCCGCTCCAAGGTATACTCGCGCATGTTCGAAGTCGTGATTTCGGTTCTGGCGCTGATTGCATTGGCGCTGCTTGCGCTGGTGCTCGTCCGCAGCGCCGCGCATGCGCGCGAAGTGCGCGAGCTCTCGGGGCGGCTTTCGGAAGCCCTCGAGCAGAAGCATCGCGGCATGCTTCTCGATCTTCACAACGGCCTGACGCAGCAGGGCGACCGGCTGGGCGGCCACCTGACCGAATCCGCCGAGCGCCTGCGCGGTGCCGTCGGGGACGAGCTCAAGCAAACCCGCGATACGCTGCATGCGCTCAAGCTTTCGCTTTCGGAAAGCATGCACGAGTACCGGGAGGCGATGGCGGCGCGTCTGAGCGAAACGACGCAGACGCTCAATAGCCGCATCGACGAGCGGCTGGGCGAGATTTCGGGCAAGGTGAACGAGCGTCTGGACGAAGGGTTCCGGAAGACGAATGAGACGTTCGTGAGCGTGATGGCCCGTCTCGCGACGATCGACGAAGCGCAGAAAAAGATCGAAAGTCTGACCGGCAGTGTCGTGAGCCTGCAGGAGCTGCTCGGAGACAAGCGGGCGCGCGGCGCGTTCGGCGAGGTGCAGCTCGAAGGCCTGGTGCGCAACGTGCTGCCGGCGAGCGCGTACGAAATGCAGTGCACGCTGTCCAACGGCGCGCGCGCCGACTGCGTGCTGCAGCTGCCTGCGCCCACCGGTAAAGTCGCGGTCGATTCGAAGTTCCCGCTCGAAAACTACCATCGCATGTTCGCCCCCGATACAGTCGAGCTCGAACGCGCGGGGGCGCAGAGGCAATTCCGGCTGGACTTGAGGCGCCACATCGACGCGATCGCCGGCAAGTACATCATTGCCGGAGAAACTTCGGACGGCGCGGTGATGTTCGTCCCGGCGGAAGCGGTGTTCGCCGAAATCCATGCCCATCATGCAGAAGTCGTCGAGTATGCAATGGCGCACCGCGTGTGGATCGTCTCGCCCACGACTCTCATGGCCGTGCTCAACACGGCGCGCGCGGTCCTGAAAGACGTGGAGACGCGGCGTCAGGTGCACGTCATCAAGGAATGCCTGGCGCGGCTCGCCATCGAGTTCAACCGGTTCGACGAGCGCATGCGCGACCTGGCGCGACACATCAAACAGGCGCATGAAGACGTGGAAAGGGTGCAGCTGACGAGCAGCAAGATTTCACAGCGCTTCGCGCAGATCGAAGGCGTGGAGCTTACCGAAGGCGAGCACGGGCCACCCTTGAGGGTCGTTGAGCTGCGCGACGAAAACAAGGCGTGAGCGCGCCGCCCGGGTGCTGAGAGGTACGGAAAGCGTGGGATGGTTCAGCCGCTGGCGCCGGGCGCGGATACTCGAGCAAGGTATGCTGGATCCGGTGTTGTGGCAGAGAATCGGAGCGCGCTATCCCTTCATACGCGCACTTTCGGATGAAGAGCTCGCGCGCCTGCGTGAGCTCACGATACTCTTCCTGCACGAGAAGCAAATCCACGGCGCCGGGGGCCTGGCCGTGCCTGATGAGGCGCGGGTCGCCATCGCGGTTCAGGCCTGCATCCTCATACTCAATCTGGGCCTCGACTATTACCGGGGCTGGGTGGAAGTGATCGTCTATCCGGATGAGTTCGTGGCGGAGTACGAGTACGTCGATGAAGCCGGCGTGACGCATCAGGTCGCCGAGCCGATGAGCGGCGAATCATGGGCGCGCGGGCCGGTCATCCTGTCATGGGCCGACGCGGAAGCCAGCGGGCGCGGCCCGATCTACAACGTCGTGATCCACGAGTTCGCACACAAGCTCGACATGCTGAACGGCGAGGCGAATGGTTTTCCGCCGCTGCACGCCGATATGAGCCGGGAACGCTGGTCTGCCGCGCTCACGGCTGCGTATGACCATTTCTGCCGCGAAACGGACAGCGGCAACAACCTCGAAATCGACGAGTACGGCGCCGAAAACCCGGCGGAATTTTTCGCGGTCCTGAGCGAAGCGTTTTTCGAGTCGCCTCTGAGTGTCGTGCGCACCTATCCGGACGTTTACAAGCAGCTCATGCAGTTCTATCGCCAGGACCCGGCTGCGAGGCTCCCCCGGCGAGAAGCTGCTGCGCGGGCGACAGCCTCGGCATGAAAGGTCCGCTCTCCTCGCGCTCCGCACTGTTCATCGCGTTCAGTGTGCTGCTCGCCCTATTGTTGGCAGTCAGCATCGCGGGCATCGTCCGCACCGACGACGTGAACCGCCGGCTGGAGGCGACGATTTACGAGCAGGATGTGAAAACCGCGCTCATGTTTACGCTGGTGCGGCTCACGCGCGAGCGATCGCAGCTCGTCAATCAGCTGTTCTCGGAAAGCGACATCGCCGAACGCACCCGCGCCTCGGAGCGCTATGCGCTGCTCGGCCAGGAGCTCGCTGACGCATTGAAGAAGCTGCGCGGGATGCCAGCGACGGCGCAGGACCGCGAGGGGCTGGACCGCCTCGAGGCGGCGGCGACGCGCGCACGCGAGCTGCGCGATCACGTCGTCGAGCTTCTCTTCCAGGGCGACTCGGCGACGGCGCGGAGCCTCTTCAACGCCCAGGCAGTGGCCGCCCAGGAAGCGTTTCAGCAATCGCTGTACGAGATGCTGGAGAAGAGCCGGATTGCGACCACGAAGGCGCTCGCGGAGGCGCGTGACGCCACGCGCAACGCCCTCATATTGATCGCGGTTGCAGGTACGCTGGTGCTGCTCGGCGCGACGCTGGTTGCCATGCTCGTCACGCGTCGAGTCAAGCGCACCGAGTCTGCATTGCAACTCGAGAAAGAACTGGCGCAGGTCACGCTGCATTCGATCGGCGATGGCGTGATTACCACGGACGCGAATGCCAAGGTCGAATACCTGAACCCGGTGGCGGAGCAGTACACCGGATGGACGAGCAACGACGCGCGCGGACGTCTGCTCGGCGAGATCTTCCGCGTGATCGACGAGCGTACCGGGAAAGACCTCGATGCGCTTTCGCAGCAGTCGCTGCGCGCGACCAGCGAAGACGTCGCCGCCGTCTCGGTGCGCCTCGTCGACCGCAACGGCCGCGAGTGCCCCATACGCTATTCGCACGCGCCGATTCGGAACCGCGAAGGCCGCGCGCTCGGGATGATCGTCGTGTTCCACGATATCAGCCAGATCCGCGCAATGGCGCAGCAACTCTTGTGGCAGGCAAGCCACGATGCGCTGACAGGCCTCGTGAATCGCCGCGAATTCGAACGGCGGCTGACAGAGTTGATCGACACCGCGCACACGCAGAGCCGCGAGCATGCGCTCATGTTCATGGACCTCGACAATTTCAAGGCGGTCAACGACACGTGCGGCCACACCGCCGGCGACGAGCTTCTGCGCCAGCTGACCTCGATCATGCTCGCGCGCATGCGCGGCAGCGACACGCTGGCACGGCTCGGCGGAGACGAGTTCGGTGCGCTGCTCGAGACCTGCCCCTTCGATCAGGCGATGCGAATCGCAAACGCAATGCGCGAGACGGTGCGCGAGTTCCGGTTCGTATGGGAAGACAAGACGTTCAGCGTGGGTGTCAGCATCGGGCTCGTGCCGATCGCGGCCGGTAGCGGCGATGTGAGCCGCGTGCTGAGTGTGGCGGACGCGTGCTGCTATGAAGCCAAAAACAAGGGGCGCGACCGCGTGCAGGTGTATCGCCCCGAAGACGGTGACATGAGCGGCAAGCACGGCGAGCTGCAGGTCGTGTCGCAGATCAATCAGGCTTTCGAGCTCGGGCAGTTCCGGCTCTACCGCCAGCGCATCGAGCCTCTTGCGCCCGGCCCGCAGCAGCCGAATTACGAAGTGCTCGTGCGCATGATCGACAAGGCGGGGAATCTCGTGCCGCCGACCGGTTTCATGCCCGCAGCGGAGCGCTACAACCTGCTCACGTCGATCGAGCGCTGGGTGATCAGCTCGCTCATCGAGTATCTGCACACGCAATGGGCAGCCGGTGCCATAACGCGTGATCCTGCCACGCGCGGCTACTACTCGGTGAATCTCTCGGGTGCGAGCATCAACGACAAGAGTCTTCCGGACTTTTTGCGCACGCTTCTCAGGCGCTACCAGCTGCCGGCGGGCCTGCTCTGCTTCGAGATCACCGAAACGACGGCGATCTCGAATCTCACAGCCGCCGCAGAGCTCATGCAGGAGCTGAAAGGCATGGGGTGCCGTTTTGCGCTCGACGATTTCGGCACCGGCATGTCGTCGTTCGCGTACCTCAAATATCTTCCCGTCGACGTGCTAAAGATCGCGGGCATGTTCGTGAAAGACATGGCGACCGACCCCATGGACTACGCCATCGTCGACGCGATCAATCGCATCAGCCACATACTCGGCATGCAGACGGTGGCCGAAGAAGTGGAAGACGCGGAGACGCTCGAGAAAATCAAGGCGCTCAATATCGATTGCGCGCAGGGCTATTTCATTGCTGCGCCGGAAGCGATACTGCACGGCGCAGCCGGCGCCCCCCTCGAGCTGGAGTCTGCGTGAGCTTGCCGCGGGTCGTGCTGGCCGGTGATATCGGCGGCACGAACGCGAAGCTCGCGCTCGCACAATTCGACGGCGGCAGCCCGACCTTCATCAAGCGCGAGGTCTATCCGAGCCGCCAATACGCAGCACTCGAACACGTCGTACAGGCGTTCGTAAGCGACGCACAAATCGCGCCTTACGCCGAGCGCATCGACGCGGCGTGTTTTGCCGTAGCCGGCCCCGTCGAAGAAGGCCGCGCGCGACTCACCAATCTCGGCTGGCAGATCGACGAGACTGCTTTCGCCAAAGCCTGCGCAATACCGCAGGTGTGCGTGATCAACGACTTCGCCGCGGCAGGATTGGGGATCGAGCAGCTCAGCCGCGACGATCTACTGACCCTTCAGCAAGGTGCGCCCGTGGAGCGCGCAGACCGCGTAGTGATCGGCGCCGGTACCGGACTCGGCGTCGGCTGGCTCACGTGGAGCGAAGGCCGCTATCACGTTCATCCGTCAGAGGGCGGTCACTCCGATTTTGCCCCGGCGGGCGCCGTGCAGGATGAGCTCCTCGTACATTTGCGCCGCGAGTTCGCCCACGTCTCGAGCGAGCGCGTGCTCTCGGGCCCGGGTTTGCCGCGCATCCTTTCCTTTCTAGCGGAATCAAGCGGGACGCGTCCGGAGGCGGCGCTCGTCGAGGCGATGAGCCGCGGCGATCCTTCCGAAGCGATCAGCGAGTTCGCCCTCGCGCATCGTGACGCGCTGGCGGTGCAGGCGCTCGATCTGTTCGTCGCCGCCTATGGTTCGTTTGCAGGCAGCATGGCGCTGACGACACTCGCGCACGGCGGCGTCTACATCGCCGGCGGCATTGCGCCCAAGATTGCAGCGAAGCTCCGCGATGGCGCCTTCATTCGCGCTTTCGCCGCCAAGGGCCGCTTTCAGCAATTGTTGCAGGGTATCCCGGTCCATGTCGTGCTGAACCAGCAGGTCGGCCTATACGGCGCCCTCGCCGAGGCCGCTCGAATAGCAAGTTAGGGCAGGGTTACTGTCCAGTGCCGTCGGGTAGCTGCTGCGCCAGCCGCAGCTCCGCTTCGGTGTTGATGTTGCTGAATGCGTCAGGCTCGTCGTCGAACGCGACCTCGACGACTTTCAGCGCCGCATACCACGCGTCGATCTTGCGGCCGCCCTGCTCGAGGAAAGCGTTGAGCCCCGGCAGCACGCTCCTGCGACAGAGACAAAAAACGGGATGCGGCTGATCGCCGGTGCGCGCTACCGCGAGCTCGGCGTTGTGCGCCTCGAGTGCGCCGAGCAGCCGCGCGACGAGATCCGGGGGCAGAAACGGAGAATCGCACGGCACCGTCGCAACGAGATCGTGTCGTGCTTCGGTGAGACCGCGATGTAAGCCCGCGAGAGGCCCTGCAAATCCGCCGATGGCGTCCGGAATTACCGCGTGGCCGAATGCGCGGTACTCGTCGAGATTCTGATTCGCGTTGATGAGGATCTCGTCGACCTGCGGCGCGAGACGCTCGATGGCCCACTGCGCCATCGGTTTGCCGCCCAGAAGCTTGAGTCCTTTATCGACGCCGCCCATGCGGCGCCCCTGACCCCCGGCAAGCACGATACCGGTCACGGCCGGCCGCGGCCGGCGCCCATCGCTGTTCATCCGGGGCTGCACGAGAATCGTGCGTTCAGGCGAGCATCGTCGGACTGAGCGCTTTTACGAAACGCTCCCTGCCCGTGAACAGCAGATAGTGTTTGTTCACCGCACGGCCGATCATCGTCATGCCGACCCGCACCGCGATGTCGTAGCCCATCTTGGTGAGACCGGAACGCGAGACGAGAAAAGGGATGCCCATCTGCGCGGTCTTGATGACCATCTCGGAAGTGAGGCGGCCGGTCGTGTAGAAAATCTTGTCCGAGCCGTCGACGTCATCGAGCCACATCTGTCCCGCGATGGCGTCCACTGCGTTGTGACGGCCGACGTCTTCGACAAAATAGAGGATGTCAGAGCCCGCGGCGAGCGCGCAGCCGTGGACGGCCCCGGCGCTCTTGTAGATCGTCTCGTGGCGACGCACGGCATCGAGCAGGGCGTAGAGCGTGTCTTCGGCGAGCTCGACGTCGTTCCGCAGCCGGATATTTTCTATATCGTCCATGAGATCGCCGAATACCGTGCCCTGGCCGCAGCCGGTCGTCACGGTGCGCTTTTCCATGCGCGCGTCGAGTCCGGCGATGGGTGTGCGCGTGGTGACGGCCACGGCGTCGGTTTCCCAATCGACCTGCACTGCCGCGATGTCCTCTATCGATCCGACGAGCCGCTGATTGCGCAGGTACCCGATTGCCAGTGCCTCGGGTGCCTGTCCGAGCGTCATCAGCGTCACGATTTCGCGCTTGTCCACGTACAGTGTGAGGGGATGCTCGCCCGCGATGGGCGTGGGCAGCACTTCACCGCGCTCGTTGAGCGCTTCGACCTCGAAAGTGAGAGGGCGAGAGGCGGAGGACAGCTTGGGTTTGTTCACACCTTTCGGCATCAGCCGCCGATATACGACATTTCGATTTTTTTCAGTCCGACCGTTTGCGCGGTACGCACTTCGGAATAGCGGTCGCTGCGCCGCGTCCAGATCGCGCGCACGGCGCTCTCGATGTCGGCGTCGCTCGCGCCCTGGCGCAGCAGCGAGCGCAGATCGTGTCCGGAAGTAGCGAAGAGACACGTATAGAGCTGGCCTTCGGTCGAAATGCGCGCGCGTGTGCAATCGCGGCAGAAAGCCTGCGTCACCGATGCGATGACGCCGATCTCGCCACGGCCATCGCGGTAGCGCCAGCGTTCCGCGACTTCTCCGCGGTAATGGGCTTCAGCCGGCTCGAGCGGCATCTCGCGGTCGATCATTTCGACGATCTCGCGCGCGCTCACGACGTCGTCCAGCCGCCAACCGTTGGTCGCGCCGACATCCATGTATTCGATGAAGCGCAGGATGTGACCGCGCTCGCGGAAATAGCGCGCCATCGGAACGATGCTCGACTCGTTCATGCCGCGCTTGACGACCATGTTCACTTTGACCGGCCCCAGCCCCGCCGCGGCTGCCGCCTCGATGCCGTCGAGCACTTTCTGCACCGGAAAATCCACGTCGTTCATGCGCATGAACGTCGCGTCGTCCAACGCATCGAGACTGACCGTGATGCGTTTGAGTCCCGCCGCTGCAAGCGCTTGCGCTTTTCGGGCGAGTGTCGAGCCGTTCGTCGTGAGGGTGAGATCGAGGTCCGGTATGCTGGAGAGCATCGCGATCAATTGCTCGACGTTACGGCGAATCAGAGGCTCGCCTCCGGTCAGACGAATCTTGGCGATGCCCAGCTTCTGAAAAATGCGGGCGAGCCGCGCAATTTCTTCGAAAGTGAGCAAAGCGCTGCGCTCGAGGAACGCGTAATCCCGCCCGAACACTTCCTTCGGCATGCAGTACACACACCGGAAGTTGCAGCGGTCGGTAATCGAGATGCGCAGGTCGCGCAGCGGCCGGCCCATCGCATCGCGCAAAGCCGCGTCGGGCGCGGAGTCGGTGCGCAAGGCTGTAACGGTGGAGCTCATGGGAGGCGAATTATCGCAGTCGGCGCGCTTGCCGCGCAAGCAATGACCCTATTTAAAATCAGGTATTTGCGCGGGTCCGGCGGTTGAATCCGCAAGACGCCTGGCGCACAATGGCAACCATGGATGATTCCGCTACGCCGAACCGGTCGCACGCCCTCGCCGTGATCATGGAGCGCACCGCACTGAACAATCGGTGGCTCAGCGAAAAGTGGGAAACGAAAGGTGTCGTGCAGGACGCAAGTCCTGCGGGAAGCCCGCCGAAAACCATTGTCGAGCGCGAAGGTCTGACTCAGATTCTTTTTCCTGGATATCGCCTGCGGCTCCAGCGCGACGAGGCCGAAGGCTATTACCTCAACCTGACTTCGCCCGAACCGAAAGTCTTCGTGCTGTGGCGGTTCGTCGACGAAGTTGCACGGCCCGAGATGATCACCGTCAGTTATGGTGAAGGCACGCGTTGGGCCGACAGCGGCGAGCAGGTCGATGGCGTTGCGATTCCCAATGATTTGTTGCCATGGATGGCGGAATTCGTCGAGGCGCATTACCGGCCGGAGCCTCGCAAAGCGAAGCGCTATGCCAGTAACAAAGACAAAGGCCGCATGGGCCGCGTCGAGTAATGGACCCTGAGCAGAAAGAACCGCGCGATCCGTTCCTGAGTCGCTGGTCGCGGCTGAAGAAGGAGGCGCGTGAGGCGCCAGTGGCAACCCCGGTGCCGGCAGCGCCTGAAGCGCGCGACGAAGAGCCCGCTCCGGAGCTTCCCGCGCTCGACACGCTGACGCTCGACTCTGATTTTCGCGGGTTTTTCCATCCGAAAGTGCACGAAGATGTGCGGCGCGCAGCGCTGCGCAAGCTCTTTGCCGACCCGCACTTCAACGTGATGGACGGTCTGGACACGTATATCGACGACTATTCCAAGACCGAGCCCATACCGGCCGCGATGCTCGCGGGCATGAAGCAGGCGCAACGCATCCTCGACTGGGCAAAGGGCAAGGAAGATGAGCCTGCGCCGGACGATGAAGCACAAGAAGCCGCGCTAACTGCTGATGCGCAAGGAGCTGCGCCGAATGTTGCCGCGGCGCACGCGGAAAAAAACGAGGGAAATGACGCGCCGCTCGGCGAAACGCCCGCGATTGCCGCCATGCCGCGATCGGGCAATGAAGTACCGCCTGATATCACCTCCGTACGGGACGCGATCGCGAGCCCGGAAGCCCGCCTAAAGCAAACATGACGAGCGGTCCCTGTAAGACTCTGCTGTGCAATTGCAATCGCACTATGTCGATCGACGCCAAGTCGATCGCCGCGGCATTGAAGCTCGAAGCGGTGCCGGCGGTAGCGACCGAGCTCTGCCGCAAAGAGGTGTCGAGCTACGAGGCCGCCGTCAAATCGGGCGATGACGTTCTGGTCGCGTGCACTCAGGAAGCGCCGCTTTTTACCGAGCTCGGCACGACCCTGGAGGCGAGCGGACAGGTGCGCTTCGTCAATATCCGCGAGACGGCGGGCTGGTCCGCGGAAGGGGCGCGCAGCGCACCCAAAATGGCAGCATTGCTCGCGCTTGCCGGTGCGCCGCAGCCCGAGCCCGTCGCAATCGTGCCGTACCGCTCGGCCGGGCAACTCCTCGTTATCGGGCCGGCTGCCGCTGCACTCGACTGGGCCGGGCGTCTCGCTGCGGAATTGACGGTCAACGTTCTGATCACCGATCGTGCGCCGACCGACGAGCTGCCGCTCGAGCGCCGCTTTCCGGTGTATTCAGGCGGCAACGTGACCATACGGGGACACCTCGGCGCGTTCGAGGTCGCGTGGCAGCAGGCCAATCCGATCGATCTCGATCTGTGCACGCGCTGCGGGGCGTGCGTGAAAGCGTGTCCCGAGCAGGCGATCGACTATACCTATCAGGTCGATCTCGAGCGCTGCAGCGCGCATCGCAAGTGCGTTGCGGCCTGTGGCGAACTGAGGGCGATCGACTTCGACCGCACTGAAAAAGCGAGAGGGGACACCTACGATCTCGTCCTCGATTTGTCCGCCGAGCCCGTCCTGCGTATGAGCCAGCCGCCACAAGGTTATTTTGCGCCGGGGCGCGATCCGCTCGAGCAGGCGCTCGCGGCCTCACAGCTCGCAGGCCTGGTCGGTGAATTCGAGAAGCCGCGCTTTTTTTCGTACAACGAACGCATTTGCGCACACAGCCGGTCCGGGATCGTGGGCTGCACGAAATGCATCGACGTCTGCTCTGCGGCCGCCATCACAGCGGACACGGGAAATAATCGGGTCAGCATCGATCCGCACCTGTGCATGGGTTGCGGCGGGTGCGCGACCGTATGTCCGACCGGTGCGATGACCTACGCGTATCCGCGGGTCGCCGACGTGGGAACGCGCATGCGCGCCGCACTCGCGGCATACCGCAACGCCGGCGGCCTGACGCCCTGCCTGCTCTTCCACAACACGACCGATGGCAGAGAGCTAATCGGGCGCCTGGGGCGACGTGGACGCGGCTTGCCTGCGCACGTTATCCCCATCGAAGTCCTGCATATCGCGGCACTCGGACCCGATGTCCTGCTGGGCGCGCTTGCGCTCGGGGCAGGGCAGGTCGTGATCCTTTCGGCGGGCAGCGAAGCGCCCGAATATCGCGCCGCGACCGAGCGCGAGCTTCAATTCGCCGGCACGATACTGGAAGGCCTTGGGCTTGCGGGATCACGACTGAGTAGAGTCGAGGCTGCCGACGCGGCGACTCTGGAGACACGCGTGTGGTCGCTCGAACGCTGCGATGCCGTGCCGGCCGCGACGTTCAATTTGTCCAGCGAAAAGCGGCGCACGCTCGATTTCGTCCTGGACCATCTTGCGCGGCACGCGCCGCTGCGCCCACAAGCCATACCGCTCAAATCCGGCGCGCCGTATGGCCAGGTGGAAGTGAACCGCGCCACGTGCACCTTGTGCATGGCCTGCGTGGGCGCATGCCCGGCCAACGCGCTGGTCGACTCGAAGGAGGCGCCGCAGCTCAAGTTCCTCGAGCGCAATTGCGTACAGTGCGGCCTGTGCGCAAAGACCTGTCCTGAAGACGCGATCACGCTGACGCCCCGCCTGCTCCTCACCGACGAGGCGAAACGCGCCGTGGTCCTGAACGAGACGGAGCCTTTCAACTGCGTGCGCTGCGCCAAACCCTTCGGCACGCGGCAGATGATAGACAACATGCTCGGGCGCTTAGGAAGCCACAGCATGTTCGGAAGTCCGGCCGCGTTGCGGCGATTGCAGATGTGCGCCGATTGCAGGGTGCTGGATATGATGGAAAGCACCGACAGCGCCACGATATTCGAGTTTCCAGGCATGGGCGAGAAAGACCGCACATAGTGGAGAGCCGGGAACTGCTGGAGGAAGATCGGGCGCGGGCAGACTGCTACGCGCTCATTTCGCGCCTGTTCTATGCGGCGGCCGACGAGGCGTTGCTGAAGCAGTTGGCGAGCGCGGCGCCTTTGCCAGACCCCGAATCCGCCGCACTGCCGCAGGAAACTGAAGGCAGTGAGGACAGCGACGCTAGGGCCTACGCGGATGCGTTCCGCGCACTGCAGCACGCGGCGCGGGAGGCCAACGCCGATGCCGTGCGGCAGGAGTACGACGACTTTTTCGTCGGCGCCGGCAAAGCGCGCGTCACGCCCTACACTTCGGGCTATGTACAACCGCATTCGCCCGACCGCCATTTGCTCGCGCTGCGGGAGCTGATCGCCACGTGGGGCCTCGGCCGGCGCGAAGCCGTTTTCGAAGTCGAAGACCACGTTTCCGCCCTATGCGACGTCATGCGCTGGCTGATCGAACGTGATCACCCCCTCGAAGAGCAGGCGGCGTTCTTCACCGACTTTGTCTACGCCGGCGCGGAGTCTTTCTGCGATGCAATAGATTCCAATCCGCACGCTTCTTTCTATCGGGCGGTTGCGCGGCTCGCGCGTGCTTTTCTCGCGATCGAGAAACGCGGTTTCGAGCTGCAGGGCGCGGAATAAGGACACGGCATGTACTGTGTGAACGACGCCCTTGTATTGCTTGCTTCGCCCTGTTTTCCAGCGTAAATTCCTGCACTAATAAAGAGCATTTCGCGTATTTCAGGAGGAGGGTCCATGAAACCTACGCAGACTAAAGTTGCGCGCCGGAAATTCCTGCTCGCCGCAACTGTCGGCACTGCAGCAACCGCGGCGGCGATCGTCGCCAAAAAACCCATCGATACGGTTTCGAAACAGGACGGCACGGAGTCCAAAAAGGGCTACCAACTCACCGAGCACGTCCGCAACTACTACCGCACCGCCAAGATCTGAGGAGGTCGCACATGCTGCTCACCCGCAAAGCGACGGGTGCTGTTGCCCCCGCGCACAGCCGCCTGACCCATCCCGTCACCAGCATGCTCGGCCGTACGGTCGATCGTCGAACTTTTCTCAAGCGTTCCGGGATCGCGTTCGGCGCAGGTGCTGTTGCGAGCCAGCTGCCGTTCAGTATCGTGGATGAAGCGCGCGCCGCCGATCAGGCGCCTGCATCGGCGATCGAAGTCAAACGTACCGTCTGCACGCATTGCTCGGTCGGCTGCGCGATCGACGCGCACGTGCAGAACGGTGTGTGGATCCGGCAGGAGCCGGTGTTCGATTCCCCGATCAACCTCGGCGCGCATTGCGCCAAGGGCGCTTCCATACGCGAACACGGCATGACGCACGATTCGCATCGGCTCAAATATCCGATGAAGCTGGTGGGCGGCAAGTGGCAGCGCATTGCGTGGGACCAGGCGCTGAACGAAGTCAGCCAGAAAATGGCGCAGATCAAGAAAGAATCCGGGGCGGATGCGACGTTCTGGATCGGTTCTTCCAAACATAATAACGAGCAGTCTTATCTGTTTCGCAAGTTCGTGTCGATGTTCGGCACGAACAACATGGATCATCAAGCGCGTATCTGTCACTCGACGACAGTCGCGGGTGTAGCCAACACCTGGGGCTACGGCGCGATGACCAATTCGTACAACGACGAGCAGAACTCGAAGTGCATCCTTTTCTTCGGCAGTAACGCGGCCGAAGCGCACCCGGTCTCGATGCTGCACACGCTGCACGCGAAAGAGAAAGGCGCGAAAGTCATCGTCGTCGATCCGCGCTTTACCCGCACCGCCGCAAAAGCCGACAAGTACTACCGCATACGCTCAGGGACCGACGTCGCATTCCTCATGGGAATGCTGCATCACATCTTCAAGAACGGCTGGGAAGACAAGGCCTATATCCAGGCGCGCGTCTACGGCATGGACAAAGTGCGGGAGGAAGCCGCGCGCTGGACCCCGGAAGAATGCGAGCGTGTGACCGGCATGAAGGAAGCCGAAGTGCGCGACGTCGCCGAGTCCCTGGCGAAGAACCGGCCGAGCACGATCGTATGGGCGATGGGCCAGACGCAGCACACCAACGGCAACGCGATCGTTCGCGCCTCGTGCATCGTGCAGCTCGCGCTCGGCAACATCGGCGTGCCGGGCGGCGGCGCCAACATCTATCGCGGCCACGACAACGTGCAGGGCGCGACCGACATCGGGCCGAACCCTGATTCGCTGCCCGGTTACTACGGCGTTGCGACGGGCTCGTGGAAGCACTTCGCGGCCGTGTGGGGCGTCGATTACGAGTGGCTGAAGGCGCAGTTCCAGACCCAGACGATGATGGAGAAGCCCGGCATCACGGTCTCGCGCTGGATCGACGCGGTGCTGGAAAAGAACGAGCTTCTCGACCAGGACTCGAACGTGCGCGCGGTCGTGTACTGGGGACACGCGCCGAACTCGCAGAACCGCGGCAAGGAAATGCTCGAGGCGATGAAGAAGCTCGATCTGCTCGTGGTGGTCGACCCGTACCCGTCAGCGACCGCGGCGATGGGTGCGATGGCGCGCAAGGAGAACATGTATCTCCTTCCGGCGGCGACGCAGCTCGAGTGCGAAGGCTCGGTGACCGCGTCCAACCGCTCGCTGCAATGGCGCGAGCGCGTGATCGAGCCGATGTTCGAATCGCGCACCGATCACATGATCATGTACCAGCTTGCGCAAAAATTCGGGTTCGCCAAGGAGTTCGTCGCCAAGATCAAGCTGCAAAAGGGTAAAGGCGGCATGGACGAGCCGTCGATGGAGGACACGCTGCGCGAGATCAACCGCGGGATGTGGACCATCGGCTACACCGGCCAGTCTCCCGAGCGTCTCCAGGCGCATATGCGCAACATGCACGTCTTCGATGTGAAGACGCTGCGCGCCAAAGGTGGCAAGGACGCGAAGACCGGCTACGTGCTCGATGGCGACTATTACGGTTTGCCGTGGCCGTGCTATGGCACGCCCGAGCTCAAGCATCCGGGCTCGCCCAACCTCTACCAGACCTCGCGTCACATCATGGACGGCGGCGGTAACTTCCGCGCGAACTTCGGCGTCGAGCGCGACGGCGTGAGCCTGCTCGCCGAAGACGGTTCGCACTCGCTGAACGCGGACATCACCACCGGTTATCCGGAATTCGATCATGTGCTCATGAAGAAGCTCGGATGGTGGGAAGAGCTCACGCCGGAAGAGCAGAAGCTCGCGGAAGGCAAGAACTGGAAAACCGACCTGTCGGGCGGTATCCAGCGCGTCGTGATGAAGAATCACGGCTGCCATCCGTGGGGTAACGCCAAAGCGCGCGCGATGGTGTGGAATTTCCCGGACGGCGTGCCACTTCACCGCGAGGCGCTCTTCAGCCCGCGGCCGGACCTGATCGACAAATATCCGACGCACGCCGACCAAAAAGTGCGCTGGCGCATGCCGGTGCTGTTCAAGACGGTGCAGGACGCGAACAAGAACGCCGTGCAGCAGTATCCGCTCATCATGACGAGCGGACGGCTCGTCGAGTACGAAGGCGGCGGCGACGAAACGCGGTCGAATCCATGGCTGGCGGAGCTGCAGCAGGAGATGTTCGTCGAGATCAATCCGAAAGATGCCAACGACCGCGGGGTACGCAACAACGAGTACGTATGGGTCGAGACGCCCACCAAGACCAAGCTGAAGGTGAAGACGCTCGTCACCGAACGCGTGGCGCCGGGGACGGTATTCCTGCCGTTCCACTTCGCAGGGTGGTGGCAGGGGCAGGATCTCCTCAACTACTACCCCGAAGGGTCAGCGCCGTTCGTACGCGGCGAAGCCGTGAATACCGCGATGACTTATGGCTACGACATCGTGACCATGATGCAGGAGACGAAGACGTCGTTGTGCCAGGTTGCCAAGGCGTAACGCAGGGACCGGAGGAGCTTAAAACATGGCCAGAATGAAATTTCTGTGTGATGCCGAGCGCTGCATCGAGTGCAACGGCTGCGTCACCGCGTGCAAGCAGGAGCACGAGATTCCGTGGGGCGTGAACCGCCGGCGTGTGGTGACGTTGAACGACGGGCTGCCCGGCGAAAAGTCGATATCGGTCGCGTGTATGCACTGCTCCGATGCGCCTTGCATGGCGGTGTGTCCCGTCGACTGTTTTTACAAGACGTCCGAAGGCGTGGTGCTCCACGACAAGGATTTGTGCATCGGCTGCGGCTACTGCTTCTACGCGTGTCCGTTCGGCGCGCCACAATTTCCGCAGGACGGCGCTTTCGGGTTGCGCGGCAAGATGGACAAGTGCACGTTCTGCGCAGGGGGTCCGGAACAGGACCACAGCGCGGTCGAATTCAAGAAATACGGCCGCAATCGCCTTGCCGAAGGGAAACTCCCGGCGTGCGCTGAAATGTGCTCGACCAAAGCACTCCTGGGTGGCGACGGCGATGTGGTGGCTGACATCTACCGCACCCGGGTGCTGACGCGCGGCAAAGGCTCAGAAGTCTGGGGCTGGGGCACGGCTTACGGGAAGCCGGAGACTCAGCAGCCAGCGCAACCACCGGCGCCGAAAACATGAACGCGCGCCCGATTGTTTTCGCAGCCTGCGTGCTCGCGCTCGCCTTCTTTGGGGGCTGCGGCGAGAAACCGACCGTGACGGTTTACAAGCAGGGCCAGTATCAAGGCAAGCCCGACAACGTGCCGTGGCAAAGTCAGCCGTTCAACAATGACAAAGCCAGCTGGGAAACGGCCATCAAGGCCCGGAACAACGGCCAAAACGAATATCTGCGGGTTGGCACCCAGTAAGCGGCAAGGAGGAGGAGGGGCAATGCACCGCTATTCCGCAGCGCAGTCGATCGCGGGCTTCATGCTGGCGTTCCTGATCATGCTGCTGCCGCAGGCGTACGCGGCTGAGCAGCAAAGCAACCGCCAGCAGGGCGCTGCGCAACAACCGGGCGCCGCGCAAGGTCAGCCGGCAGAAGTGCAGCGTCAAGGCACACAGCCGCTCAATAACGCGCCGTACTGGCGCGACGTGCGCGGCGGCGACCAGAACCCGTACCAGACGACGCAGGTGCGTGGTATCGAGACGAACGTCCTCATCCAGACCGAAGGCGAGATGTGGCGCCGCATACGCAACGGCCCGATCACGGTGTACGGAGGATGGCTGATCGTTTTGATCACCGTTGCGATTGCGCTTTTTTACTGGCGCAAAGGCAAGATCATGCTGCACGAGCCCAAAACGGGACGTGTCCTCCTGCGGTTCTCGCCGTGGGAGCGCACCGTCCATTGGGCCACTGCGATTTCGTTCGTGATTCTCGCCGTGAGCGGTATTTTCATGCTATTCGGGCGGTACGTGATCCTGCCGCTCTTCGGCTACAACATTTTTTCTGCGGTGACGATCATCGGCAAAAACCTGCATAACTTCGTCGGGCCGCTGTTCGTGCTGTGCACCGTGCTGATGGTCGTGATGTGGGCGCGTGACAACGTCTGGCGCCGCTACGACTGGACGTGGCTGCGGCGGATGGGTGGAATGACGAGCGGCCAGCACGTGCCTTCCGGCCGGTTCAACGCGGGGGAAAAACTCTGGTTCTGGTTCGGCGTCCTGATGCTGGGGGCGGTGGTCGGCGTGACGGGCGTGATCCTCGACTTCCCGAACTTCGATCAGGGGCGGCAGACGATGCAGACCGCGAACATCGTTCACGCGGTTGCCGCAGTGGTGTTCATGGCATTGTCGCTCGGACATATCTACCTCGGCACGATCGGGCTTGAAGGCTCGTACGATGCAATGCGCCACGGTACTGTCGACGAAACGTGGGCCAAGGAGCATCACGAATACTGGTATCAGCAACAGGTCGGCAAACGCACCGACACCGCCGCCGGCGCCGCTCCGACCACTGCGCCGGCCGAGGCCATGAAGGAAGGATGGAAGCTATGACCGCACCGAAGCTCTGGAAGCTCGTTCCTGCATTGCTTGCGTGCTGCGTTTTTGGTCTTGCGTACGGAAAACTGCCGCCGCTGAACGACGACCAAAAAGCCAAAGCTGCCGAGGCGAAGGCGAAAGCCGACGAGGCCGCGAAGAAAGATGCCGAGGCGCTCGGCAAATCGCAGGACCGCGCTACGGACAACTACAAGCGCGCCAGGACGGTCAAGACCAGCACGACGGCTCCGGTGAAGAAGCCGTAGGGGGCGAATTGTCAGCGTAGGGTGCGCTGGCAGCGCACCGTGAATGAAAAAGCCCGGCGATGCCGGGCTTTTGTTTGAGAGCTATACGATTCCGTCCATGACCTGAACGTCAACAAGCGTGCCCGATGCGACGTTTCCCTGCTCGGTGGGCAGGATGATGAAACAGTTCGCCTCGGACATCGA
>DATLEF010000126.1:0-16479 GCA_035525455.1 Burkholderiales bacterium
CCGCCGCGTAACGTCGTCGAACGGCAACTGCTGGAGCGCCTCATCGCCGATCGCGTGCAGCTCCAGTTCGCCAAGGAAAGCGGCGTGCGCGTCGACGACGTCGAGCTCGAACGTGCGATCGCGCGCATCGCCGAGCAGAACAAGATCGGCCTGCAGCAGCTGCGCGAAACGCTCGAGCGCGATGGTGTGCCGTACACGAAATTTCAGGAAGACATACGCGCCGAGATTACGATGGCGCGGGTGCGCGAACGCGAAGTCGATAACAAGATCGTGATCACGGAAGGCGAAATCGACGCGTTCCTCGCGAACGAACAACTGGAAGGGCGGGGTGACGAGGTGAACATGTCACATATCCTCGTCATCGTTCCTGAGAATGCCTCTCCCGCGCAGGTGCAGGCGCGGCGCACGCACGCAGAGGCCGCGCTCGCCGAGCTCGCCAAAGGCATCGATTTCCGTCAGGTGGCAGCAACCTACTCCGAAGCGCCGGATGCGCTGCAGGGCGGCCTCATGGGGTGGCGCGCCGGCGACCGGCTGCCGACGATGTTTTACGACGCGCTGAAAACCCTGAAAGCGGGCGACGTGAGTCCCATTCTGCGCAGCGGGAATGGGTTTCATATCCTGAGGCTCAACGAACGCCGCGGCGGTCAGGGCCCCGCCAGCGTGCCACAGACTCGGGTGCGGCACATCCTGCTCAAGCAGAACGAGCTCGTGTCCGAAAGCGAAGCGCGCACGCGGCTGCGCGTGCTGAAGGAAAGGCTCGAGAACAAAGCGGATTTCGCCGAGCTCGCGCGAGTGCACTCAGAAGACGCGAGCGCCTCACGCGGAGGCGATCTGGGCTGGATACTGCCGGGCGATACCGTGCCCGAATTCGAGCGCGCAATGAACGCGCTGAAGATCGGCGATATCAGCGAGCCTGTGCGGAGCCCCTTCGGCTGGCATCTGATCCAGGTACTCGAGCGCGGCGCACAGGACCTTTCTCAGGAAAGACGGCGCGGCACCGCACGCCAGGCCTTGCGCGCGCGTAAGTCCGACGAAGCGTATCAGGAATGGGTGCGGCAGCTGCGCGACCGCGCATACATCGAATTGCGCCTCGAAGACCGCTAACGCGGACGATGCGGCGTGCTGAATGAAGCTCGGCCGGGATAAACGGGTGTCAGCCCCAGACCACCTGCCGCTCATCGCCGTAACTGCGGGCGAGCCCGCGGGAATTGGGCCCGATCTATGCGCGATGCTCGCGCGCGAGGCTCTGCCGGCACGCATCGTCGTGATCGCCGACCGCGATTTGCTCGCGCAACGTGCGGCGCAGATCGGCGTGGCGCTCGAGCTCGTCGAGTTTGACGAAGCAGCCGTTTCGCTGCACGAGTCCGGTCGTCTCGCCATACGCCATGTGCCACTCGAGACACACGTGACCCCAGGCGCGCTCGACCCGGCCAACAGCAGTTATGTGTTACGCACGCTGGCGATCGCCGCCGACGAGTGCCTCCGCGGCACTTTCGCTGCAATGGTTACGGCCCCGGTACACAAGGCGGTCATCAATGAATCGGGAATTGCGTTCACCGGCCATACCGAGTTTCTCGCCGAGCGCACCGATACGCCGCACGTCGTCATGATGCTCGTAGGCGGCGGTATGCGCGTTGCGCTTGCGACCACACACCTCGCGCTGCGCGACGTACCGGCAGCGATCACCCGCGACAGTCTCGCCGACACGCTGCGCATACTGGATTGCGACCTGAAGCGCTGGTTCGGCATCGCACGCCCGCGCATCCTGGTCGCGGGGCTCAACCCGCACGCCGGCGAATCAGGGCATCTCGGACGTGAGGAAATCGACGCCATCATTCCGGCACTGGAAGCTTTCCGTGCGTCAGGACACGCTGTAATCGGCCCGTTGCCCGCCGACACCTTGTTCAATCCGGCGCGGCTGGCAGAGGCCGATGCGGTGCTCGCGATGTATCACGACCAGGGCCTGCCTGTGCTGAAGCACGCAAGCTTCGGCTCAGGCGTCAACGTGACGTTGGGCTTGCCCATCATCCGTACCTCAGTCGACCACGGCACGGCGCTCGATCTTGCAGGCACGGGACGCGCCGAAGTCGGAAGTCTCATGGCCGCAATCGAGCTCGCTGCCGGGCTTGCTCAGCGCGCAACCGCGCAAGCGGCGAGTACCCCGTTGCGCGCCTGACTGGCCGCAGCAGTCGTCGCCCTCGCTGCCCGCGCGAACGATGTCGCATCGCCCCCGCAAGCGGTTCAGCCAGAATTTTCTGATCGACGAAAGCGTCATCAGCGCAATCGTGAATGCGGTGGCGCCGCGCGCAGGCGACACGATGATCGAAATCGGGCCGGGTCTGGCGGCTCTTACGCGGCCGCTCGCGCAGGTGGTGCGGCCGCTACACGTCGTCGAGATCGATCGCGATATCGTGGCGCGGCTGCGCTCCAGCTTCCCGCGCGAGAGCCTCGTGATACATGAAGGGGACGCGCTCGAGCTCGACTTCGCGGAGCTTGGACCACGACTGCGTGTGGTCGGCAATCTGCCGTATCACATTTCGACTCCGATACTTTTTCATCTTGCCGAAGCGACGCACGCGCTACACGACATACACGTCATGCTGCAGGCCGAGGTGGTCGAGCGCATCGTCGCACTTCCCGGAGCGTCGGCCTACGGCAGGCCCTCGGTGATGTTGCAATATCACTTCGATATCGAAAAGGTGCTCGAAGTCCCGCCGTCGGCTTTCGAGCCGCCGCCGAAAGTCGATTCCACGGTCGCGCGGATGATTCCGCGCGCCGCGAGCGCGCCGCGAGCCCACGATGAAAAACTGCTCGAAGAAACGGTTGCGAAAGCTTTTTCACAACGCCGCAAGACCTTGCGCAACACGCTGGGAAGCATCCTTTCACCCCCCGATTTCGCCGCACTCGAAATCGATCCGCAGGCACGCGCCCAGACGCTCTCGGTCGAAGACTTCGTGCGTATCGCCAACTACCGCTCGCGCCAGCAGAACGAGCGGTAGTACTAAAGGATGGAAGGTAACGGAGGGAAACCTTGGTTTCCCTTTGTTCGTACTACGGATCGATCGAATTGTTCAGCGCTTGCGCTGAACAAATTCGATCTTGTAGCCGTCGGGGTCTTCTACGAACGCGATCACGCTGGTGCCGTGTTTCATCGGCCCCGCTTCGCGCGTGACTTTGCCGCCGCGCTGGCGTACTTCATCGCAAGCCTGGTAAGCGTCGTCGACTTCGACCGCGACGTGTCCGAAAGCGTTGCCGAGATCGTAGGATTTAGTGTCCCAGTTGTGGGTGAGCTCAAGAACCGCGGCGCTCGATTCGTCTTCGTATCCGACGAACACATTGGTAAAGCGGCCGTCCGGATAGTCGGTCTTGCGCAGCAGGCGCATGCCGAGTACCTGTGTATAGAAGTCGATCGACCGATGAAGGTCGACCACCCGAATCATCGTGTGCAATATGCGCATGCGTCGTTGCCTCAGGAGTCGAAAAACGAGTGTTGTAGCGGTACTCTAGATTTCAACCATCTCGAAGTCTTCTTTGCGCGCGCCGCACTCCGGACACGTCCAGTTCATCGGCACGTCGTCCCATTTCGTGCCGGGCGCGATGCCTTCTTCGGGCAGCCCGGCTGCTTCGTCGTAAATGAAGCCGCAGATGAGACACATATAGGTTTTCGAGACAGTGGTATCCGCCGTGGTCATGTTCTATCGAGAGGGAAGCGAGGTGAATTAGGTTAAAATTCGATTTTAATCGATTCGCCTCGCCTTCTGAGCACCGGAGGTGCGGCCGCGCGCATGCCGGACATCCCCCCTATCGTTCTCGTCTTCGCGGCATCCGACCCGAGCGGCGGTGCAGGGCTGCAGGCCGACATCATGACGCTCTCGAGCATGGGCTGTCACCCTGTCTCGGTCGTGACCGCGGTGACGATACAGGACACGACGGGCGTCGATGACGTGAGTCCGATCGATGCCGAATGGGTGACCGATCAGGCGCGCTGCATACTGGAGGACATGCCGGTCGCCGCGTTCAAGATCGGCGTGCTGGGCAGCGTCGAAACGATAGCCGCGATCGCCGAGGTGGTGTCGGATTATCCGGAAATCCCGCTTGTGCTCGATCCCGTGCTCGCTTCGGGCCGCGGCGATGAGCTCGCATCGGAAGAAATGGTGATCGCGCTGCGTGAGCTCCTGGTGCCGCAAACGACGATCATCACTCCGAACAGCCTCGAAGCGCGCCGTCTCGCGCTCGACGACACCAATGAAGAGGACGACCCCGATCTCGCCGAGTGCGCGAAACGCCTGATCGCAAGCGGCTGCGAGTACGTGCTCGTGACCGGCACGCATGAAAACACGCCGCAAGTCATCAACACGCTTTACGGCCAGGAAGGCATTTTGCGCAGCGACAGCTGGCAACGCCTGCCCGGGTCGTATCACGGGTCCGGATGCACGCTGGCTTCGGCAATCGCGGCTACGATCGCCAATGGGCTGCCGATCGGCGATGCGGTCAAAGACGCTCAGGAATACACGTGGCAGACACTGAAAGCCGCCTTCCGGCCAGGTATGGGTCAGCACATACCCGATCGGCTGTTCTGGGCGCGCGAAGAGGAAGCCACGGACGAACGCAGCGTTTCCGAAGAGTGAACGGGGGTCCCGCGCGCCGCGCTCTGCGCGGGCTCTACGCGATTACGCCTGATGCAGACGATACCGAAGGTCTGCTCTCGCAAGTCGCCGCGGCGATCGCCGGCGGCGCGCGTTTCATCCAGTACCGGAACAAGACTGCAGGGCCTGCGCTGCGCCTGGCGCAGGCGCGCGCGCTGAAGTCGCTTTGCGCCGGGCGCGGCGCGACTCTCATCATCAACGACCACGTCGATATCGCGCTCGCTGTGAACGCCGAAGGCGTACACCTCGGCGCCGAAGACGGTTCGGTTACTCGAGCCCAGCAGATGCTGGGGCCCGAAAAGCTGATCGGCGTCTCGTGTTACAACCGAATCGAGCTCGCGCGCGCCGCGCAGGCGGACGGCGTCGATTACGTCGCCTTCGGGAGCTTTTTTCCTTCACGCGTTAAGCCTGGTGCGGTGCAGGCATCGGTCGCGCTGCTCGAGACCGCCAAACGCGAGCTCGACGTGCCCGTCGCAGCCATCGGCGGCATCACGCTCGAGCACGCCCCGCAGCTCATCGCGGGCGGCGCCGATCTGCTCGCCGTCATCACGGCCGTGTTCGATGCGGACGACGTGACGCAAGCCGCACGCCGCTTCAGCGACTTATTCGAAAGCCGCTCATGAAACAAAGCCAGCGACTCTTCAATCACGCCCAACTCTTCACCCCCGGCGGTGTGAACTCTCCCGTGCGCGCTTTCCGCGCAGTCGGCGGCACACCGCTTTTTTTCCAGCGCGGCAAAGGCGCGCGGGTGTGGGACGCAGACGGCAACACCTATGTCGATTATGTGGGCTCCTGGGGTCCGCTGATCGTGGGCCATGCGCACCCGGAAGTCGTGAGCGCGGTGGAGCGCATGGCGGCGAAAGGCTTGAGCTTCGGTGCGCCGACCGAAATCGAAGTGGATATGGCGGAGCTCCTCTGCAAGCTTCTGCCATCGATGGACCAGGTGCGTCTCGTGAGCTCGGGCACGGAAGCGACGATGAGCGCGATCCGCCTCGCGCGGGGCTTCACCGGCCGCGCGAAAATAGTGAAATTCGAAGGGTGCTATCACGGCCACGCCGATGCGCTGCTCGTCAAAGCGGGCTCGGGCGCGCTTACTCTGGGCCAGCCGAGCTCAGCCGGAGTTCCAGCCGAAACCACGATGCACACGCTCGTGCTCGAATACAACAACGAGCTCGCGCTCGAGCGCGTATTCGAGGCGGCCGGAACCGAGATCGCAGCCGTAATCGTCGAGCCGGTCGCGGGCAACATGAATCTCGTCGCGCCGCGGCCCGGATTCCTCGAACTGCTGCGCAGCCTCTGCACGCGTCACGGCGCGCTCCTGATCTTCGACGAAGTGATGACCGGTTTTCGCGTGGCGCTGGGAGGCGCGCAGGCGCTCTACGGCATACGTCCGGATTTGACGACGCTCGGCAAAGTGATCGGCGGCGGCATGCCGGTGGGGGCCTTCGGCGGCAGACGCGAGATCATGCAGACGATTGCTCCGGTCGGCCCGGTCTATCAGGCGGGCACCCTTTCGGGCAATCCCGTCGCACTCGCCGCGGGGCTCGCCACGTTGAAGCTCGTGCAGTCAGCGGGCTTTTACGAAAAGCTCGGCGCTGCGACGCGATTGCTGTGCGAGCGTCTCACTGCCGCCGCCAGCGCGTGCGGCGTGCCGTTCTCAGCGAACAGCATCGGCGGAATGTTCGGACTTTACTTTCGGGACTCGGTGCCGCAGTCGTATCAGGAAGTCCTGCAATGCGACGTCGCGACGTTCAATCGATTCTTTCACGCGATGCTTGCCGAGGGGGTTTACTTCGCGCCGTCTGCGTACGAAGCAGGCTTTGTCTCGGCCGCGCACGGTCCGGCGGAAATCGAGAAGACGGCGCAGGCTGCCGGGCGCGTATTTGCGAACATTGCGCACCCGCTTTGAGCGCGAGGCACAGGCCGCGCGTAATCGAGCTAGCGCAGGCCCTGAATGTACTGAGCGAGCGCGTCGATCTCGCGGTCAGTGAGTTTCAGCGCAGTCAGGCGCATCGCGCGATTGGGGTCGTTCGCGCGAGCCCCTGCGCGAAAAGCACGCAGCTGATCCGAGGTGTACTGGGCGTGCTGTCCTGCGAGTCGCGGATATTGAGCCGGTATGCCGTTGCCGTTGGGACCGTGACACGAAGCGCACGCAGCCACCCCTTTCGCCGCGATGCCGCCGCGATAGATCGACTGGCCGAGCTTGACGAGCTCCGCATTGCGCGCGGCCTGCGGCTTCGCTTCCTGCCCTGCGAAATACAGCGCCGCGTTCGCCATGTCGTCACGGCTCAGGTTGGCGACGATCGCGGTCATGACGGGACTGGGACGCTCGGCCGTTTTGCCCGCTTCGGCTTTGAAATTCGTGAGCTGCTTGAAAGCATATTCGGGATGCTGGCGCGCCAGCACCGGATTGGCGGGAATGGCGCTATTGCCATCGGCGCCATGACACGCCGCGCACACCTGAGTGACGATCTGCTGGGCTTTCGCCGGATCACCTTTTACGCTGACTTGGCCATATGCGGCAGACGCGAGGCATGCGCCAGCGAGCGCCGCTGCAAACAGGCGTACCTGCATTCTTGCTCCTTGGAATCGAAAACACGGGCGGGAAAGCCGGTATTGTATCGCAAGCGCTTTGCCGCGCGCCACTTTCACACACGATAACAACGACCTATGTCTCTTTTTACCAGCGTCCGCTTCCTCGCCTCGGCGCATGAGTTAAGCGAGCTTCCGGTGGACGCCGGCACCGAAATCGCGTTTGCCGGGCGCTCGAATGCCGGCAAGTCGAGCGCAATCAACGCACTGACGCGTCACAAGCGACTGGCGTTCGTCAGCAAGACTCCGGGGCGAACCCAGACCATCAATTTTTTCGAATGCGGAGAAAATCGCCGGCTGGTCGATTTGCCAGGTTACGGCTACGCCGCGGTTTCGAAGCACGAGCGCGCCCATTGGGGTGAGCTCATCAGCGCCTATCTGCAGCAGCGTGTATCTCTGAGAGGATTGGTCATCATCGTCGATGCCCGCCGCGCACTCACGCCGCTCGACCATGAATTACTCGGTTGGTTTACACCTTCAGGCCAGCCCGTACTGGTGCTCCTCACCAAGGCAGACAAGCTGGGTAAGCAGGAAGCGGTGGTCCAGCTGCGGGGCACACAGGCGGCGCTCAGCTCGCGCTACCCTGCCGCGAGCGCACAGCTTTTTTCAGCTGTGACCGGCAGCGGCGTGCGCACCGCGCAAAGCGTATTGCTGGGCTGGCTGAAAAGCCCTGACCCCGCTCCATGAGAGGAACGGGATCAGGCGCCGGCTGCGAATAAAAAGCCCCCGGTTAAAGGGGAGTAAAACCGGGGGCGAAAGAGCCTTAATATGCATTAAGGCGCCCGCTCAGGGAGGAGAAGCGGGAGACGATCAATCAATCGTCTGAAAAATAGGACCGACTATAATTAGGAATAGTTCCCGCTTCGCCCGGTTCAAAAAAACGGTGCCAACTTAATGACTTATCCTCTGGGTGAATTTCCACGGCTGCGCATGCGCCGCATGCGGCGCGACGATTTCTCACGCCGGCTCATGCGCGAGCATGCGCTCACCACCGACGATCTGATCTACCCCGTCTTCGTGATCGACGGCAAGGGCCGCACCGAAGCCGTCCCATCGATGCCCGGTGTGAGCCGCTACACGATAGACCGCCTGCTCGCGCATGCCGAAAGCTGCCTGGAGCTTGGAATTCCCGCGCTTGCGCTCTTTCCCGCGATCGACAAGAAGCTCAAGACCGCCGACGGCCGTGAAGCCGTCAATCGCCGCGGCCTCGTGCCGCGCGCCGTGGCGGCGCTCAAAAAACGTTTTCCGGAGCTCGGCATCATCACCGATGCCGCGCTCGATCCGTACACCACGCATGGTCACGACGGCGTGCTCGATCGCTCAGGCTACGTTCTGAACGATGAGACTGTGGCGAGACTGCAGAAGCAGGCACTGGTGTGCGCGGAGGCGGGCGTCGATATCGTCGCGCCCTCCGACATGATGGATGGACGCATCGGCGCGATTCGCGCGGCGCTCGATGACGGCGGACACATCCACACACGCATACTGGCCTATTCGGCGAAGTACGCCTCGGGCTTTTACGGCCCGTTTCGCGACGCCGTCGGCTCGTCCACGCAACTCGGCCGCGGCAACAAGTACACCTATCAGATGGATCCCGCCAACAGCGATGAAGCGCTGTGGGAGGTCGGCCTGGACTTACAGGAAGGCGCAGACATGGTGATGGTGAAGCCGGGTCTGCCGTACCTCGACATCGTGCGTCGGGTGAAAGACACGTTCAAGGCACCGACCTACGTCTACCAGGTGAGCGGCGAGTACGCGATGCTCAAAGCGGCCGCGCAGAACGGCTGGATCGATGAGGAGCGCTGCGTCATGGAAGCGTTGCTCGCGTTCAAGCGCGCGGGGGCCGACGGCATACTGACGTACTTCGCGCTCGACGCAGCGCGCCGCCTCAAGCAGGCGCGCGCTTAAAGATTCTAAGCCGCGAGCAGCGCTTCGACCGCCTGCAGCCGCGCCCGCTCGAGCGGCTTGCCGTCGAGCGTAGTCCTCACCGGCTGGCGCACGTCGTCGGCGCCGAGCACGGTCAGCTCGATCTCCACCGGTTCGTCGATGATCGTAAAAGTGGGTACCGTGCGCGCTTCCTCGCCGCAATACACGCGCGCCTGTCCCGCGCGATACCCGATGTCGCGATCGATAAGATAGAGCTCGACGCCCTTCGCGTTGTCGGTGTAGAGCTGCAGGTTGATATCGGCGAATTTTCCGGCATATCCGGATAGCACCGAGCCCGTCAGGTACGGATTGAAGCGCGCGAGCTCGCACATGACCTCGACCGCGCGTTCGCGCAACTCGCGCAGGCGCTCGCGATGCTCTTCGCCGCCGTAGAGCGCCTGATGGGTGCGCAGCGCGGCGTCGATTTCCTCATTGGTCGGAAGCGCTCGCGTGCCGGGCACACCTGCCTGCCGCGCCGCTTTACGCTTCGCGGTCGCGTAATCTTCGACGCCGTCTTCCGCCATGATGCGTGCTGCCAGATGTGCAATGCGGCTGCGCTCGTCGTTGCGCCCGCGCTCTTTAGCCATATCACGAACTTCTACAGAACTATGGATTGCGGACTTCTTCGGCCGGGCGCTCGCCCAGGGGGATAGTGGCAGGGCCGCCTTCCGACGGCAGGAACTCCTGATAGAAATAATCGACCACACCGCCTTCGCCATCGCCCGCGCGCAGCCCCGTGTCGGGGTGCACTTTCACGGCAACCACGCCCGAAGGCGGCGAGAAAGGTTGCTCCGCCACGCCTTTGAGGACGACGCCCATGTAGCTCATCCAGATCGGCAGCGCGGCGGCGCCGCCGGTTTCGTTGCGTCCTAATGTTTGCGGCTGATCGAAGCCGATCCATGCAATGCCGACCAGCGTCGGATTGAAGCCGCAGAACCACGCGTCGATGAAATCGTTGGTCGTCCCGGTCTTGCCGGCGAGATCGGTGCGCCCCAGCTTCATCGCGCGCGCAGCCGTTCCCATCCGTACGACGTCGCGCATGATGGTGTGCATGATGAAGGCGTTGCGCGGGTCGATCACGCGCTCGGCGCCTTCACCGGCGCGCTGCGGCTTCGCTTGCAGAAGCACGTTGCCGCGGTTGTCCTCGATGCGCTCTACGTAATATGGCGACACGCGATAGCCGCCGTTTGCAAAAATTCCGTACGCCTGCGCCATCTGTATGGGAGTCACGTTGCCTGCACCCAGCGCCATCGTGAGATACGGCGGATGCAGCTTCGGATCGAAGCCGAAGCGCGTGATGTAATCCTGCGCGTACTGCGGGCTGATCGCCTGCAGTATGCGCACCGACACGAGGTTTTTCGATTTGACGAGGGCTGTCCGCAGGCGCATCGGCCCCTCGAATTTGCCGTCGTAATTTTTGGGTTCCCACGGCTCGGACCCCGTCTGCGCCGCGCTGAATGTGAGCGGCGCGTCGTTAATGATCGTAGCCGTGGTAAAACCTTTTTCGAGGGCTGCAGAATAGATGAAAGGCTTGAAGCTCGAGCCCGGCTGCCGCAGCGCCTGCGTGACGTGGTTGTACTGGTTGCGGTTGAAATCGAAGCCGCCGACGAGGGCGCGTATCGCGCCTTCGCGCGGATCGACGGAGACGAGCGCGGATTCGACTGCAGGCAGCTGCGAGACATACCAGCGCCCTTTGTCGTCTTTCTGCACCCGTATGAGGGCGCCGCGGCGGATGCGCTGGTTCGCATTCACCTTGTCACCGAGCATGCGCGCTGCGAAACGCAGGCCTTCCTCGTGAATCTCGACGAGCTCGCCACCCCGCCGATAAGCTTTGACGAGCTTCGGACTCGCGTCGATCACCACTGCGGCGAGCAGATCGTCGCTGTCGGCGACGTCCTGCAGCGCCTCTTCCAGCACTTCGTCGTTCAGTTTCGGCGGGAGCTCGGCATACCCTTCGGGACCGCGATAGCCGTGGCGCCGGTCGTACTCCTGCACGCCGCGGCGCACGGCCTGATACGCCGCCTCCTGGTGGCGCGTCGAAAGCGTGGTGTAAACCCGGATGCCGCGCGTGTAAGTATCGTCCTTGTAGCGCTCGAACACCGCCTGGCGCACCATTTCGGCAAAATGCTCGGCGTGCACCCCGAAATCGTTCACGCCTCGTTTTATGACGATCGGATGGTTCTCTGCCTCTGCGAGCTGGGCGTCATTGAGCAGGTTGAGCTCGCGCATGCGCCGCAGCACGTATTGCTGCCGGAGCTGGGCGCGTTTGGGGTTCGCAATCGGGTTGTATGCCGACGGCGCCTTCGGCAGCCCGGCGAGCATCGCGTATTCCGCCAGACTCAATTTCTCGAGCGGCTTGCCGAAGTAGATCTGGGATGCGGCGGCAAAACCGTAAGCGCGCTGTCCGAGATAAATCTGATTGATGTACAGCTGCAGAATCTCGTCTTTGCTGAGGCTCGCCTCGATCTTGAAAGCGAGCAACATTTCGTTGAACTTGCGGGTGAGGGTCCGTTCCTTCGAAAGAAAGAAATTGCGCGCAACCTGCATCGTGATGGTCGAAGCGCCCTGGCGCACCCCGCCGGAAACGAAATTCGACAGTGCGGCGCGGGCAACGCCGATGTAATCGACGCCTCGGTGCTGGTAAAACCGCTCATCTTCCGCGGCGAGAATGGCGCCCACCATCGGTTTCGGCACCTGGCTGATCGCCACGAATGCCCGGCGTTCCTCACCGAATTCGCCCAGGAGCGCCCCTTCCGCGCTATACACCCTGAGGGGGATCTTGGGCTGGTAGTCAGTGAGCACTTCCAACGAAGGCAGCGTGGGGTAGACGATCACCGCTGCAAAAGCGAGCAGTATGACCCCGATCAGGAAGGTGGATGCTACAAGTAATAGTGGAAATGCCCACCAGCGGACCAACATGTTGAGGCCTTGTCAGAAGAGAACGAGTCCAGCGCAGCCGGGGCTTACGTGGAATAGCGGAAATGGTATAACGTTTCAAGCCGCGCCGCGGGAGGCGATCAGGAGCGCAGTCGGGCAAACGATTATAGGCGGGAACGCCGGGGCGTTGAAAACTGCAATAGAATTATTTACTTGTCTAATGCTTACTGCTAGCATTTAAAGTAAAATCTGGGCAGCTGAGCCAACACGCTTATGTTTAAAGGGAAAATCAACGTCGACTTGGCGCGGTTCAAGTTCGACCCAAAGGTGCTGGAACGGCTTTTCAAGCCGAAAGCGCCGCCTTTGATAGGCGCGGATTTAAGCTCCGCCTCGATCAAGATGGTGGAGCTGAGCGAGACCACCAAGGGCAAGTACCGGATCGAGCGCTACGCGATCGAGCCTTTGCCGCGAGACAGCGTGGTCGATGGCAACATCAACAATCTCGATGCCGTAAGCGATTCCCTCAAGCGCTGCCACAAGCGCCTCGGCACGAGCATCCGCAATCTCGCCCTCGCGCTCCCCAACGCCGCAGTCATCAGCAAGAGAATCCTCGTGCCCGCGGGGCAGACCGAGGAAGAGCTCGAAGTCCAGGTAGAAACCGAAGCCAATCAGTACATTCCCTTCTCGCTCGATGAAGTGAATCTCGATTTCCAGGTTCTTGGGCCGGCGCCCAACAATCCGGAGGACGTCGAAGTTCTCATCGCGGCCTCGCGCAAGGAAAAAATCGAAGATCGCATCGCTGCGGCGGAGTCGGCCGGCTTGAAGGCCCTGGTAATGGATGTCGATCTCTATGCGGCGCAGGCCGCGTTCGAACTGATGGCCATCGGCGCCGGCGAAGCCGACAAAGACCAGAACATCGCGATTGTGGATGTGGGGGCTACGATCACGACCGTGAACGTGCTGCGCAATGGCCAGTCGATTTACCTGCGCGAGCAGCCTTTCGGCGGCAACGAGCTCACGCTGGACGTCCAGAACAAGTTCGGCCTCTCCGCCGACGAAGCCGAGACCGCCAAGCGCGACGGCGGCCTGCCGGAAGAGTACGACGCCGACGTGTTGCAGCCGTTCGTCGAGAAGATGGGTCTCGAGATCGCCCGCGCGCTCCATTTTTTCTTCAGCTCGACCCCGCACAACCAGGTAGCCCAGATCGTGCTCTCGGGCGGCTGCGCGGCTATCCCCGGCGTCGACGCCGCGATCAACCGCCGCACGCAGGTGCCGACCGTGATCGCTAATCCGTTCATCAATATGGAAGTATCTTCCAAGATCCGCGCAAAAACTCTCGGTCAGGATGCGCCGTCGCTGATGGTCGCGTGCGGGCTCGCCTTGCGCAGATTTGATCCATGATTCGCGTAAACCTTTTACCGCATCGAGCGGTCCGGCGGCGGCGCCAGCAGCAGCAGTTCTTCATCGCGCTCGGCATGGTTGCGTTTCTCGGGGTCGCAATCTGGCTGCTCGTCCATACGTCGCTTAGCCGGACTTATCAGGAGCAGCTCAGCCGCAATCAGTTTTTGCAGGCCGAGATCGTGAAGCTCGACAAAGAGCTCGAAGACATCAAGAAACTTAAGGAAATGACCGCGTCGCTGCTCGCCCGCAAGAAGGTCGTCGAGACGCTGCAAAGCAATCGCGCGGAAGTCGTGCACGTGCTCGACGAGCTCGCGCGACAGCTGCCCGACGGCGTCTACCTGAAAGGCATTAAACAGCAAGGCAGTAGAGTCACCCTGAATGGATACACGCAATCGCAGGCGCGCGTGTCGACCCTCATGCGCAACCTCGATGCTTCGCCGCACCTCGAAAATTCGAATCTGATCGAGATAAAGGCGGTGTCGCTCGCAACGACCCGCGCGAATGAGTTCACGCTGAACGTCAATATCGAGCGGCCGAAGCAGGAAGAAGAGAAGCCTATCAGGGGCGGCGCCAAACCGGCGCCCGCGGGGACGACCGGAAAATGACACTCGACGACATCAAGCGCCTCGATCCGAAAAAGATCGGTTCATGGCCGGCCATGCCGAAGTTTGCCGTCCTGCTCATCGTGCTGGTTGTCATAGTCGGCCTCTCCTACTGGTTCGACTGGAAAGAGCAGTCCGAGAAGATCGACGCCGAGAAAACTAAGGAAGAGCAGCTCAAGACGGTCTTCATCGACAAGAAAAAACAGGCCCTCAATCTTCCGGCGTACCGCAAACAGCTGGAGGACATCGAGAAGCAGTTCGGCGCGCTGCTGAAACAGCTGCCGGGCAAATCCGAAATGGACGCTCTGCTCACCGACATCAATCAGGCCGGCCTGGGGCGCGGCCTTCAGTTCGAGCTTTTCAAGCCGGCCGCCGAGGAATCGACGAAGGAATTCTATGCCGAGCGGCCGATCACGATCCGCATCACCGGCAGTTATCATGACCTCGGCGCCTTTGCGAGCGACATCGGAAAGCTCTCGCGCATCGTCACCCTGAACGACATTTCGCTCGCAGCCACTAAGGGGGATACGCTCGTCATGGACGCGACGGCAAAAACGTTTCGCTACCTCGACGATGAAGAGATTGCCGCCCAGAGGAAGAAGGACAAGGACAAGAAGGGGCCTGCTAAGTGAGCGGCTTCAGTCGCACCGCGCTGCTGCTGGCATGCGTCGGCTTTGCGGCGTGCTCGGGCGAGCAGCATGGCGACTTGCGCAAGTTTGTAAAGGATTCTGAAAAAATTCAGCACGCCGGCATTCCGCCGTTGCCGGAGGTAAAGGCGTACGAGCCTTACACCTACAGCGCATTCGATCTTGTCGACCCTTTCAAACCGCGCAAGATCGAGCCGCCCAAAGGCACTTCAGGCCTGCTCGCTCCGGATCTCAACCGTCGCCGCGAGCCCCTCGAAGCCTATCCGCTGGAGAGCCTGCGCATGGTCGGCACTCTCGAGCAGAAGAAACAGATGTTCGCGCTCGTCAGGGCGCCCGACAACACGTTATTCCGGGTTCGCGCCGGCAACTATCTGGGCCAGAACTTCGGCCGCATCGTCGGCGTTTCCGAGTCCGCCGTGAAGCTGAAAGAGACGATCCAGGACAGCGGCGGCAATTGGGAAGAAAAAGAGCAGGCCCTCCTTCTTCAGGAGGAGGGACAGCAGGAGGTAAAGAAATGACAGCCCTATTGAGCTTACCGAGCCGCGCGCTTGCCGCACTTGCGCTCTTCTTCCTGTGCGCTCCGGTCTTCGCCCAGGCGAACAGCATTCAGGCTATCGGCATTTCGGCGCAGCCCGGCGGGCGCGTACTCGTGCGCGTAACAATGAAGGATCCGCCGGCCAATCCACCGGCCGGTTTCACAGTGAGTAACCCGCCGCGCATCGCGCTCGACTTCCCGAACACTGGCAACGCGCTCGGCCGCACCGTGCAGGAAGTCGCCGAAGGCGACCTGCGGCGCATCAACGTCGTGCAGGCTGGGGACCGCACACGCATGGTTCTCGAGCTCGGCCGCGCGGTGACCTACGACACCGTCGTGGACGGCCGCACGGTGCTCATCACGCTCGCGGGCACAGCACCGACGGCTGCCACCACGGGCGCGCCGACCGCGATCACCCAACATTTCGCCGAACAAAAACCGGGGGATCAACGCCACGCGCTGCGCGACATCGACTTTCGCCGCGGCAGCAGAGGCGAAGGACGCATCGTGGTCGATCTGTCCGACAGTCAGGTGGGTATCAGCGTGCGCACCCAGGGGCGCAGCCTCGTCATCGATTTCGCGAATACGACGCTGCCGCGCAATCTCGAGCGCCGCATGGATGTCACCGACTTCGGCACGCCCGTGCAGACCATCGAATCGTTCAGCCAGGCCGGCAACGCAAGAGTCATGATCCAGCCGACCGGTAACTGGGAACATTCCGCCTACCAGACCGACAATCGGTTCATCGTCGAAGTGAAGCAGGTCGTCGACGATCCCAATCGCATCGTGCGGCCGGGCTACGTCGGGGAAAAGCTCTCGCTCAACTTCCAGAACGTGGAGGTTCGTGCGGTCCTCCAGGTCATCGCGGATTTCACCGGCCTCAACATCATTACGAGCGACACGGTCACCGGCAACCTCACTTTGCGCCTGCGCGACGTGCCGTGGGACCAGGCTCTGGATATCATCCTGCAGAGCAAGGGCCTCGACATGCGCAAGACCGGCAATGTCGTATGGATCGCGCCGCGCGACGAGCTCGCCACGCGCGAAAAACTCGCTCTCGAAACGCAGGCGCAGATCGCGGACCTCGAGCCCACGCGTACCGAGTCCTTTCAGCTGAACTATCAGCGTGCGCTCGACTTCTCCAAGATACTCACCGATGAAAAGCAGCGCATCCTGTCCAAACGCGGCAGTGCCGTCATCGACCCGCGCACGAACACGATTTTCGTGCAGGACACGCCTACGCGGCTGGAAGA
>DATLEF010000139.1:0-4534 GCA_035525455.1 Burkholderiales bacterium
CCGTCATGACGGTCACGAACAAACCCGGCGCGGGTCAGGCGGTGGGTCTCGCTTACCTGAACCAGCTGCCGCCCGACGGGCACCACATCGGCATCGCTTCAGTCAGCTTCATGACCAATTACATTACGGGCCGGAGCCCCATCGGTCACAAGGACATCACGCCCCTCGCGCTTTTGTTCGGCGAATACGTAGGCTTTGCGGTGAGGCCCGACTCGAAGTTGAAATCCGGCAAGGACCTGCTCGCGGCGCTGAAAGCGGATTCGGGTTCCGTGAGCGTGTCGATGTCAGGCGGCGGTGGCGGAAACCACAACCATCTCGCGCTCGCGACTGTTGCGAGCGCTGTCGGCGGCGACGTGAGGAAGCTCAGGACGGTCGCGTTTCCCTCGGGCGGCGAGGCGATGACGGCGTTGCTCGGCGGACACGTCGATCTTGCGGTTGCGCCCGCCGCCACGCTTCTTCCGCAGGTGCTGGCGGGCCAGCTCCGAATGATTGCGATCACTGCGCCGCAACGGCTGGACGGACCCTTCGCCCAAGTGCCGACGTGGCGCGAGCTCGGCGTGAACGCCGTCGTGTCGAACTGGCGCGTGATGATTGCACCGCGCGCAACGCCGGCCCCACCGATCCGGTTCTGGGAAAACGTGCTCGCCCGCGTCGTGGAAAGCGATGACTGGAAGAAAATGCTCGAAGACGGCGTGCTGACGAGCCACTTCCTGCGGAGCGCCGAGACGCAGGCCTACCTGAATGCGCAATACGAGGAGCTGAGAGCGCTGCTCGTCGGCTTAAGCCTCGCGAAGTAGAGCTAGGGCTTCATCTTGGCGAGCCCGATCGCGTCGTAGAACACCCGGTACTCCTCCATGCGGTGCACGAGAAACTTCGTGAATTCGGCGCTCCCCATGAAAATATCCTCGTAGACGTTGCGTTTCGCCAATTCTTTCCAGGCCGCAGATTTGTGCACGTTCTGGAGCGCAGTTTCCATCGTGGCGACGGCCTCCTTCGGTACGCCTCCATTGAATGTGAATCCGCGTATCGTGCCGGCCGTGATGGGATAGCCCAGCTCCTGCAGCGTGGGCACATCGGGGGCCTGCGGCAGGCGGCGTTCCGAGGAAATCGCCAGCACGCGCAGCGTTTTCCCTTCGACGAAAGCGACGCCCTCGCTCAGGTTCTCCGTCGTGAGAGTGGTATGGCCCCCAGCCGTGGCGGTGACCGCTTCGCTGCCGCCTTTGAAAGTGACGATTTTGAATTTCGCGCCTGGAACGGCTTTTTCGATGAGGTGCACCAGCAGCCGTCCCGTACCGGTAACGGATGTCGCCGCAACCACGAGCGTATCCGGCGCCTTGCGCGCAGCCTCCGCGAGCTCCTTGAAGTTCTTGTAGGGCGAATTCGCGGGCACCATGACGGTCTGAGGATCGATTGCCATCAGCGCAACCGGTGCATAACTATCGAGCGGGATATTGATATCCGGCCGGTACGCCATCGCGAGGATGGTGCCGGTCACCGACAGCAGGAAATAAGGATCGCCGCGCTTCGTTTTGAAGAAGTTGAAAGCCAGCGCGCCTGCGCCGCCGACGCGGTTGACGACCTGCATCGGCTGCGGCAGAAATTTCTCACGCCGCACGATCTCGCTCACTGCGCGCGAAACGATGTCGCCGCCGCTGCCAGCGGACGTATGCACGATCACTTCAATGGGCTTCGCAGGATAGGCTTGCGCCGAGACTGCGGATGACGTGAGCGCGAAAAAAGCGGCAGCGATACAGCGGCAGATGGCGCGCGACATGTTCATGGCGACTTCTTTCCTCCCTTTGGTTTTGTGAGCTCGGGGCCCCAGCGCGTGACAACGCGATCGGGCAGAGTAGCATAATGCGAGCATCAAACAGGAGGAGGTGACTTGAGCGCGGGTTTCGCTCAAGTCTACGCCACATCGGTCGAGGCAGCCGCACGCGAGCGATACAATCCACGCCGCAATGAAAGACCTCCGTCACAGCTCCGCGTCGCAGCTTCTCGATCTCACCCGCTTCCTCGCCGCACAAGCCGTCGTGATCGGACATGCCATCAGCTTCTTCGGCGTCGCGCCTTGGCTGCAGCCCCCTCATGCGCCTTACATGCAGAACGTGGCGGTGCAGGTTTTCTTCGTGCTGTCCGGCTTTCTGATCGCGTACACGCTGAATCGCACCGCGAGCTTCACCGAGTACGCCGTCGACCGTTTCGCGAGGATTTATTCGGCGTATCTGCCGTGCCTTTTCGTCGTCTCTGCGCTACTGCTGATCGCGGGCGAGGATGTATCGCTACGCACGTTTGTCGGCAACCTCTTCATGTTTCAGAACTGGACGTTTCCGCTGCGCGGCGCGCTCAAGGTTCCCTCCCTCGATGGGCCCTTGTGGACGATCGCGATCGAATGGCACATCTATTTCTTCGTCGGCGCGGTGTTCTTCGCGAGGAAGTCGACGAAGTTATGGGGCGCGGCAGCCGTGTTTGCGTTCGTACCGATCGCTTTCCTTTTCAGCGACGGCCGCCTCGGAGTCGGCCGTGGCATTTTTTCGCTATGGCTGATGGGCTTTGCTGCGTTTTACCTGCCGCACTGGCGAGGTTCGTTCGTCGCGGCTGCGGCGGTGTTCGCGGTCTATCTCTACCTGCTCACGCCGGGCCACGAGTATCAGCGCAGCCTTTATGTGCTGTTGGCGATCGCTTTCTACGCGTTCGTCGCGCGTGCAATGAGTATCGACTCGACGAACACCGCCTGGGGTGCCGCGATACGATTCGCAGCCGCGTATTCCTTCACGCTATACCTCGTGCATTACCCGCTGCTGCGCGTTTGGCGGGAAGTCTCATGGGGATGGTGGGGGACCCTCTCCGGCATCGCAGCGGCTAACGTGCTGGCAATCGCGATCGCGTGGTTCACGGAGATGCGCCACCGCGAGCTGGCCCGCTCGATAAAGCGAAGGCTCGCCGTGGCCACTGACGGCCGTGCCTCGCGCAGCTCGCGTTGAGGTCGCGCAGCGCCGTGCAGACGGTCGCACACGAAGTGCTGAAGCGCATCGGAATGATCAAGTAAGCGACGTCCGCTGGACTCAGGTTGTCTCGGACAGGGAGATCCACGCCGGCGCGTGGTCGCTGGCGCTTCACGGCCACGGTATTGGGTATCGACTTCCGCAGCCGTCAGTCTCGGAAACAGGTCGGGGCTGATCAGCAGAAAGTCCATGCGAAAACCGGCATTGCGCCGGAAGTATCCGGCATTCACCCAAAATGTATAGATGCGATCGTCCGGATGAAGGTGCCGCGTCGTATCGATCCAGCCTTGCGCGAGCAGGCGCTGGTAGGCGTCGCGCGTCGCAGGCTGCATCACGGCGGACGTATCGAGAGCGTCGTGCGATCTGCGTTCCGCGGCGTGCGACCCAGTCGCGTGGAACTGCGGCTTATTTGTCCTGCGGCGCCGTCTTGTCCTTCTTCCGCCCGAATCTCATGAGCGGATGCTCGGTGATTTTTTCAGTCACTTCGCTCACGTCGGACATCACTTTCTTGCCCTGGTCTTCGAGCGCGGAAAATCTCTTGATGACGCCCGGAAGCTGCTCGAGGACGGTCGTGAGCTGGCTTTTCTGTGACGGAATTTCCGGAACCGCTCCCGCAGGCGTTGCGGCAAGCAGGGTTTGCGCTTTGGCGCTGCCGCCGTCCAGCTCGATGTAAACCCCGCCGGTGATGCCTTTGAGCTTCAGACCTGCTTTGGTATCGGTCTTGACCGGTGCGTCTTTGCGCAGGCTCACGTCCACCTGCACCTTGCGGGGGTCCTCCGCATCGAGGCTCATCGATTTCACCGTTCCGACGTCGACTCCGTGGTACTTCACCGAATCGCCCAGCGCGAGCCCACTCACGGATTCGGCGAAATGGATGCGATAGAGCACGTCGTCGCGATGGCCGGTGCGCACGAGCCACACGGAAAAAATCGCCGCCGCGATCATGAACCCGATCACGAACAACCCTTCTATGAAATAGTGCTTGTCCGATTCCATGGTTGCACCTTCCTCAAGGATTCTTGACTTCCTGTTTGCGCGCGCTCATCGCACCCTGTGCCCGAGGGCCGTGAAACAGATCGCGCGTCCACGGCTCGCGGGAATGCATCAGCTTGTCGACGGTATCGACCACGATTTTGCCGTCGACCAGCACGGCAACGCGATCGCAGACGCTGAAGAGCGTCGTCAAGTCGTGGCTCACGATGACAACCGTGATGCCGAGGCTCTGGTTGAGTTGCACGATCAGGTCGTCGATGCCGCTGGCAGTGAGCGGATCGAGATCGGAGGTCGGCTCGTCCAGAAAGAGGATGCGCGGGTCGAGCGCCAGCGCGCGCGCGAGTGCAGCGCGCTTGACCATGCCACCCGAAAGCTCGGCGGGGAACTTGAGCCCGCTCTCGGGAGATAAGCCGGCAAGCGCGAGCTTCATCGCCGCAATCCGTTCCTGCTCCTCGGGAGGCAAATCGGTGTGCTCGCGCATCGGCAACATCACGTTTTGCGCGACCGAGAGCGAAGAAAACAGCGCCCCCTGCTGG
>DATLEF010000165.1:0-2527 GCA_035525455.1 Burkholderiales bacterium
GCCGTTCAGGTGGACCGTGCAGCAGCCGCACTGGCTGGTATCACACCCCACGTGCGTTCCGGTCAGCTTGAGATGCTCACGCAGCAATTGCACGAGCAGCGTGCGCCCTTCGACTTCGGCGCTCACGTGCTGCCCGTTGACTGTCAGGGAAACCGGTACCAACGCGTTGCTCCTAATCAGCTTTGATGTTGCCTGCCTTGACTACCTTGGCCCACGTGGCGATGTCGCGCGCAACGATGCGCGCAAACTCTTGCGGGGTCGAGCCCACGGGATCGTAACCGTCGGTGCGCAGCCGTTCCAGCACTTCGGGCTGATTGAGTATGCGCACGATCGCCTGATTCACGCGCGAGACAATTTCGGTCGGAGTGCCCGCGGGCGCCCACATGCCGAACCAGAAGTCCGCTGCGTAGCCCGGTAATACTTCGCCGATCGCCGGCAGATCGGGCAGCGCTGGCGAGCGCTGCGCCGTGGTGACGCCGAGGCCGCGCAGCCGACCCGCCCGGATATGAGCGGCGGTCGACGGGCCCGAACCGAAGAAAACCTGGATCTGGGCGCCGAGAAGATCGGTCAGTACTAGGCCCGCACCTTTGTAAGGAACGTGGACGAGCTCGGTTTTCGACATCTGCCGGAAAAGCTCGCCCGCGAGATGCGAGAAGGTGCCGGTTCCCGACGAGCCGAAGTTGAGCGCTCCGGGTTTAGCACGGGCGAGCGCGATGAATTCCTTGAGGGTCGTCGCCTGCACCGACGGATGCACGGTGAGTATCAATGGCCCCGTGGTGATCACTCCGATCGGAGCAATGCCTTTGATCGGATCGTAGGGCAGCTTGTAGAGCGCCGCATTCGCGGCATAGCTCGCAGGCACCGTGATGAGCGTATAGCCGTCCGGATTCGCACGCGCCGCGATCTCCGCGCCAATCGTGCCGCCCGCGCCCGAACGGTTGTCGACGATGAACTGCTGGCCGAATTCCTTCGTGAGCCGCGTGGCGAAGAGGCGCGCGACGATGTCGGTGCCGCCACCCGGCGCGAGAGGCACGATCATGCGCACCGGTCTCTCCGGCCATTTACCGCTCTGGGCATGCGCGCCTGTCATGCCTGCAACGAACGACAGCAGGACTGCATAAAGAACTTTCATCACCGTGCGTCCAGCACAACTCTCGCGTTGACCCTGCAACATGTATAGCATTGGGCGCTCTTTTGAGATAGCGCGGCACCCGCCGTGTAAATCATGCAAATGGTCGCAATTCGAAGTGCCGTGTGTTTCTCAATTCGTTTCGGTCGCGCGCCGGCGCGTGCTGCTGCGCTGCTTGCAGCGAGTATCGCACTTGTGGCCGGCGCAGCGCGGGCCGATCAGCTTCCGCTCTGGGAACTGGGCGCGGGCGCTGCCGTAGTCAACTTTCCGGACTACCGCGGATCGGACGAGCGCCATACCTATCCGCTGCCGATCCCGTACGTCATCTATCGCGGCGAAACCCTCAAGGTCGACCGCCAGAAGATCCGCGGCCTCATCTTCGAGTCGCGAATTGCCGAGCTCGACGTGAGCGCGAGCGGCTCGGTCCCGGTGGACAGCGACAAGAACCGCGCGCGCCGCGGCATGCCCGACCTCGACCCCACGCTCGAGCTGGGACCGTCACTGAATGTTTTTCTGTATCGCAATCCCACCGGGCGCTCGACACTCGAGTTGCGGCTGCCTCTGCGGGCGATCATCGCGAGCGATTTCAAGCAGGCGAGCTACGAAGGTTTGCTTTTCAATCCACACTTGAACGTCGACTTGAGGGGCGTGTTTCCCGCTCCGGGCTGGAACCTAGGCTTGCAGGTTGGCCCCGTTTTCGCGACGCGGCAGTATCACGATTACTTCTACGGCGTTGACCCGCAGTTCGCATTGCCCGGGCGCCCCGCATATGAGGCGAAAGGCGGCTACTCGGGCACGCAGTCCACGATCGCTTTGAGCAAGCGCTTCCAGAACTACTGGTTCGGCGCATTCGTGAAAGCAGACAGCCTGCACGGCGCGGCTTTCGAAGACAGTCCGCTCGTGAAGAAGAAATACGCGATCTCGGGCGGTGTTGCAGCAGTCTATGTTTTCGCGAGATCGGGCCGCCTCGTCGAAGCAAGGGACTGACGAATTCGCCGAGTCACCGCTTCGCGAGCAAGTCGAGCACCGGGCGGATGCTCGCGAGCTTTTCGATTTCGAGCAGCATCTGTGCAGTCTTCTTCGCCACCTCGGTCCCGACGACCTCGGCAGCGTTGCGCACGTACTTCTCCACGACTTGCGACGGCGGGACCGGCCGCTTCGCATCGCCGAGCGGTATTTCGATCGGTTGCTCGATCGTTTTTCCTTTGGCCTGAATCACCAGCACGCCCAATGGGCCCTTATCCTTCGACGCAGGATCTTCAAGCGTTTTGAACTTCCCGAGCTGGCGCTTCAATTCCGGGCGGTTGAACGCCGCGTCCGAAAATGTTTTCTTGATCACTTCTCCGTCGAGGATCGCACACGCCACGGGGTACTCGTACCCAAACTTGCCCGAGAACT
>DATLEF010000144.1:0-3853 GCA_035525455.1 Burkholderiales bacterium
AGCAATCCGGCATAGCCGTTGCGCACCGCGAACACCTCCCAACCCTGCGCGAGGGCCGCGCGCGTCGCAGCGCGCACCGCGGCGTTCATACCGGGCGCGTCGCCGCCGCTCGTGAGTCTTCCGATTCTCATTCGTTCCTGCTGTAAGCAAAATGCACGCCGCCCGCGTTATCCGTAAGATACGCGAAACCTTCCGAAGAACCTATGCCGATCTCGCGCCGCACCTGCCTTAGCATCATACGCATCGACGCTTTTTCTAAATGACCGACGCTCGCTCGCTCCTGAAGAGCGTATTCGGCTACTCCGCATTTCGCGACGCACAGGCCGAGATCATCGAGCACGTCGCAGGCGGCGGCGACGCGCTGGTGCTGATGCCCACGGGCGGCGGGAAATCGTTGTGCTACCAGATTCCGGCGCTCATGCGCACAGGCTGTGCAGTGGTCGTTTCTCCGCTGATCGCGCTCATGCAGGATCAGGTCGCGGCGCTCAATGAGGCCGGCGTCAACGCGGCAGTCCTCAATTCCTCGCTCGATGCGCGAACGGCAGCCGAGACCGAGCGCGATCTTGCGGCAGGCCGGCTGGATCTGGTCTACGTCGCGCCCGAGCGTCTGGTGACGCTGCGCTTCCTCGAGCTGCTGCGGCAATCGAAGCTGGCGCTTTTCGCCATCGACGAAGCGCACTGTGTCTCGCAGTGGGGCCACGATTTCAGGCCGGAGTACATCCAGCTCTCGCTCCTGCACGAGCAATTCCCCGGCGTGCCGCGTATCGCGCTCACCGCCACCGCCGACGAGCTGACGCGCGCCGAGATCATCACCCGGCTGCAGCTGGAAGAAGCCCGCGTCTTCATCTCGAGCTTCGATCGTCCGAATATCCGGTACACGATCGTCGACAAGCACAACGCGCGCGATCAGCTGCTGCGCTTCATTGCCGATAACCATCCGGGAGAAGCGGGCATCGTGTACTGCATCTCGCGAAAGAAAGTCGATGAGACGGCCGAGTGGCTCTCGGCGCAAGGCGTCGCCGCGCTGCCGTACCACGCGGGGCTGGATCAGCAAACGCGCGCGCGGAACCAGGAGCTCTTCGTCAACGAGGACGGTGTAGTGATCGTCGCCACGATCGCGTTCGGCATGGGCATCGACAAACCCGACGTGCGTTTCGTCGCGCATCTCGATCTGCCGAAGAGTATCGAGGCCTACTATCAGGAAACCGGGCGCGCCGGTCGCGACGGTCTGCCCGCCGATGCGTGGATGACCTACGGGCTCGGCGACGTCGTTCAGCAGCGCCGCATGATCGCCGAATCCCAGGCCGACGAGACGTACAAACGCGTCTCGTACGGCAAGCTCGACGCGCTGGTCGGTCTCGCGGAGACGGCCGGCTGCCGCCGCGTGCGATTGCTCGGGTACTTCGGCGAAGCGAGCGGTCCCTGCGGCAACTGCGATACGTGTCTCAATCCACCGCGCGTGTGGAACGGCACCGAAGCCGCGCGGAAAGCGCTCTCGTGCGTTTATCGCACCAGCCAGCGCTTCGGCGCAGGGCATCTCATCGACATACTGCGCGGCAATGCGACCGAACGTGTGCAGCGCCTGCGCCACGATGAACTCACAACGTGGAATATCGGCGCGGATATGAGCGACCAGCAATGGCGCGCGGCGTTCCGGCAGTTGATCGCGCTGGGTTTTCTGGAAACGGACAGCGATGCCTACGGCGCGCTCAAGCTCACTCAGGCCGCGCGTGGCGTGCTCAAAGGCGAAGTCGCCGTCTCTTTCCGCGAAGAGGTGGATCGGCCGCGCAAACGCGAGCGCCGGAAGAAACTGACTGCTGCGCCAGGCGCGCACGTGGATGCCGCGGATTCTCTGCTGCAGGCGCTGCGCGAATGGAGGCTCGCGATTGCGCGTGAGCACGGCGTGCCTGCGTACGTGGTCTTTCATGACAGCACGCTGCAGGCGATCGCGGCAGCGCGCCCGCGTACGCTGGACGATCTGCGCGGCATTCCCGGTATCGGCGCGAAGAAACTGGATCGCTATGGCGAGGCGCTGCTCTCGATGAGCAGCGAGAAGTCAACGACCTAGGTTTTGCATCAAAGCCGCTAGGGCTGTATGCCGAGCTCGGCGCAGATCTTCTCGACGCGCGTTTTCAATTCGCTCACTTCGTTTTCGAGCCGCGCGACGTTTGCTTTGAGCGCCGCGACTTCGCTCACGCCCAGATCGGCCGTATTCGAGGTCGTACCCGCCGTGGAGGTCTGCGATACGTCCGGTGGACCGGAGAGCAGATGCATCCAGCGGTTCTCGCGGGAACCGGGTTGGCGCGGCAGCTCGGTGACGAGCGCGCCGGCGGGGCGATCTCGAAGCTCGTGAAGAAACGCTTCAACCGAAGAAATGTCGGCGAACGCGTGCAGCCGTTCCGAGTTGATCCGCAATTCTCCGACAGTCTGGGGGCCACGCAGCATGAGAACGGCGAGGAGAGCGCTCGACTGCCGCGGCACCTGCAGCACGCGCTCGAAGTTGTGTGTATAGCGCGCGACGCGGCCGCCGCTCGACTCGATCGCGAGCGACATCTCCTTCAGACTGTCGAGCGCAGCCTGAACTTCGCTTTCGGTTGCAGTGAGGATCGGGTCCCGGCTCGTTTTCTGGTTACAGCCGGAGACGAGCGCGTTCAGCGTGAGCGGATAGCTGTCGGGCACCGTGCGCTCTTTTTCCATGAGCACACCGAGAGCGCGCGTTTCGAGCAGAGAAAGGATCCGGATCATCGGCGCCATTGTAGAGCGTCGCGATTCGGCGCCACATAGTGGGCTTTGGTCGCACCGCGCGAGACGGTCTCGAGCCGAATTCTGGTTAGAATCCGATTTCTCGCAGCGTCCAGGGGTTAAAACAAGAAGCGCCGCGAGTCACAAGCGACTCCTGCTGACTTTTCACCCGGTTCCGTTCGCCATGACTCCATCCGTCAAGGGCAGTTCAGGTTTTTCGATGGTCGAGCTGGCCCTGCGCCGGCCGTACACGTTCATCGTCATGGCGATGCTGATCGTGATCGCCACGCCGTTCGTCCTGCGCAACATGGCGACCGACATCTTCCCGGAAATCGACATTCCGGTGATCAGCATCATCTGGACTTACAACGGCCTGAACGCGCAGGAGATGGGCCAGCGCATCGCGGGCCAGAGCGAGCGCGGCCTCACCACTACCGTCAGCGATATCGAGCATATCGAGTCGCGATCGCTCGCCGGCATCACGGTCATCAAGGTTTTCTTCCAGCCGACCGCCAACATCCAGACTGCGCTCGCCCAGGTGGTGGCGGCGATGCAGCCGCAGGTGCGGCAGTTGCCGCCGGGCATCACGCCGCCGCTCATCATCAAGTATTCGGCCTCGAGCGTTCCGGTGATCCAGCTCGCGCTCTCGAGCCCGACATTGCCGGAGCAGTCGGTGTTCGACGCTGCGGTGAATCAACTGCGCCCACAGCTCGTCACGCTCCCCGGGGTCGCGATTCCATTTCCGTACGGCGGCAAGATCCGTGTCATTTCGGTCGATCTCGATCTGCCGGCGATGCAGGCACGCGGGTTGTCGCCTGCGGACGTGGTCGCCGCGGTCAACACACAGAACCTCATCCTGCCTTCGGGCACCGTCAAGTTCGGCGACAGCGAATACAGCGTGCGAATGAACGCGTCACCCGACGCGATCAGCGGGTTGAACGATCTTCCTGTGCGCACGCAGGCCGGCGCAACCACGTATCTGCGCGATGTGGCGCAGGTGCGCGACGGCTTCTCACCGCAGACGAACATCGTGCGTCAGGACGGCGAGCGCGGTGTGCTGCTTTCGGTGCTGAAAAATGCGGGCGTATCGACGCTCGACATCGTCGCGAGC
>DATLEF010000178.1:0-5371 GCA_035525455.1 Burkholderiales bacterium
GACATCGTGAACGACGTGCATTACACCGCGCGCAAGATGATCGAGCAGTGGGAGCTGCCCGGTGGTAAGCCGTTAAAAATTCCGGCGGTGGTACCCAAACTCTCTGAAACGCCGGGCGCGACGCGCTGGCTCGGCCCCACACTCGGCGAGCACACGGCAGAGGTATTGCATCGCCTGGGCTACACCGAAGCGCAGCAGCAAAGCCTCAAGGAGCGCGGCATCGTATAGTTCTACTCCGCGGAAAAAGCTACGACGCTGCTTCGGTGCGACTTCGTCACACCTCGCCGCGGAAAGGCGTGCTTATGCGCCTTGCGGCGCTCTTCTATATTCCGATGGGTTTGGAGGGTGTGTCGGGTGCGACGCTTTGCACCGCGGCCGGAGGAATGTCGTTCGCTTCCGCGTGCGTGGCGCCGCGTATGCCCGTGAGACCGAGTACTCCGATGATGATCAGGTACAGCGCGATGATGTAGTTGAGCAGTCGGGGAATGAGGAGAATCAAGACGCCGGCGATCAGCGCTACGAGGGGACCGATACTGAAAGTGAAGTTCATGCTGCCTCCGGAACGGGCTGCGGCATGGGGCCACAGGTCGTGACTCCTTAGCATTCGACGTGCCCGAAGATGGGTTTTTCCGCCGCAAGTCGCCGGGGTCTGCCCCATGGGCTACCATGCATCACCGCGTGCTGCAGGAGGCAACCATGCTCATCCGCGACATTCTCAGCTTCAAAGGCGGCGCCATCCACAGCATCGAAAGTTCGACCGCCCTCAACCGCGCCGTCAGCCTCATGGTGGAGCATGACATTGGTTCGCTGGTCGTAATCGATGGCAGCCGCATGGCAGGCATGCTGACCTTCCGTGAAGTGTTGAGGGCGATCGACCGCAGCGGCGGCACTGCTGCGAATGTGCTCGTGCGCGACGTCATGGTCAACGATCCGATATGCGGCGGCCCGGCCGACACCATCGACGATTTGCGGGAAGTCATGACGCGTCATCACGTGCGCTACCTTCCGGTAAAGGAAGGCGACGAGCTGCTCGGCATCGTCTCGTTTCACGATGTCGCGAAGGCGCTCATCAAGGAAACGAGCATGGAGAATCGGCTGCTCAAGCGTTACATCGAAGGTTCGCCGGCGGTCGGCGCCGAATCTTAACGCGCGGGGAGAGGTCGCGATCCCGTCCTCTTCGCGTGTCCCGGCGTCCGCGTGACGCCCCATTCTGCTTCAGACGCGACAAAAAGCGCGACGCTGCTGGCGCCGGGCGTGCGCCCGCGCGAAGTCTGGTCCTGGGCGATGTACGATTTTGCCAACTCGGGCTACACGACTGTCGTTATCACGGCGGTGTTCAATGCTTATTTTGTCAGTGAGGTCGCGGGCGGCGCGACCTGGGCGACGTTTGCATGGACTTCCGCGCTCGGCCTTTCGTACGCGCTTATCATCCTCACGGCGCCGATCGTCGGTGCGTATGCAGACGCGCGCGCCGCAAAGAAAAAACTGCTCGCGATCACCACAGTCGGCTGCATCGGATTCACTGCCGCGCTCGCGCTGGTCGGGCCGGGTGATCTGTGGCTCGCTTTTGCGCTGATCGTTGCATCGAATTTTTTCTTTGGCACCGGCGAGAACCTCGTCGCGGCGTTTCTGCCGGAAATCGCGAGAGAGGACGCGATGGGCCGCATCTCCGGCTGGGGTTGGAGTCTCGGCTATCTCGGAGGTCTCGTAAGCTTGGGCTTCTGTCTGGCGTATGTGACCTGGGCACAGGCCCACGCACTGCCGCCCACGCACTACGTTGCAGTCAGCATGCTGATCACTGCGGTTTTGTTCGCCGCGGCCAGCGTGCCGACATTCGCTTACCTGCGCGAACGCGCCCGGCCTGTCTCCGATGCACGCAATGCGGTGAAGCGATCGTTCGAGCACCTCGCAGACACTTTGCGCCATGCCTTTCGCTACCGGGACCTCGCACGTTTCCTCGTATGCATCGTTTTCTACCAGGCCGGCGTTCAAGCGGTTATCGCGCTTGCCGCGATTTACGCGCAGCAGGCGCTTGGTTTCACGACCGCACAGACGATCGCGCTCGTGCTGGTCGTGAATGTCACGGCGGCCGCAGGCGCATTCGCCTTTGGGTACGTGCAGGACAGGTTGGGACACGTGCGCACCATCGAGCTGACGCTGGTGGGATGGCTCGCCGCGATCGCGCTCGCGTGGGCTGCCCAAGGCCCGGTGCTGTTCTGGATCGCTGCAAATCTGGTCGGCCTCTCGCTCGGTTCGAGCCAGTCGGCAGGACGGGCGCTGGTCGGCTATCTCAGCCCTCCTGCGCGCAACGCGGAATTCTTTGGCTTATGGGGTCTCGCCGTGAAATTTTCCGCTATCCTCGGGCCCCTGACCTATGGCGCGGCCGCATGGCTCTCGGGCGGCGATCACCGACTTGCGCTTCTGCTCCTCGCCGTTTATTTCGTGGTCGGGATCATCATCGTCAGGGGCATTAACGTCGAGCGCGGCAGGGCTTCGGCACTGGCGGGCACCCCGCCTGCATCATAGAATCGGAATATCCAGGGCAAAGTCATCAGGCACGTGAATGGAGGCCGAGTGCTGAAGTGGATCGTAGGAAGCAAAGTCGATCACCCGCTGGCGGACGCGAAGCAGGCGCGCGCGCTGATAGCGGAGCTTCCGCCTAACGACAGCATCAAGACGCTCGACCAAGTCACCCGCTGGCTCGAATCGCTGATCGACGTCGAAGGGCTGAAGCTCGACCGCATGTTCGAAATCATCGAGCTGCTGGACACGACGGCAAAGAACCATCACAGAAAAATCGTCCAGGACTACCTGACGATGTCGCGCCAGCAGAAGTTTCAGGAAAACAAGCTCTGGACCTGCGGCTTCAAATTCGCCAAGGCGCTTGGTGACGCCTATCTGAATTGCGTACGGCAGCACGAAAGCGGCGCTGCAGGCGCTGCCGCCATACGCAAGCAGCTACCGGTGATCGTCGCGCGCGCGCTCCGTGCGCACGGGCTGCAGGAAAAATGGATCATGCTTCGCTACGGGCCATTCGAGCCGCGCCTGTGGAGCTCGGTCGGCGAGCTGTACCGCTACGCCGAAAAAGGGGGCTACGCGACCACGGAGCTCGCGATCTATCCGGGCCTGCACGGCAGCGGCACCGTGCAGCAGGAGTTACTGAGAATAATGATGCTGTGGGCCTCGAGCGCCAACGGCCTCGCGCTGGTCAAGCAGGAAGTCGCGGAGCGGACAGTCGCGTTTGTCGCGAGCTCGTTCCGCCTGGAACGCGCGCCGTTCCCCGGTGCCCTGTACTGCTTCGACGTCACCATCGACAAGCCGCCCTTACGCCTGATCGGTAACACCGCCCCGAGCGCAGGGGATCTGCGCTATTTCGGCCCGGGTGATGCGGCCGCCCGGATCGCGCAGGCGCTGCCCGTGCTCGAAAAGACGGGTGCGCTGGCTTCCGACATCAATCTGGGCGTCTCTTATCCGAGCGACATCGTGATCGCGGTTTTCAAGCATCTGGGCATGTACTGGGCGGAAAAACCGCCGGCACGCAGCTCCGAAAGGCGGACCGCAAGCGAGCGCATCACGGTGGTTCCCGGCTATTTCGCGATCCTCGACGAGCTCGAGCGCGATCAGAGCGATGCGCTCAATTTCGCCGAGACCAACGCCGAGAGCTGGGTCGTCGAGAACGTGAGCGACACCGGTTACGGTGCGCTCATCCCGACGACCACGGCAGACTGGATGCGCGTGGGCGAGCTGATCGGCGTGCAGGTCGAGGGCTCGCCGCTATGGGGGGCGGCGGTCATACGACGCGTGACGCGCGACGAGCACCGCCAGTACCACGTCGGAATCGAAGTCATATCGCGTGCCGTGCATCTCGTGAAGATCACGCACGCAACGAGCCGCGAAGCTGAAAGCGCGGTGCTGTTGTCGAGCGCTCCCGATCAGAACGGCGAAATCGGCATCATCATGCGCGCAGGACGCTTCGACGCTGCCGGTTCGATCGACTTGACCGTCAAGGACAAGCCATTCGTCCTCGTGCCCTCCCGTCTCGTAGACGACGGCGACGATTTCGACTGGTCTTTGTACAAGGTCACACGCCCGAGTTAGGTTCAAATCCCCCGTGCCCGCGGCTGCATCCACGCAGGCGCGAGACACGTGCGCGATGTCGATCGGTTATCATGGTCACGCGCAACTTACACTTTCACGAGGATCGTTATGCAAGTATCGCTTTTGCGTCCGCTTTTGCGTCAAATGGCTCTCACCTTGTTTGTGTCGCTCATCGCGGGGTCCGTGTTTGCCCAGGCGCAGCCGGCGAAGAAAAAAGACGAGTTTCAGCCCTACAGCGGACAGGAAGGCAAAGACGTGGTGTGGGTGCCGACCTCGCAGGCGCTCGTCAACAAAATGCTCGACATGGCCAAAGTGACGCCGAACGATCTCGTGATGGACCTGGGTTCCGGCGACGGCCGCACGGTCATCACGGCGGCGAAGCGCGGTGCGAAAGCGATCGGGGTCGAATACAACCCCGACATGGTCGCGCTTTCCCGAAGGAATGCTCAAAAAGAAGGTGTCACCGACAAAGCGCAGTTCGTGCACGGCGATATCTTCGAGACCGATTTCTCGAAAGCAAACGTCATCACGCTGTTCCTGCTGCCTGAGCTCAATGTGAAGCTGCGCCCGAAAATACTCAGCATGAAACCGGGCACACGCGTGGTGTCGAACTCGTTCACGATGGGTGAATGGAATGCGGACCAGACGCAGAACGTGACCGAAAAAGAAGGTTGCAGCGCGTATTGCACGGCCTACCTGTGGATCGTGCCCGCCAAAGTCGAAGGCAAGTGGCAGCTGCCGGGCGGTGAGCTCGCACTGAAACAGAATTTTCAGACGGTCACGGGTACGCTCGGGGCGAACGCGATCAGCAATGGAGCGATTCGGGCCGACCAGATCAATTTCACCGCGGGCGGTGCGCAATACAGCGGCAAGGTGAGCGGCGACACGATCACCGGCACGGTAAAAACCGGCGACAAGAACAGCAGTTTCACGGCCACACGAGTCGGCGCCTGACCCGTAGCGGACCTCAGCGTCACGGGGAAATCCGCGGCGCACGGCGAGCGAAGCACTAAGCGAGCACCTTGGTGAGCCACGCACCGATGTGCTCGATTTCCTCCAGACAGACCGAGTGCTGCATCGGATATTCGTGCCACTCGACGTCGTAACCCTGCTCGACGAGTAAATCTTTGGAGCGCAGGCCCATCGCGTAGGGCACGACACCGTCCTGGGTGCCGTGCGCCATGAAGAGCGGCGTCCTGCGATTTTCCTGCGTCGCCTCCCGGGCGAAGCTTTCTGCGAGAGGGAGGTACGTGGAAAGCGCCATCACGCCAGC
>DATLEF010000012.1:0-42920 GCA_035525455.1 Burkholderiales bacterium
CTTCCGCATCGATCGCGAGCGCGCTGGCCTTTGCGGCAACGGCGGCGATTTGATTGAACTCGCCGAGCAGCCATCGCGCCTGGTCGATTTCGTGTATGAGATCGAGCATCACTCCGCCGCCGCGAGCCGCGTCCGCGCTATACCCGCTCGTATACTCGCGCATCGGCCGCCAATCGGGCAGCCACTGCCAGGGTTGCAGGTGCGCCCGTACAGGCGTTCCGATGGCGCCTTGCGCGAGCAGCGCTTTCATCTTGATCAGCGAAGGCATGAACCGCAGGTTGCATCCGGCGAACGTGATCGGCGGCGGCGCCGGCAATTCGAGTGCAGCGCGTAGGCGGCGTACCTGATCCAGCGTGACCGCGACCGGTTTTTCGATGTAGCAGGGCACGCCCGCGCCGAGCAATGCAAGGAGCTGATCGGCGTGCAGGTATGACGGGCTGGCGATCACCGCAAACGACGGCTTGGATGCGAGCGCCTGTTCGAGGTCAGCCGTGAGCGACACGCGTTCCGAAGAAACCGAGGGCCGCTGCATTACCACAGTGAGCTCAATACCGGGGACGATCGTGCGTAGGTTCTTCAGGTGGCGCTCGCCGATCGAACCATAGCCGACGATCAAGCCCGAGCGCACCCGTGATGGGGCGTGCTCGTTCACCGCGAGTTTGGGTCCGGCACTCACCACACGCTTCTGCCGCCATCGATGACGATGTTCTGCCCCGTCATGTAACTCGATGCCGACGAGCAGAGAAACTGCACGGCCGCGCGATATTCGTCGGCATGCGCCATGCGCCCGAGCGGTATGAGCTGCGAGAGCCGCGCCACGAATTCATCGGGCTGGCCGGTGTATACGCCTCCGGGCGAGAGCGCATTCACACGCACGTGTTGTTCGTTCCAGTACGTGGCAAGGTAGCGGGTCAGGCCGATAAGACCCGTTTTGATGACCGAATAAGTGACCGGCTTCACCGGCTGCCGGTCTTCGGCCACGCCGGCTTGTCGATACAGCCGCTGATCCGGCGCGAAAACCGCCAGGTCCGATGCGATATTAAGGATCACTCCACCGCCGTGCGCAGCCATCCACCGGCCGAAGACCTGGCTGCAGATGAACGCGCCGGTAAGGCCGACGTCGATCTGAAAGCGCCATTGCTCGAGTGGAAAGTTTTCCAGGCGAGAAGTTTCAACCACGCTGTCAGCGCTGACTTTCGGATCGATTGCAGCGTTGTTGACGAGCACGTGGACGCCCCCGCAGCGCTCGAGTGTCGTCTCGAGCGCTTTCTGCACCGATGCCGGAGTGGTCACGTCGAGCGCAATGCCCAGCGCGCGGCCTTCTCCGTACTGCGTCTCGAGACGCACCGCAGCCGCTGCAGCCGCGCTGGCGTCGATATCCGCGATGACCACTCGAGCGCCGATCTCCGCGAGCGCCGCCGCGTGTTGCACGCCCAGCAGACCCGCGCCGCCCGTAACGAGGGCCGTCTTGCCTTCGAGGCCATACACAGCGGGGAGGGGGAGCGTGCTCATGAGCGCAGCTGCCCGCCGTCGACGACGAAAACCGCACCCGTTGCAAAGCTCGCGCGCGGCGAGGCGAGAAAGGCCACGAAGTCGGCGATCTCTTCGACACTCCCAAGCCGCCGCAAAGCGACCTCCCGTTCGAGCATTGAATTTACGCGGTCACTGTCCTCGCTCAACTTGCGCTCCCACACCGAGCCTGGAAAGAGAATATTGCCCGGGGCGATGGCGTTGATGCGCACGTTGTCCGCACCGAGCCATCGCGCAGCGCCGCGCACGTAGCTGTTCAACGCCGCTTTAGCACCCGCGTATGCGAGCGGACAGCCGAGTGCTTCGCTGCCGCAGATCGAGGACACACATACGACGCTTCCGGCGCTCTGCCGCAGCAGGCGCGCCGCGGCGCTCACTGCATTGGTGGTGGAAAAGAGATTGAGCGCCATCATGCGTTGCCATTCGAGCTCGTCCTCCGCGCCGGGAGGCACGGACGCGCCGCTTCCTACGTTGCAGACGAGCACATCGATGCGCCCGAGCGCGTGCTCGATCGATTCGATCAAATCGGCGCACGCGCGAGCATCGGTCACGTCGGCGCCGAAATAAGCCGCGGCGCCCAGCGCCTCAGTCACGTCCGCCGCGTTGGCCTGCGTGCCGTTCAGCACGACCCGCGCGCCTTCGGCGACCAGCCGCTGCGCGATCGCGCGGCCGATGCCGCGCGTGGAGCCGGTTACCAGGGCAACCTTGTCCTTAAGACCCAAATCCATGGCTTTCGAGCCACTCCCGCACCATGTCACGATAACGTTTCAGCACGGCTGCGTGCGCATCATCGTGCGCCCTCGCCGTCTGCAGGACAAAGTCGCCGGAATAGCCCGCCTCGTGCAAGCCTTCGAAAACCGCGGCGAAATCGGCGGCGCCTTCTCCAAGCGGCACGGTCGTACCGTGCAAACGCCGATCTTTGACGTGCACATTCTGAATTCGCGCGCCGTAGCAGCCGATTTCCTGCCGTGCATCGTATCCCAGTGCAGCGCTGTTGCCGATATCGTAGTTGATGCCGAATACGTCCGGCGCAAAGCGCGCAATGAATTCTGCGAGCGCCTGCGGTGCGAAGTCGGATTCGAAGGCGATTCGCACGCCGTATCGCCGCAAACGCGGCTCGATAGACTCCAGGCGCGACCTCAGCTCATGCTCCTGCTGCTCGTTCTCCACGGTGCCGTTGTCTACGAGCGGGAAAACAATCAGGTGAGCGTCGATCGCGGCCGCGGCGTCGATCACCGCGAGAAGCTCGTCGAACAGGGCCTTGCCTTCGGTGCCTGACACCTTGAAGAACGGCGCCTGCATGAAACAGTCACCGGTGATTGATTTCACGACGACACCGTGAGTGGCGCTCAACTCACGGATACGCGTGCGCCCCGCGCCCGTCATCAGCGGATTTTCGCGCAGTCGCTCGTGGTCGAGGGTCCACTCGATCAATTCCAGCCCGAGTGCCTGCGCCTGCGCGAACTCCTGCTCCCAGTGCTGCCACGGAAATGCCTGGATCTTGCCCTCGACGAGCGGTGAGAGCCGTCCCTGCATGAAACCGATGCGTGGCATCACAATCCCCGCGCGGTCCATCCACCGTCGACGAACAGGTCCGCGGCGGTCACATAGCTCGAGGCGTCTGAGGCGAGAAACACGGCGGCTCCCGCGAGGTCCGCAGGCTCGCCCCAACGCGGAATCATCATGCGCGCGAGGCGCTCGGCGTGCCGGGCGGGGTCGCTGAAGCTCGCTTCGGTCATCGCGGTGCGTATGTAGCCGGGCGCAATGTTGTTCACGCGTATATTGCTCCCCGCGAGGTCGAGCGCAAGCGCTTTGGTCAGCATGCGCACACCGCCTTTGGCCGCGACATAGCCGGGGTTGTCGGGAAATCCCATGACCGAGCCTATGCTGGTGACGTTGATGATCACCCCGCCGCCCGCGCGCTTCATGAACGGCACGACGGTTTCGCAGCAGCGATACACCGCCCGCAGGTTCGCTTCGATCGTCTCGTCGAATGCGCTCAAACGCTGTGCGTCACCCGCAGCGGCCCGCGTCACACCCGCAGCATTGACCAATATGATCCTGGCGCTTGCGGTTCCGAGGACGCGCTCGCAAAGATGCAGAAAGTCGTCGGCCGCGCAGACGTCGCACCGCTCGTAGCGAATCGACGGCGACGGCGTCTGCGGCGCCCCGCGCCCCACCGCGATGGTGTCGGCTCCCGCGCTGGTCAGCGCCTCAGCGATTGCAGCGCCGATGCCACGCGTGCCGCCGGTGACGATCGCCGTCCTGCCGGAGAGTGAAAACAGGCGCTCGAGATAATCGCTCACAGCCTGTCTAATCCATAGCCGCGCATGATCGCTTCACACAACGCCACGTCAGCGGCGCTGTCGATCTGAAACATCTTGTGCTTCTCGAGCACGTGCAATCCGATGCTTCCGGCGAGGCGGTTGTCGTGCTCACGCAGGAGCGCCGGCCGGAAAATGTAAAACGAGCCATTTTCGAGATAGCGCTTTTCGATCGCCTGCCGCCGTTTGCGATTCCGATAATCATAATTCACCGACTCCGGGCTGCCGTTTGCATCGCTTCGCCAGATGAAAAAGTCTTCGATCTCCACCACCGAGAGCAGCGAGTCGAAATTTTCGGCGATTGCGCGTTGAAGCGCGTCCGAAAGATCGCGCGGCTCGCGGATAGGGGACGTGGCCTGCATGCCGACGACCCAATCGATGTGCTGGCCTCGCGTTTCGATCTCGTCGATGGCGTGCCGCCACGCCGATTCCGAGCTTGCCGTGTCGCCGGCTATGTCCGCGGGCCGACGCAGGGTCCGCGCTCCCGCGGCGTGCGCGACCTCGAGTATTTCGTCGCCGTCCGAGCTCACCCAGACCTGATCGATGCCGTCTGCAGCGAGCGCCTGCAGGATCGACCATACGAGCAGCGGACGTCCGCACACCGGATGCAGGTTCTTGCTCGGGATCCCCTTCGATCCCGCGCGCGCAGGAATGATGGCCGCGGTAATTCCCACCGCCCGTGTCGCCTAGGGGAGGCTCGACTGCCAGGGCACGTGACTGCGCAGCTTCACCGCGATCGGGACTTCTTTTTCCTGGATATCGATCGCGCCATCACCCATGGCGTGCTCGATCGTGCGCACGGCACGCACCAGGCGGCGGAAACCGTCCGGCTCGATCGACGCGGCCTGGTCAGAGCCGTACATGGCGCGGTCGAGTGTAATGTGCCGCTCGAGCGAGGTGATGCCGAGCGCCGCTGCCGCAATCGAGACCGTGAGGCCGACTTCATGGCCGCTGTAACCGATGTCGCAATTGAATCGTTTGCGCAGCGTATCGATACGCTTCAGATTCGCATCGCCGTCGCTCATGGGATACGTCGAAACGCAATGCATGAGCTCGAAGGGACATCCGGCGCTGCGGAAAATCCCCACCGCCCGGTCGATTTGCGCGGTCGTGCTCATGCCGGTCGAGACGAAGGTATGCTTTTTCTCGGACGCGACTTCCTGAAGCAGCTCCTCGTACACGATCATCGCCGAGGCGACCTTGTTGTACGCGAGGTCGAACTGGCGCAGGAAGTGCTGGCTCTCGATGTCCCACGCCGAAGCGAACCACTTGATGCCTTTTTCGCGGCAATACCCGTCGATCTCGCGATACGCGTCGGCACCGAATTCGAGTCCTTCCTTCTGCGCACGCTGGGTCTTGCCCCACGGGCTCTCGCGCGCGGAATCGAGAAACTCGCGCGTATAAACGCGATCGATGGTTCGCTTCTGGAACTTCACGGCGTCTGCGCCCGCATCCGCAGCGACATCGATGAGCTGCTTCGCAATCGAAAGATCTCCGTTGTGGTTGATACCGATCTCGGCGATCATGAACATCAGCGTGCCTCTTCAGGGTGAGTAGCGGCGGCTTCCAGCAGGTCGTCCACCAATCCACACACGAGATGTCCCAATGTGATGTGGATTTCCTGGATGCGGGCGGTATGACTGGAAGGAACGACAAATGATGGCGCAAGCTGGGACATGCGTCCACCGCCTTTGCCGACCAGCGCATAGACGTCCACGCCGATCTCACGGGCGGCGTCGATTGCCTGGATGAGATTCCCGGAATTGCCGCTCGTCGAGATCGGAATGAACACGTCGCCTTTCCCGGCGATCGCGCGCAGCTCGCGCGCGAAAATCTCCTCGAAGCGATAGTCGTTTCCTACCGCCGTGAGCGTCGAACCGTTCGTTCCAAGGCAGACGGCCGCGAGCGGCGCGCGCTCGCGCATGAAGCGCCCGACAAACTCAGCCGCAAGGTGCTGCGCGTCGGCGTAGCTTCCACCGTTGCCGGCAAAAATGATCTTGTTACCCGCACGTAGGGCATTCGCGATGGCGCGGGAAAGCGCGCACAACCGCTCGAGCAGCGCTTCATCGCGCGAGAGCGCCTCGCGCAGCCGAACCGACTCGCTCAGCTCGTCCCGGATCTGTTCAATCATTTGCATAGTGTCTTTCTCCACGGCCTCGACCGTTCTGGCCGCGGGCGCGAACAGCCAATCGGCAAGCTCACGTATGACGCCGGCGCCGCCTGCAGCGCTGGTAACCCGGCGAGCAACCGCGCGGACCGCCGGATGCCCGTCGGCGGGGCTGACGGGATAGCCCGCCAGGCGCATCGCGCCGATGTCGTTGAGGTCGTTCCCTACATACAGGACCCGCGATAAGTCGTAACCGTGCTGCAGGCAGTATTCGGTCAAAGCCTGGGCTTTGTCAGTGCAGGCGTGGATCACGCCGAGCTTGAGCTTCTCGGCGCGGGTTCGTACTACATTGTTGGTTTCCGTACTGAGTATGAGCTGCGGTATTCCGGCGGACCGGATCATGTCCACCGCGAGTCCATCGCCTCGGTTACACACGACGGCTTCGCCGCCGTCCTGCATCACGTACACGCGGTTATCGGTCATGACACCATCGAAGTCGTATACGATGAGATCGAGCCCTTCTTTCGTTATGCTGGTGGTCACGGGTGCGGGCTCAACGCATGCGATTGCGCTGCATGCGTCGCGCAGGAAAAAACGGCGTACATTACAGAAGTTTACGCCAGCCTACCAGTCTGCGAGAAACATGATCCCATTACATCGGCGAGCGGTTCAGAACAAACCGGTCGCGTTCACATGAGACCCGTGCTGCTGTCGTCCGTCGAGCACACCGCGCGCTGGGCGCCCGTGCTGCTGGGACTCACCATCCCGGTCACGGTCGCCGGCGACAGTATTCTGCTGCTCATTTCGCTCGTGGCGCTCGGCACATTGGCGGTGGTACGCCACAAAGATTATCTGATTGCGCTCGCGAAGCATCCCATGACGCAGCGCACTGCCCTTCTCTTTGCATTGCTCACGCTTGGGGCCCTATACGGCGATCGCTTCCCGGGTGACACAGGCCGCTTCCTGGGCAAGTATGCAGATCTCCTCTTCGTGCCGTTGCTGCTGCTGGCTTTTCGCACGGCGAGCGCACGGTCCAGGGCGTTGCAAGCACTCGCTGCGTCATTCATCATCGTGCTCGTCCTGTCGTACGCGGTCCACGCCGGATGGGTACCGCCAACGGCACAGATACACGGCAATCCCGGAAATGCCGCCGTGTTCAAGAAAGATCTCACGCACAATTTCCTCATGGCGTACGCAGCCTTCCTGTTCCTGCAGCTAGGCTGGGCCGCGCGCGCGTCGCGGATCAAATGGGCGTGGATTGCAGCTGCGGTGCTGGCCACGATAGACGTCGTGTTGATGGTGAGAGGACGTACCGGTCAGCTCGTGCTCTTCGCGCTCATATTTTATTCGGGATATGCATGGCGTGGCTGGCGCGGCTTCGCGCTTACGCTTGTCGCTGTGGGTGCAATCGCCGCGGTGCTGGTCATGACGCCAGGGCCTTTCCAGGCACGGCTCGACCGCACCTTCAAAGAAGCGCGCGAATGGCATGACGATTCCATCGCTCGCGATCCCGTTTCTGCGCGTCTTGATTACTACCGCAACAGCGTGCGCATCATCGCAGGACATCCGCTGGGCGTGGGCACCGGGGGTTTCCCCAAAGCCTACGAGGAAATCATACGTGGGACCCAGTCGCCTCCGAGCGTCAACCCCCACAACGAATATCTGCTCATCGCGGTCCAGATAGGAATCGTCGGCCTTATCGCGCTGCTATGGTTGTTCTACACACAATGGAAGCTCGCACCGACGCTGCCGACGGAGCTGGAATCACATCTTGCACGGGGACTCGTGATCGCGTTTGCCATTGGCTGTATTTTCAATTCTCTGCTGCTCGATCACACCGAAGGGCTGCTCTTCGCCTGGCTCACTGCCGTGCTGTACGGCGGTCTCCTGGTAATCGGTCCGTCCGACACACAACCGCCTCGATGAAACTTTCAGCCATCGTCATCACCCGCAACAACGAGCGCACGATCCTCCGGTGCATCGAATCACTCACGTGGACCGGCGAAATCATCGTCGTCGATTCAGGCAGCACCGACCGCACCGTCGAAATCTGCCGGGCCCTGGGCGCGCAGGTCCATACGACTGCAGACTGGCCCGGCCACGGTCCGCAGAAAAACCGCGCGCTCGATCAGGCGGGCGGCGAATGGGTGCTCTCGATCGATTCGGACGAATGGGTGACGCCCGAGCTGCGCTCCGAAATCGAGCGTGTGCTGGCAGCGCCTGAATCCGCGCCGGGATACGCCATACCGCGCCGCTCGAGCTTCTGCGGACGCTTCATGCGCCACTCGGGCTGGTGGCCCGATTACGTCGTGCGTCTTTTCCGCCGCGACGCCGGACGCTTCACCGACGACCACACGCACGAACGGCTCGTGGTGAACGGCCGCATCGGACGCCTGCGCGAGCCGATCATGCATGAAGCGATCACCGATCTCGACCAGATGCTCACGAAAATGAATGCGTACTCGTCTTCGTCGGCCTCCATGAAGCTCGAGCGCAGGGAACGCGGCACGCTGCTCGCGGGCGTGCTGCATGGCGCGTGGGCTTTCTTTCGCACGTATTTCCTGCGGCTCGGTTTCCTCGACGGCCGCGAAGGCTTCCTGCTCGCGGTCGCGAACGCCGAAGGCTCGTACTACCGGTACGTGAAGCTGATGATGCTCCCCCGGCGCCGGTGAACGCTGCGGTCATCCTCACGACCTACAACCGGCCGGATGCGCTCGAGGCCGTGCTCGCCGGATACAGCGCGCAGGACGCGGGTGATTTCGAGCTTCTCGTCGCCGACGACGGCTCGAGGGACGAAACGCGGGCACTCGTCGAAGCATGCGCGGCACGGGCGCGCTTTCCGGTCCACCACGTGTGGCAGGAAGATCGCGGCTTCCGGGCGGCTGCCGCACGCAATCGCGCGCTTTCGCAAACCGCTGCGCCGTACGTCATATTCACCGACGGCGACTGTGTGCCGCCGCGCTTTTTCGTGCGGCGTCATCTCGCGCTCGCCGAACGCGGCTATTTCGTCGCCGGCAACCGCATGCTCCTCAGCGCATCGTTTACGCGCACCGTCCTCGAAAAACACCTTGCGCTCTATCGCTGGTCGCCCTCACGCTGGCTCCTCGCGTGGCTGCGCCGTGATGTGAATCGCGCGCTGCCGCTGCTCACTCTGCCCGATGGGACTTTTCGCAAAACGGCCCCGCAGAGATGGCAAGGCGTGAAGACCTGCAACCTCGCGGCGTGGCGTGACGACCTCGTGCGCGTGAATGGCTTCGACGAGCGCTATTCGGGATGGGGGCTGGAAGATTCGGACCTCGTGATCCGGCTGCTGCACGCCGGAGTGCGTCACAAGAGCGCGCGTTTCGCCGCGCCCGTGTTTCATTTGTGGCACAGCGAAAACGACCGCAGCCGGCTTCCTGAAAACCAGGCACGCCTCGACGAGATACGTGTGTCCAACCGGATTGCCGCGCTCGAAGGTCTGGACCGTTACACGTGAGCACCGAAGCCACGACAAAGACGCTCGCTTTCGCCCGGCCTCCGGAGCGCATCCTCGTGGTCGTCACGCGGCGAATCGGCGACGTGCTGCTGGCGACACCGGTCCTGCGCTCGCTGAAAAACGCGTGGCCCCGCGCTCGGATCGACGTGCTGGTCTTCGCGGGGACTGGTGGGTTTCTCGCCGGCAATCGCGACGTAGACCACGTGCTGACGGTGCCGGAGCGTCCGGACCTCGTCACGCATCTCAAATTGCTTTCGAGCATCGCGCGCCGCTACGATCTCGCGCTTTCTCTGCTCCCGGGCGACAGGCCGACGCTGTACGCCTGGATCGCGGGCAAACGCCGCGCCGGTCTGCAACTGCCTGACGGCAAGTCGCGGTGGAAGCACGCGCTCCTCGACGCGTGGGTGCCTTTCGACGATACCGAGAGCCACACCGTTCGCATGCATCTGGCGCTGCTCGCGGTGATCGGCGTCGAGCCGATCGCCGATGTGGCGCCGTCGTGGACGCGCGCGGATGAGACTCAGGCCGAAGACGCGCTCGCCCCGCTGGGAGGTGCGCGTTACGCAGTCATGCACCCCTATCCTAAATTTCGCTACAAGATGTGGACCGAGGAAGGCTGGGTTCGTGTCGGCCGCTGGCTCGAGGAGCAAGGCTTGAAGGTGGTGCTGACCGGCGCACCCGGCGCGGCCGAGCGTGCGTACGTGGCGCGCGTCGCCTCGCAGATTCCGAACGTCGTCGATCTCTCCGGCGCGCTCAGCCTCGGCGGCGTGGCCTGCGTGATCTCCGGCGCAGCGGCCTACGTCGGTCCGGACACCGCGATCACGCACGCCGCGGCCGCGCTCGGAGTGCCGACCGTGGCGCTGTTCGGCCCCACGAATCCCGTGAAGTGGGGCCCTTGGCCGGCCGAACACAGCGTCGCGGCAAATCCGTGGCATCGCAAGGGGTCGCAAGCCGCCGGCTGCGTGCGGCTCGTACAGGGTGAAGGACCGTGTGTGCCGTGCGGCGGCGAAGGCTGCGAGAAACACATCGACAGCGCAGCCGACTGCCTGGACGAGTTGCCCCCGGCCCGCGTCATCGCCGCGCTCAACGACGTGCTGCTCGCGAAGCAGTAGGCGGGCTCAGGCGACTGCGTCGGCCGGGGCTGCAGCGTCGGCGGGTTCGATGATCTGGAACTGCGTGCGATAGAGTCGCGCATACAATCCGTCCGCGGCCAGCAGGGCGCGGTGGCTGCCGGTCTCCACGATCCGTCCCTGGTCGAGCACCGCGATGCGGTCGGCTCGTTCGACGGTGGAAAGCCGATGCGCGATGACGATGGTCGTGCGTCCCTCGATCAACGTTTCCAGCGCAGCCTGTATATGGCGCTCCGACTCGGAATCGAGCGCTGAAGTCGCCTCGTCCAGTATCAGCATCGGCGCGTTCCTGAGCAGCGCACGCGCAATCGCGAGGCGCTGGCGCTGGCCCCCGGAAAGCCTGACGCCATTCTCGCCCACCAGCGTCGCCATGCCTTCGGGCATCTGCTCGATGAACTCGAGCGCATGAGCGGCGCGCGCTGCGGCGACGATCTCGGCATCGGTGTTCATGCTGCCGTACGCGATATTGGCCGCGACGCTGTCGTTGAACAACACGACGTCCTGGCTCACGAGCGCGATATTGGCGCGCAGGCTGTCGAGCCTCAGCGCCTCGAGGTCATGCCCATCGAGCGTGATGCGCCCGCGCGTCGGGTGGTAAAAACGCGGCACCAGATTGGCGAGGGTCGTTTTGCCGCTGCCCGAGGGCCCGACGAGCGCAACGGTTTCTCCGGGCGCAATCGCAAGCTCGATGTCGGAAAGCGCCAGGCGTTCGGCGCCGGGGTAAGTGAAGCTCACGCGCTCGAAGCGCAGAGCGCCGGCTGCGCGCGGAAGCGTGACGGTTCCGCTTTCGGGCTCGCCCGGCTCGTCGATCAGCTCGAACACACTCTCGGCTGCGGCCAGCCCGCGCTGCAGCGGATCGTTGACGCTCGTCAGGCGCTTCAGCGGTGCATTGAGCATGAGCATCGCCGTCAGAAAGGATACGAAACCGCCGACTGTAATTTCGTTCGCGCTCGATTGCATGGTCGCAAGCGAGACGATGAACGCCAAAGCGACCGCGGTGATCAACTGCACGAGCGGTACGTTGGCCGCCGCGGCAGTGACCTGTTTCATGATGAACCGGCGCACGCGGTTCGCCTCGGTGTCGAAGCGCGCGGCTTCGTAGCGATGGCCGCCGAAGAGCTTGACCACCTTGTGACCTTCGATCGCCTCCTGCAGGACCTGAGTCACCTCGCCCATCGAGCGCTGCACGTCGCGGCTGGAGCGGCGCAGCCGCCCGCTGATCAGCCGCACCACGATGAGTATCACCGGCGTCATGGCGAGCGAGAGCAGCGTCAGCTTCCAGTTGAGCCACAGCATCCACCCGAGCAGGCCGAGGGCGGCAAGACCGTCCTTGAACAAGATGGTGAGCACCGTCGTCGCGGCGTTCGTCACCTGCGTCACGTCGAACGTGACTTTCGAGATGAGATTGCCTGCGGGATGGTTGTCGTAATACGCGGTCGGCAGCTGCAGCAGCTTGTCGAACATCGCATTGCGCAAGTCCATCACGACGCGGTTTCCCACCCAGTTGATGGCGTATTGCGCGACGTAATCCGCAATTCCGCGCACCACGAAAACCGCGACGATGACGATCGGCGTCCACGCCATGATGCGCGGGTCTTTGGCCACGAACGTGCCGTCCAGCAGCGGCTTGACGAGCGCCGGCAGAGCCGGTTCGGTGGCTGCGGCGACCATCATGCCGAGCACCGCCAGCGCGAACACGCCGCGGTACGGCTTCACGAAACGCAGCAGGCGCAGGTAAAGCTCGGTGCTGGTTAGGGTTCCTGGTGTTTGCACGGTGCGAACAATAGCAAAAAGGCCGCGCCCCTGCGGCACGCGGCCTTTCGAGCGGCGCTGTCTTTAGACTCAGCCTGCGTCGAACAGAACCGTCTAAGGCGCTCTGGGCGGCGCCGTACCGGTGAGGGGCGGAAGGAAAGGGCCGCGATTGAGCAATTGCTGCTGCCGCTCCCGATCCGTTTCAAAGCGCTGGTATTGAAGCTGGCGTTCCTGAGACCTCACCTGCTGCTGCAGTACGGCGCGCTGCTCCAGAAGGTCCGGCGGAAGCGAGCCGCTCTCGCGCCGAAGCTCGAGGTCTCGCTGTGCCTGCAGCCGCTCGTAACGCTGCCGCTCCAGCCGACGCTCGAGCTGCGTCTGCTCTGCCTTACGCTCGTCGGGCGCGATGTCGTACTGCCGCGCACGCAACCCTCGCTGATGGTCGGCATTGAGATAATCGTCCAGCCGCTCCCGGGCGCGTTCGGCGGAATCCTCGAGCTCCTCCGCCAGCGGCACGGCAGGCGTACTCGCAGCATGGGCGCTCGCGCCCAGGACCGCAGCGCTAGCCGCGATAGCCACGAAGGTCAGGGGCGAGATGTATTTGAAGTATTCAGTCATGGTTCCTCCGACCATGGTCGAGCCGTACAGTTCCCCGCATGAAACGCGCGCTTTCTCAGCGGATCTGGTACTCGACGGTGATCGTGCCGTTCCGCTCGGGCAGCGGATACACGTTGTAGCGGTCCTGCACGAACTGACTGCGCACCGCGTAGTTGTAATACTTTTCGTTGAACAGGTTGTTGACGCTCGCGGCGATCGTCCATGGGCCGCTGCGGTGCGCGAGCTTCACATCGGCGAGCGCATACGCCGGGATTTTCGCGCCGAGGCTGTTGGGCTCGTCGTTGTCCATGAACTGGTCCGAGACATACGAGAGCACCGCGGAAAGCCGCGTCGCCGGCGTGAAGTCCCACGACGCGCGCAGGCTCGTTTTGTGGCGTGGCACGAGCGGCACCGCTTTGCCCGCAATGCTCACGTTCTGCTGCGTGAACGCGCTGCCCGGGAACACGCCTTCGCGGAATTTCGCGTGGATGTAGCTGTAGGCGGCTGCAAGGCTCAACTTCGTGAGCGGCCGCGCGGTGGCCTCCAGCTCGAAGCCGCGGCGCCTCGATGGCGACAGGTTCCTGTTACCGATGCCGGTCGAAAACGGATCGAGATGGATTTCCTTCTCGACATCCATCTGGAAGACGGTCGCGCGCGCGCCATAGGCGCTGCGCCGCAGATCGATGCCCAGCTCGTGGGAACGCGCCGTCTGCGGCTGGAGGAACTGGAACTCGTTTGTGAAAGCCGCCGAGGTTTCGTAGATTTCGTCGACGTTGGCGAAGCGGTAGCTGCGCGCGGTTTTCGCGATAAGCGCTGCAGCGGGAATGATTGCGTAGCGCAGCCCGAGCTCGTAAGCGTGCTCGTACAGACGCTGCGAGCCCGGCGGCGCGCCGGATCCGAATGCGCCCGGCGCGGTCGGATCGAAGCGATCGGCGCCGTGCATGCGCAGGCGCTCGCGTCGGGCGCCGGCGGCAAGCGAAAGCGCATCGCTCAACGTGAGCGTATCAAGCACGTATACGCCCGCGGTGTTCTGCCGCGCGTCGATGTTCGTGAATGGCTGCCCGATGTTCGCCGGCGAGTTCGACACGCGTCGCTGGTAATCCCATGAGTACCAGTCGAAACCGACGACGAGCACATTCGGTCTGCCGGCGAGCGGCGTGTTGATTTTGACCCTCGGAGTGAGGGACCACACGCCGAGCCCGACCTCGCGGTAATCCGGGAAACCACCGAAGTCGAAATTCGAGCGCTGCGTTTTGTCGCGCCATCCCGCGCCGAGATTGACCTCGCCGAAGGCGAGCTCGCGGCGCCAGTCGAAGAGCGCGCGATTGCCTTCGCGCTGCGCCCAGTCGAGCGGCGTAGAAGTGCCACGGCGATCGGTCGCGACCTGATTGATTCCCGCGCTCGGCTGCACGGTACGTGCGCCGGGCAGCCGCACACCCTGATTGTCGGTCCCGAGCTTGAGCGACACATCGCCCAGGGTCGAGGACCAGCGCAGGTCGGCAAGCGCGTTCGTCTGCCGGCTGTCACTGTTGCTGCGATAGCCGTTCGACTCGAAATAACTGCCGAATACACTGAGACCCAGAGTCCCGCGACCGAGGCTCGCGTGCACGGTGCCTTCGCGAGTGTCGTACGAGCCGGCGCTTGCGCCGAGACTCAGCGTCATCGCGCCTGCGGCGGGACGTCGAGTGATGATGTTGATCACGCCGGCGGTCGCGCCTTCGCCGTAGAGCACGCTGCCGCCGCCGCGAACGATCTCGATCCGTTCGATGGCGGAAAGCGGCACCGCCGACCACTGTACGCCGGAAAGATCGATGTCGACGACGCGGCGTCCGTCGACGAGTATGAGCGTGTTCTGCGTGCCGGTGATACCGAAGCCGCGCATGTCTACGGTCGTGGTCGAAGCGTTGTTGCCGAAAAGATCGTGTATCGCGATGCCCGCGCGCTCGGCAAGCAAATCCGGAATGGTCTTCGCGGGGCTCGCGCGGATTTCCTCCGCGGTGATCACCGTCAGGTTGACGGGCTGGCCGACGTAGCGCTCCTCGAATCTCGTCGCGGTTACGACCACCGGTTCAGTTCGGGTGACGGGGATATCGGCTGCGAACGCGCAGCAGGCAGCCGCTGACAATGTCGCGAGCGCAAAACTCTTCGTTATCATGGTTGGAAGGCCTCAAGGCTTGAGGCGCGCCCGCCGCGCGCCGGTTGCTCATCGGACGAGGCGGAATGCACACAAGGCACGGAAGCGCAACGCTGCCACCGTGTCGAGCGCGACACCCCGCGGCTCATCCACCAGACCGACCGGGCCGGTATACGGGCTCGTGAGACTGCGCTTACCGCCTTCCCAGGATTCATTCCCAGTGGCCGTGGCACGCGCCGTGGTTCGTCTGAACCACGCTCACTCACCGTTGCGGGGGCAGCACAGGATTGACCCGCGTTGCTCGTCGATGCTCGAGGCGCGACCTCTTGCATCTGCGAACTGCCGCGGGCGCACCTGTTTCCCGTTTGACTTCGGACGCGGAATGCGGCCAAAGCACCCGATCAGTGCGACCGGCAACCTGTTCTAAAAAGCTGCCGGCACGCGGATGGTAGCACCCGAGTCAGGCTGGAGCTTCTGACGTAAGCGATTACTCGCGCTTCCCGGCTGCTTCGCGCCTGATGTGCCAAATCACATTCACAAGCCGGCGTTAACAGTTGACCGCGCTGAATTTTTGCAACTATAGTGTAGAGATGGACGCGGAGCTTAAGGCGCTTGAAGGCAAGATCGAGCAGTTCGTCGAATTTTGTCAGCGGCTCCGCGCCGACAATCATGAATTGCGCCAGCAGCTGGCGGCGGCGACTAATCAAAGCAAACGGCTCGAGGAGAAAATCACCGCGGCTACGGGCCGTCTGGAGACATTGCTCAGTCAGATGCCCGCAGAAGACGACGCATGAGCGAATCGAAAAGCCTGCAGATCACGATCATGGGACGCGATTTTCGCGTCGCGTGTCCCGAGGATGAGCAGGCGGGTCTGCTCGAAGCCGTCGATTATCTCAACAGGAAAATGCTCGAGATTCGCGAAGGCGGCAAAGTGATTGGGCTCGAGCGCATTGCGATCATGGCCGCGCTCAACATCGCTCACGAATTACTCACGACGAAAGTCGACGGCGGTTTTGACTTGGCCGAGATCAAGGGTAGAATGAATCGCATGGAAACGGTCATCGATCAGGCGATGTCCGAACAGTCGAAGTTGTTCTGAAGCGCCTGGTTAAAGCTTCCCCTGCGGTGTTCGTATTTTAGGTCTCAATTCTCTGAACCAATAAGGTACCTCGCGTTGCCGACTATAGTTGCCTGGTGTGCGCGTCCTACTGGGAAGCGCCTAAAGGGCTCGGAAGGCGACCATCTTGAACCGTAGGTTCAAGAGTAGAGACCTGACGGCACAGGCGGGGGGCCTACCAAACAAGAAAGCGGCGACGAGCCGCTTTTTTGTTTGGTCGCCCCCCGCCGCGGCGGCAGCACACGAACAGAGGGAAACCTAAGGTTTCCCTGCCGCGGCGATGAAGCAATACGGGCGATACCGCCCGAGCCGCGGCTCGGAAAGGTACAGGGGGACACCAATGGTTTCCCTCCCTAACCTCCTTTCCTTCGGCTCTCTGGCGATCGCCTGTTCGCTCTAGTATCGTAGGGTGCGTTAATAACGCACCGCGATAACCCAATGCGCTACTGGCTGATCAAATCCGAACCGACGACCTACGGCATCGAGCACATGGCCCGCGACAAGAAGACCTCGTGGGGCGGGGTGCGCAACTACCAGGCGCGCAATTTCATGCGCGACCAGATGCAAGTCGGCGACAAAGCTTTCTTCTATCATTCAGCGTGCGACGAGCCGGGAATAGCCGGCATCGTCGAAGTAAGCGCGGCCGCGCATCCGGATGAGACGCAGTTCGACAAGAAAAGCGATTATTACGACGCCGCCTCGAAGCGCGAGGAACCGCGATGGGTGAACGTCGAGTTCAAGTTCGTAAAAAAGACGCCGTTCGTACCGCTGAGCGAGCTTCGCAAGCACAAGAAGCTCGAGAAAATGCGGCTGCTTCAGCCCGGCAGCCGGCTTTCAATCACGCCCGTGGATCCCGCCGAGTGGGAATTCATTCTGAAGCGGCTGATGGCCGGCTAACGGCGTCCCTAAGCGCGCATTCCGGTGAACGATACAGAGGGAAACCAAGGTTTCCCTCCGTAACCTGCCGCGACATAAAACCATTGCGGAGCGCCGCTCACGCGCCGTCCGCAGCCGCGGCTCGGTGATCGAACAGAGGGCATCCAAGGTTTCCCTCCGTAACCTCCTTTCCTTCGATTTGCGGCCCTAACCCGCGAGATGTTTCCCGAAAAAATCCACGGTGAGATTCAGCGCGCGGTCAGCCTCGGGTTTGCTGTAGGTCCTGCCGCCATGCCGCGCGAAAGCGTGATCGGCACCCGGGTACTTGTGTAGGATCACCAGCGGGTTCGGCGCGAGTCGCCGCTCGAGTAACTCGTTCACTTCGGCCTGCACCCACCGGTCTTTCATCGCCATGTGCAGCATGAACGGCCGATGCAGGTTCGGCGCTTCGCGGATGTTGTGCTCGATGTACGTGCCGTAGTAGGCGACCGCGCAATCGATGTTGCTGCGGCAGCACATGAGATAACAAAGCTTGCCGCCGAGGCAGTAACCCACCGCGCCGACTTTTCCGTTGCACTCCGGACGGCCCTTGAGATAGTCCCAGGTGTCGACCATGTCCTGCACGCCGAGGTCGTAGTCGAAGTCGTAATACAGGTCGAATGCTTTCCTGACATCCTCGGGATTGCCATCGGAAAGCTCGACACCCGGCTCCTGCCGCCAGAAGAGATCGGGCACGAGACAGACGAAACCCGCCTCGGCGAACTCCTGCGCGTGCGCGCGCATCGTGTGGTTCACGCCCCAGATTTCCATGATCGCGATGATCGCGCCGACCGGCGTGCGATCGGGGATCGCGAGATGGGCGCCCATGACGCCGTCGCGGAGCGGCACCTGAATGTTCTCAGTTCTCATCGCCGATCCTTCTTAGTCAGCACCTGTCACCTCGCATCGCCTACGTCTGCCCTTTCAAGCCTGCCGTCTTGATCACCTTCTCCCATTTCGACCATTCGTCGCGGATGAGCTTCGCGAATTCTTCGGGCGTCGAGCCGACGCTTTCGACGCCCTGCCGTGCGAGCGTGTCCCTGACCGCGGGCGTCGCGAGCGCCTTGACCGTCGCCGCGTGCAGCTTCATCACGATCGCGCGCGGCGTCCTGGCCGGCGCAAGAATGCCGTACCACCCGGTCGTGTTGAAGTCGAGGCCGCTTGCCTCCGCCACTGTCGGAAGCTCCGGCAGCAGCGTCGAGCGCTTCGTGCCGCCGACGGCGAGACCTTTCAGCTTGCCCGATTTCACGTGCGGGATCGCCGGCGCGAGGCCGTTGAACATCATGTCGACTTCGTTCGCGAGCAGCGCCGTCATCCCGGGCCCGGCGCCTTTGTACGGAACGTGGACGATGTTCACGCCCGCGGTCATCTTGAAGAGCTCGCCTGCGAGGTGGATGCCGGTGCCGTTTCCGCCGGACGCGTAATTCAGTTTGCCGGGCTGCTGCTTCGCGGCCGCGATCAGGTCTTTCACCGAATTCACCGGCAGGCTCGGCCGCACGAGCAGGATGTAGGGTCCCTGTATCGCGAATGAGACCGGCGCGAAATCCTTGAGCGTGTTGTAGGGGGTCTTGCCGCCCAGATGAGGCACGATCACGAGCGGTCCTGAAAAACCGAACATGATCGTGTAGCCGTCGGGTATGGCGGTCGCGACGAGCTCCGCACCGATCAGGCCGGCGGCGCCTGCACGATTGTCGACCACGACCTGCTGCCCCAGCACTTCGCTCAGGCCCTGCGCCACGACTCGCGCCATCACGTCGACCGGCCCACCCGACGAAGACGGCGCGATCATGCGGATCGGACGGCTGGGAAAGCTCGCCTCGGGCGTGCCTTGGGCGGCCGCGAAGGTGCTCACTGCAGCGAGAACCGCTCCGACACACAGCGTTCTGAATTTCATTTTTCGTCTCCTCGTGAATGCTTATTCTTCAGGCAAAAGCCGGCGCGACGTCGCGCACGAACCGCCCGAGCTGCGCCCGCTGATCGGCGCCGGCAAAACGTATGCACACGTCGGTCACGCCCGCAGCCTCGTAGCGCTTCAGCATCTCGATCGCGCGCGCCGGCGGACCCAGGCCCATGAGCCCTCCATGGCTCACTCCGCCGCCATAGTATTTTTTCAGGAATTCGGTCGTGGTCGCTGCGGCCCTCGCGTCATCATCCTCGATGCGCACGGTCGTGTAGACGCACATCGGGAAACCGGGTCGCGGGCGGCCGTGTTTTTCGAACGCTGCGTCGCACAGCCCGCGGAGCTTCAGGCAATCCACGTCGGTTAGATACGTGGTCACGACGCCGTCGCCGAGCCGCCCGACGCGATCGATCTGCGCGGGAATGATTTCGCCGCGGTTTCCCGCAGTGATGAGGATCGGTGGCCCGGCTTCAGTCCAGGGCAGGGGACCGATCGTGTGCCCCGTCAGCTTGAAATCAGTTCCGGTGAAGCTCACAGGCTCGCCGCTCCAGAGCTTGCGCCACACGATCACATGTTCCTCGAGATCCTTGCCGCGGCGCTGGTGTATGCGCCCGCAGGCTTCCCACTCGCGCACGATTTCCGGCAGTGCCCACCCCGCGCCGAGGCCGAGCACCAGGCGTCCTCCGCAAAGCTGGTCGAGGCTCGCGAGCGCCTGCGCGAGAACGGTGGGCTGCCTGAGCGCCGGCAGGAGAATTGCCGTGCCGAGCCGCGCGCGCGTGGTGATCGCCGCGCAGTACGCGAGCGTCGTGAGCGGCTCGAGGCGCGGCTTGGCGACAACGCTGTCGCCGACCCAGATATCGAGCCCCGCCTCGTCGCACATGCGTGCGATCGCCCAGCAGTCCTCGAGTGGAGGCCGTCGCGCGGACTCGATCACTACCGCGCGATGCGGCAACAGGACTCCCAGTCGCATGGATTTCCAGTCGTGGGTTTATGGGGCGCTACGTCGACGCGATAGACTTGCGGTTCTAAGGTTACGAGTCACCAAGGACTTTCGCAGCGCGCAGCTTCGCGACGGCTGCGGCATCCATGCCGAGCACGTCTTTCAGGATTTCGTCGGTGTGCTGCCCCAGCGTCGGAGGCGCGAGCTTGTGCTCGAGCGCAGTCGCCGAAAAGCGCATTGGACTCGCCACGAGCGGCACCTTTCCGGCGGTCGGATGCGGAAGCTCTATCCGCATTCCGCGCGCGACAACCTGCGGCTCCTCGAACACCTGCTCGATATTGTTGATCGGGCCATTCGGCACGCCGGCAGTCTCGAGCGCCGAGACCCAGTCGCGCGTCGTTCTCTTGCTGAAAACATCGGCGAGCAGCTCGGTGATAGCGACTCGGTTCTCGACGCGCTTCCCGTTCGTGACAAAGCGCGGATCGCGAACGAGCTCGGGGCACCCTGCCACGGCGCAGAATTTGTTGAAGAGGTTGTCATTGCCGCACGCGAGAATGATGGCGCCGTCGGCAGTCCTGAACGTCTGGTACGGAACGATGTTGGGGTGTGCGTTGCCCAGGCGCTGCGGGACTTCACCCGTCGCGAGATAGTTCATCGCCTGGTTGGCGAGAAACGCGACCTGCGTGTCGAGGAGCGCCAGGTCGAGGTGCTGACCCACTCCGGTTTCCGCGCGATGCGCGATTGCCGCGCACACCGCGATGCTCGCGTACATCCCGGTCATCATGTCGACGATCGGCACGCCTACGCGCTGCGGACCGCCCCCGGGCAGATCGTCGCGCTCGCCGGTGATGCTCATCAAGCCCCCCATGCCCTGGATCATGAAGTCGTAACCCGGCCGCTCGCGATACGGGCCCGTGTGTCCGAAGCCGGTCACGGAGCAATAGATGAGACGCGGATTGGTCTTCTTCAGGTCCTCGTAGCCGAGCCCGTAGCGCGGAAGGTCGCCGTATTTGTAATTCTCGAGCAGCACGTCGCAGCGATCCGCGAGCTCGCGCACGATTTGCTGACCTTCGGATTTCGAAAGGTCGACGGTGATCGATTTCTTGCCGCGGTTTGCCGCGGCGAAATACGCGGACTCGACCGTATCGTTGCCTTGAGCGTCCTTGAGCCACGGCGGACCGAACGCGCGCGAATCGTCGCCTTTGCCGGGCCGCTCGACCTTGATGACTTCGGCGCCGAGATCGGCGAGGTTCTGTCCGGTCCACGGCGCGGCAAGCACGCGCGACAGGTCGAGCACGCGGATGTGAGACAACGGTCCTGGCATATCAGATCCTCAACAAGACAGACAAAGTTTCATGGCTTACAGCTTGCGGTCTACCGTCTACGCCGCTAGCACCCGACGAACTTCGGTTTTTTCTTCCGCATGGACGCATTGAGCTTTGCGGAATGGCGGAGCGCGACCGTGGCAATCGCACCGTCACGCGTGACGAGGACATCGGGATTCAAAAGCTGCGGAATTTCGCATTGTAGCGGGATACAACCGTTTCGCAGGAAGCGTTTGTCCCCTCTCCCGTTGACACGGCGCTGGGCGGACGTTACGGTGACCGCACACCAATCGGCTGGCGCATTCCGCACGTCACTCGGCGTGCGCGCCACTCATAACGCGACTGGAGGAATTCATGAGACATGGTTTATCCGCCGCCGTTCTCGCTCTCGCCGCGACAGGCGCTCTGGCGCAGGAGGCGTACCCCTCGCGCGCTATTCAGATCATCGTGCCGAATCCGCCGGGTGGCATGAATCAGATCACCGCGCAGCCGCTCTCGGCCATCATCGAGAAACTGTCGAAGCAGCCGGCTCCGGTCGTCAACAAACCCGGCGGCACGGCGGCAGTGGGCACCGCTTATGTCGCGAACCAGAAGCCGGACGGTTACAACATCCTGGTCACGACGCCCAATCTCTATCTCGTGACGGAAAAGAACAAGGCGCTGAACATCGAGCAACCCTATCGACTCGAACAGATACAACCCATTGCACTCACGAGCGCGGACCCCCTGATCTTCGTGGTGCAATCGGAAACGCCGTATAAATCGGTCAAGGAGTTTATTGCCGACGCCAAAGCCAAGGATGGGCAGTTGGCTTTTTCGAGCTCGGGCCCGTACGGCGTCACACACGTGCCCTTCGCGATGTTCGTGCAAGCCGCGGGATTGAAAATGCGGCATGTGCCGACGACCGGCGGCGGTCCGGCCGTCACGCAGCTCCTGGGCGGACACGTACAGGCGACCGGCCAGGGCCTTGCGGCGGTTTCGCCGCATATCAAGGGCGGCAAGTTGCGGCCGCTCGCCTCGTGGGGTGCGAAGCGACACGCGAGCCTCACTGACGTGCCCACTTTCAAAGAGCTCGGTTACGATCTCGAGGCGTACCTGTGGGTCGGCCTTTTTACGACAGCCGGCGTCACGGAGCCTACGTTGAAATCGATGCGCGATCTGGTGCGGCGCGCGATACACGATCCGATGTACCAGCAGGCCATGCAGAAAGCCGATGTCGAAATCGACTACCGCGATACGCCGGACTTCGTGAAGTTCTTCCAGGCCGATTACAAGCGTCTCGGACCCGCGGTAGAGCGGCTCGCGAAAGAAGAAAAGAAATAGCGGCGCGAAAAAGCCGGCAAGGCCAGTCAAATGAAAATCAAGCGCATCGAGCCGATCGCGGTGAGCCTGCCGATGGCGAAGCCCATCAAGATGGCCGGCGTCGAGTTGCGGACTGCGGACAACGTGCTGGTCCGTCTCGAAACGGGTGACGGCATCGTCGGCTGGGGCGAAGCGGCTTCGGCGCCCACGATGACGGGTGAGACGGTCGAAAGCAGCATCTCGCGGCGGCGCTGCCGGCGATCGACTGGGGGCGTGAGCCCGACGAGTCCTTACCTCGCGGAAGACATCCTTGCGCGGCCGCTCGAATTCTCACGAGGCCATGCGGTGGTGCCGTCCGGTCCCGGGCTGGGTATCGAAGTCGATGAAGCGCGCGTGCGGCGCTTCGCGATCAAGCCTTAGGTAAAGGTGAGCACTTCCGCGAGCTCTTCGAAATCAGCCACGACCAGGTCTGGTTGATAAGGCCAGTCGCCGAACGGACGTTTGCGCCGGTTAACGAAACAAGTGCGCATCCCGTAGGCTTTGGCGCCGACGCAGTCGAACGCGTGGTTGGCGACGAAAAGTATCGAATCGGGCGGCGTCCCGAGCTGCTCGGCAGCCATGCGATAGGTGGCCACATGTGGCTTGAACGAGCCTGCCTCGGTGACCGAAATGATGCGGTCGAACTCGATGCCCAGATACGGCTGTGCTTCCTCGAGCATGTCGGGGTCGCCATTGGAAAGTATGGTCAGCTGATAGCGTGACTTGAGCTTCGTCAACGCGGCGACCACGTCCGGAAAAGGCTCGAGCCTGCAGATTTCCGCTACGAGCTCGAGCGCTTCGTCTTCGGTGTGCTCGATGCCGGCGCGCTCGAGCGTGTACGAAAGCGCGCGGCGTCCGATCTCGCGGTACGGCGTGTGATCGCGATGCAGCAGCGCATCGATCATCGAATTCTCGAAGTGCGTGCGGCGCCACCACGTGACCAGCGCGTCGGGACGGCCCTTCCAGCCTTTTTGCTCGAGATACGGCGTCACCGCGCGTGTGAGTCCCCCCTGCATGTCGACGATCGTGCCGTACAGGTCGAACATCAGCGTGTGCACTTCGCCGTCGAACGGATCTGCCGTGCTCATCGGGGACCTCTGTTAAAGCTTGATCTTGGGATCCAGCCAGTCGCGCAGGCTGTCGCCGAAGAGATTGAATGCAAAAACCGCGAGACTGATCGCGATGCCCGGGAAAACGATCATCCACGGCGCCTGCTGATAGAAATCGGCGGCGGCGCCCGAGAGCATGAGGCCCCATGAGGCGGTCGGCTCGGTCACGCCGAGCCCCAGAAACGACAGCGACGCTTCGGCCAGTATGGCCTGGGCGACGAAAGCCGTGATCATGATGAGATAGGGCGCAACGACGTTGGGCACCATGTGGCGGAAGATGATGCGGACGTTGCTATAGCCGGCCGTGCGCGCGGCGTCGATGTACGGCAGCTCGCGGATTGCGAGGGCCGAGGAGCGCACCACGCGCGCGACCTTGGGCATCATCGGCAGCCCGATCGCGATCACGAGATTCACGTCCACGCCGAACACGATGTTCTTGCCGAGCACGGCAACGACGGTGATCGCCAGCACGATGATCGGAAAAGAGAGCAGCACGTCCATGACGCGCTGGATGACGAGATCGGTCTTCCCGCCGAAGAACGCGGAGACGACGCCGATGATGGCGCCGATCGTCGAACCCAGAAACGAGGCAAGAACACCGACTGCGAGGGCAGTCCGCGCACCGTAGATAATGCGCGAGAGCACGTCGCGGCCAAAGGAATCGGTGCCCAGCAGATGTTCCCACGACGGCGCTGCGAGCATGCCGGCGTAGTCGACGGTAAGCGGATCGTATGGCGCGACCCACGGCGCGAATACCGCGCAGATGGCCAGCAGCACGATGAACGCAAGGCCGGCGGCGCCGAGCGGCTGCTGCAGCATGAACTGCAGCACCGGGTGGCGCCGTTTCGGAGCCTTGTACATTAATACACCGGCTGCGCTCGTCACTCGTCACCTTTCGCCAAGTCGTGTCCTTGCATCACCGGTAGCGTATCCGCGGATCGAGCATCGCATAAAGCATATCGATCACGAAATTGATCATCACAAAAAAGACCGCGACGAGCAGCACCAGTCCCTGGATCATCGTGTAATCGCCGCGCGAAACCGCCTGCACGAAAAGCTTGCCGATGCCGTTCAAATTGAAGACCTGCTCGGTGACGACGAGACCCCCGATGAGAAAAGCGAACTCCAGCCCCACGACCGTGACCACCGGCAGCAACGCGTTACGCATGGCGTGGCGCGCCACCACCAGGCGCTCGTGCACGCCTTTGGCGCGCGCGGTGCGCACGTAGTCCTCCTGCAGGACTTCGAGCACCGAGGAGCGCATCATGCGCATTGCGACGGCGGAGTAGCGATAACCTACCGCCAGCGCAGGCCAGATGAGCTGCGAGAGGTTTTTGAGCGGGTCTTCGAAGAAGGGCGTGAAAGTGAGCGGTGGTATCCACGAGAAGTAGGTGAGCAGAAGCAGGATGATGATCATCCCCAGCCAGAACGAGGGTACCGCCAGCCCCGCGATGGAGAACACACGCACGACGTGATCGATCCACGTGTCTTTGTAGATCGCCGAGAGCGTTCCCAGCGGCACGGCAAGCAACACCGCCAATATCGTGGCCATGACGGCGACCTGCAGCGAAAGCTCGAGCCGGATGCCGATCTCGTACAGCACCGGCCTGCCGGTCCAGATCGACACGCCGAAATCGCCTCTGAGAAGACCACCCATCCACTTTGCGAACTGGACGTAGAGCGGCCGATCGAGCCCGAGCCGCGCGCGCTCGGCTTCGACGACCTGCTGCGTGACGTTCGCGCCCTCCAGCATCATCTGCACCGGATCGCCAGGCGCAAGACGCAGCAGAACAAAAACCAGCACCGCAACGCCGAACAGCGTCGGCACCATGAGGAGCAGGCGGTTTACGACGTAACGCAGCATGCGCGGGCCTGGCGCTCGCTACTCTTCCGGTGCTCCGCGCGTCACTCCAGCCACACGTCCGCGAGATCCTGGCCGACGTAATGGCTCGGCGTGATCTGCCAGCCTTTCAGATTGCGGTGGGTGACGATAATGCGATGCCACCAGATCGTGGGTATCGTATACGCCTGGTCGAGCGCACGCGTTTCGAACTCGCGCAGGATGGCATAGCGCTTTTTCTTGTCAAGCTCACCCGATTGCCGGTCGAAGAGCTCGTCCAGCGTGCGGTCGGTCTGCTGCGCGTAATTGATCGACGAGCGATCGTGCGACAGATATTTGATGAGCTGCAGGTTGGGCTCGTCCATGAAGTCGCAGTTGAAGTCGAGCGCCGCGTCGAAAGTCGGATTGTCGCGCTGCTGCGCGGCCAGGTAGAGCTTGGTTTCGAGCTGGTCGTGCTTCACGTTGAGACCGATCTGCCGCCACTGGTCGATGAGGAAGACACCGACCGGCGTATAGGGCATCGCCACGTTGCGATTGGTCAGCGTGAACGTGAGATTGGGCACGCCCGCTTCCTGCAGGAGCTTACGCGCCTGTGCGCGCGACGCATTGATGTCCTTCGCGAAGCCGGGGTAGGTGAGCAGCTCTTTTTCGGACGCCGCCAGATCGTAGCCCGGGCGCAGCAGACCGCCCACGTGTCGAACGAGCGCGACCTTGGACAGCGCCTGGGCGCCACCCCAGCGATCGACTGCGAGCGAAAGCGCACGGCGCACGCGCACGTCGTCGAACGGTTTCTTCTTCGTGTTGAACGTGACTACGAGAGAGCACACCCAGGGCGTCTCCTGCACCACCGCTTTGTCGCCGAGGGTCTTTACGATGCGGTCGCGATCGGCAGGCGAGTGGCCGCGGAACTCGGCGAGGACTTCACCGGCTGCGAGCGCATTCACCATCGGCGCACCCGCGATGAATATCGCGAGGAAACCGTCGAGGTGAGGTTTACCTTTCTCGAAATAGTCCTTGAATTTGCGTCCGCGCCAGTGCGAGCCGGCAACGTGCTCGTCGAACGTGAAAGGACCCGTCCCCATGATGTTGCGCTCCGGAAACTTGGGGTCCTTCTTGAGCCGCGCGGCGCTGTAGATACAGTCCCACGGGCTCGCGAAGTTGGCCAGCATCGACGCATTGGGCTTGGAGAGCTTGACCACCACCGTAGCGGGATCCGGCGTTTCGATGCCTGAGATGTCGGCGTACGCCGCTTCGCGTAACGACAGCACGCCGGGCGGCGGCTTGCGGATGCGGTCGTACGTGGCTTTCACGTCTTCCGCGGTGAAGCTCGAGCCGTCGTGAAACTTGACGCCTTTGCGCAGCTTGAACGTGTAGGTGAGCCCGTCTTTCGCGATCGTCCACGACTCGGCAAGATCGCCTTTGATCGCGGGGTACTTCGCCGTGTCGAATTTGAGCAGCGTGTTGTAGTGCGGGCGCACCGGATGGATGAACGCGAATGACGAGTTCGCGTGGCAGTCGTAGTTCGGCGGCTCGGCGCCGACCGCGAATTTGAGCAGCCCGCCGTTGCGGGGTGTTTGCTCTGCTGCAAAACCGGAAGCAGCCGCGAAGCCGGCCGCGATCAACAGTGACGCTTTGCTGAACATATCTCCTCCTGCTGTTATGACTTTGCTATCGGCGACGGCTTTTTGCCGTTCACCGTTCATCCTATTCAGACCTTGATGCACGCCGCGTAGTGGCCCAGGCGCACTTCGCGCAGCTCGGGCACCTTCATCTTACATTCCTCGCTCGCGAGCGGGCAGCGCGTGTGAAAGACGCAGCCGCGGGGCGGATCGAGCGGACTCGGCACCTCGCCTCCGAGCACCTTGTACTCGCGTGTCGCCTCGATTTCGGGATCGGGTATGGGCACGGCGTCGAGCAGCGCACGCGTATACGGATGGAGCGGCTCGGCGTAGAGCGCATCGCGATCCGCGATCTCCATCACGCGGCCGAGATACATCACGATCACGCGATCCGAAATATGCCGCACCACCGCGAGATCGTGCGCAATGAAGAGATACGTGAGCCCGAGCTTCTCCTGCAGGTCCTCGAGGAGATTGATGATCTGCGCCTGGATCGACACGTCCAGCGCCGACACAGGCTCATCGCACACGATGAAGGAAGGCTGCATCGCGAGCGCGCGTGCGATGCCCACGCGCTGACGCTGTCCGCCGGAGAGCTCGTGCGGATAACGTTGCGCCATGTATTCGAAAAGTCCCACCTGCGTGAGCAGCTCGCTCACTTTGGCACGCGCCGCCGCGCGGTCCGGCACGAGCTTGTACACGAGCATCGGCTCCGCGATGATCTGGCCGATCGTCATGCGCGGGTTGAGCGAGCTGTACGGGTCCTGAAAAATGACCTGGATCTGGCGGCGGTAGCGTTTGAGTGCGTCACCGCGCGAGCGCGTCACGTCCTCGCCGCGAAATTCGATGGAGCCCTCGGTCGCATTGTCCAGGCGGAGGAGTGTCCGCCCGACGGTCGTTTTGCCGCAGCCCGACTCGCCGACGAGCCCCAGCGTCTCGCCGCGAAACACGTCGAAGCTGATGCCGTCGACTGCGCGCACGACGGTGCGACTCGCTGAAAGCGCTTTCAATCCCGTGGCGACTTCGAAATGCGTCTTGAGGCCGCGCACGCGCATGAGCGGTACGCTGCGGTCCACCGTTTTCGCGGACGGCTGCGCGAGCGACGCGCGCGCAAGCCCCAGGCCTTCGGCGCCGACGCGCGCCATTTCGAATGCCCGCACGCACGCCGAAAAGTGATTGCGCTCGGCTTCGACCAGCGGCGGCAGCTTTTCGAGCGACTCGGGTATCTGCGCAAGACACCGCGGCGCAAAGCGGCAGCCTTCCGGCGGATCGAGCAGATTCGGCGGCATGCCTTCGATCGTCTCGAGCTTCGCGCCGCGCGCGCGGTCGAGCCGCGGCACCGAGCGCAGCAGGCCCGCGGTGTATGGATGCAACGGCTTTGCAAACAATTCGCGCGCCGTGGCCTGCTCGGTCAGACGCGCGGCGTACATCACGTTCACACGATCGGCGTAGCGCGCGACGATGCCCAGGTTGTGCGTAATCACGACCATCGCGATACCCAGATCGCGCGACAGGTCTTTCAGGAGCTTGAGGATCTGCGCCTGAATCGTGACGTCGAGCGCAGTGGTGGGCTCGTCGGCGATGATCAGCTTCGGATTGCACGCGAGCGCGATCGCGATCATCACGCGCTGGCGCATCCCGCCTGAGAACTGGTGCGGGTACTGATCGAGCCGCCGCTCGGCGTCCGGTATCCCCACCAGCCTCAGCAGCTCGAGCGTGCGCGTGCGTGCGGCACTCATGTCCATACCGAGATGGATCAGCAGCGGCTCCATGATCTGGAAGCCGATGGTGAGCACCGGATTGAGCGATGTCATCGGCTCCTGGAAGATCATCGCGATGTCGCGTCCGCGGATCTCGCGCATCTCGTCGTCCGAAAGGCGCAGCAGATCGCGGCCTTCGAAGAGTATCCGGCCGCCGACGATGCGGCCCGCGGGTTTGGCGAGCAGACGCATGATCGCGAGAGAAGAGACCGACTTGCCGCAACCCGATTCGCCGACGAGCGCCACGGTCTCGCCGCGGCTCACCGTATAGGAAATGCCTTCGACTGCGCGCACGACACCGCGCGTGGTAACGAAGTGGACGTGCAGGTTTTCGACTTCGAGCAGCCAGGGGCCGCTCGGCGCCGCATCGCGCAGCGCGACGCTGGCAGTGGGTTGGTCCATCCTCGGGGAATGCTGCTCGTAGTGGTTCGCGTGAGGCTATGGACGACCTGCGGGGTTGTCAAGGTAAGGTCTACACCGCTCCTCCGCTACGCTTCGGGCGCAACGGCGCGCTTATGCGCCTAGCGGCGCTACTTGCCATCTACGCGGTTTTTCAAAGCTCTCTCAAGAATGCGCGCGACGTGCACCGCTTCGCGCTGAGCGCCGTCGCGGATCTGATGCCGGCAGCTCGTGCCGTCCGCGACGATCAGCGTGTCCGCGCTGCTTGCGCGCACGCGCGGCAAAAGTGAGAGCTCGCCCATTTTCATCGAGACGTCGTAATGGCTCGCGTCGTAGCCGAAGCTTCCAGCCATGCCGCAGCAGCTCGATTCGATGGTTTCGACCTGAAGCCCGGGAACGAGCTTCAATGCGCGCTCCACATTCGGCATTTCCGCGAATGCTTTCTGATGACAGTGTCCGTGCACCAGCGCCTTGCTCTGAGCGAGCGGCTGCAGATCGAGCTCGAGCCGCCCGGCCTCCTGCTCGCGCACGAGGAATTCCTCGAATAGAAAGGCGTTCAAGTCGAGCTCCGCGCTTTCGGCGCCCGGCAGCATCGACAGGTACTCGTCGCGGAGACCCAGCACGCATGAAGGCTCGAGACCCACGACGGGTATCCCACGCTCGATATGGGGCAGGAGTGTTTCGAGCATGCGGCGCGCTTCGCGCTTCGCTTCGTCGACCAGGCCTGACGCGAGAAAAGTACGGCCGCAGCATAAAGGGCGCCGGCGGTCTTTAGCTTCGGGCAGATGCACCGTATAACCGGCCGCCTCGAGCACAGCCAGCGCAGCGCGTGCATTCTCCGGCTCGAAATAACGGTTGAACGTATCGATGAAAAGAACGACTTGTTTTTCCCCGACCCCGTTCCTGCCCGCGGCGGCCGGAGCATGAGAGACGCCACTGAAACAATCGCTACGCCATTTCGGCAACGTGCGCTGCGGCGCGAACCCCACAAAACTTTTCGCCGCACCCGCCAGCAGATTCGTGAGCGGAGCGAAGCGCGACGCCCACGGTGCATAGCGCGGCAGGTAGGCGACGAGCCTGTCCTTCAACGTCAGGCCGTGTCGTTTCCGATAGTGATACAGAAACTCCACTTTCATCTTGGCCATGTCCACGCCCGTAGGACATTCGCGCTTGCAGCCTTTGCAGGAAACACACAGATCGAGCGTTTCGTACAGCGCGTCGGACGTGAAAGCATCGGCGCCGAGCTGTCCCGAGAGCGCCAGCCGCAGTGTGTTCGCGCGGCCTCGCGTCAGGTGCTGCTCGTCACCCGTAACGCGATACGACGGACACATCGTGCCGGCGTCGAACTTGCGGCAGTGGCCGTTGTTGTTGCACATCTCGACGGCCTTGTCCAAGCCACCCCACTCGTCCCAGTCGAGCACGGTGCGAATTTTCTGGATGGTGTATCCCGGCTTGAACCTGAAGAGCGCAGTATCGTCCTGCTTCGAAGGCCGGACGATTTTTCCTGGATTGAGGAGACCTTTCGGATCGAAGAGGTCCTTGATTTCTTCGAATGCGCGCGTCAACTTCGGACCGAAAAACGGTGCGATCCATTCGGAACGCACGAGCCCGTCACCATGCTCTCCGGAATACGCGCCCTTGTACTCGCGCACGAGCTCGGCCGCTTCCTCCGCGATCGCGCGCATCTTGCCCGCGCCGTCTTTGCGCATGTCGAGGATGGGCCTCACGTGCAGACAGCCGACCGACGCATGCGCGTACCACGTGCCGCGGGTGCCGTACTTCTCGAAAACGCGCGTCAGGCGATCGGTGTACTCGGCGAGATGCTCGAGCGGCACGGCACAGTCTTCGATGAACGACACCGGTTTGCCGTCGCCTTTCATCGACATCATGATATTGAGACCGGCCTTGCGCACTTCCCACACGTCGCGCTGCAAAGCGGGATCGGTGATTTCAACCACTGAGTCAGGAAAGCCGAGATCCGCCATCAACTCGGTCAGTTGCCTGAGTTTCGCGAGTTGCGCATCGCGATCCTCTCCGGCGAACTCCACGAGCAGGATCGCTGCCGGCTCCCCGCGAATGAAGCGCGCCAGGGTCGGACGGAATGCAGGATTCTCGCGCGCGAGCTCGATCATCGTGCGATCGACGAGCTCGACTGCAACAGGCCCGAGCTCGACGATACGGCGCGGCGCCTCCATCGCTTTGTAGAACGTCGGAAAGTGGCATACCCCGAGCGTCTTGTACGTGGGCAGCGGCGAGAGCGCGAGATGGATGCCTCGCGTGTATGCGAGCGTGCCCTCGGACCCGACCAGCAAGTGAGCCATATTGATGGAGGAACGGAAGGAAACCCGGTCAAGGAAAGGAGGTTTCGGAGGAAAACCCTGGTTTTCCTCTGAATCGTTTACCGGCCGAGGCGGCTGCCGAATGGCAGCCGAGGCCCGAGCCTCCAGGCGAGCGGCGCGATCCGGCAACATCATGTCGAGGTTGTAGCCGCCCACGCGGCGCAGCACTTTCGGATACCTGTGCTCGATCTCCTCCGCTTCGCGCATCGCGATGGAGTGGATCTTGCGCACGAGCTCCTGGTAACCGCGCGGCCCTTCCAGCTTGCTCAAGTCTTCGGGCACCGGACCGAACTCGAACGACGAACCGTCGGCGAGGACCGCATCGACGCCCCGCACGTTGTGCACCATGTTGCCGTAGCGGATCGAGCGCGAGCCGCACGAGTTGTTTCCCGTCATGCCGCCGATCGTCGCCTGCGCGCTGGTCGACACATCGACCGGACACCAGAGACCATGAGGCTTCAGGTACGCGTTGAGATGGTCGAGCACGATTCCGGGCTCAACCGTGATCGTCTGCGCGTGCCTGTCGAACGCGATGACCTTGTTCAGGTGCTTGCTCACGTCGATCACGAGCGCAGCGCCGACGGTCTGGCCGCATTGCGACGTGCCGCCGCCGCGCGGCAACACCGGCACGCCCGCGTCGATCGCGATCTGCAGCGCGGTGATCGCGTCGGCCTGCGTTGCGGGCACGACGACGCCGATCGGGTCGATCTGGTAGATCGAGGCGTCGGTCGCATAGCGGCCGCGGGCAGGCGCGTCGAACAGCACGTCACCGCGCATTTCGCGCTTCAATCGCGCCGCGAGCGCGGGGTCACCGGGTTTTGTCACGCTTGGGCTCCTGTCATCCTGCGATCCCTCAACCGTCTCTATAATAAGCCCTCATTCCGGAGACGACACATGACGTACTCGAGCGGCCGCCACTTCCTCCAGATTCCCGGTCCCACCAATGTGCCCGAGCGCGTGCTGCGTGCGATCGACCGCGCGACCATCGATCATCGCGGGCCGGAATTCCAGAAGCTCGGGCAGGAGGTGCTCGCGGGCTTGAAGAACGTGTTCAAGACGAAATCCCCCGTCATCATTTTTCCCGCTTCGGGGACCGGCGCGTGGGAAGCGGCACTCGTGAATACGCTGTCGGCGGGCGATCGCGTGCTCATGTACGAGACGGGGCATTTCTCGACGCTCTGGCACAGCATGGCAAAACGCCTCGCGCTCAACCCCGAGTTCATCGCCTCCGACTGGCGGCGCGGCGCCGATGCGGCCGCGCTCGAAGCGAAACTGGCAGAAGACCGCGCCCACGAGATCAAGGCGGTGTGCGTCGTGCACAACGAAACATCGACGGGGGCAACGACCCGCATCGGCGAGATCCGCAAAGCGATCGACCGCGCGCGGCATCCGGCGCTCTTCATGGTCGACACGATCTCTTCGCTGGCATCGATCGATTATCGTCACGACGAATGGGGAGTGGACGTGACCGTCGCGGGCTCGCAGAAAGGCCTCATGCTGCCGCCAGGACTTTCGTTCAATGCCGTGAGCGACAAAGCGCTCGCGGCATCGAAATTGGCGACGCTGCCGCGCTCCTACTGGTCGTGGGACGAAATGATCGGGCCGAACAAAAGCGGGTTCTTTCCGTACACGCCGGCGACCAATCTCCTGTATGGACTGCGCGAGGCGCTCAGGATGCTCGACGAGGAAGGCCTGGACAATGTGTTCAGGCGGCACGATCGTCACGCGGAGGCGACGCGGCGCGCCGTGCGGGCATGGGGCCTCGAGATCCTGTGTGTCGAGCCGGCGGAATATTCGAGCGCGCTCACGGCGGTGCTGATGCCGGCCGGGCACAGCGAAGTCGATTTTCGTAAAGTCGTGCTCGAACGCTTCAACATGTCGCTCGGCAGCGGACTGGGCAAAATCGCGAACAAAGTATTTCGCATCGGTCATCTCGGCGACCTCAACGACCTCACGCTGATGGGTACCTTGTCCGGCGTCGAAATGGGCCTCGCGCTCGCAGGCGTGCCGCATCAGCAGGGCGGTGTCGCTGCGGGGATGGATTATCTCGTGCAAGTGCAGCAACCCGCGCGTAAGCCCGCGCTCGCGGGCGTGGCGTAACACAACTGAGCGCAACTGAGCGCGACTGAGGCGCACATGCCGGCCGTCGTGGATACGAATGTAGTGCTCGTGCAGCGCGATGGCGCGATCGCGACGGTGACACTCAATCAGCCCGAGCGTCTGAATGCGCTCAACCGCGCCATGTGGCAGCGCCTGCGCGACGCGATGCGCGAATTGTCCGGCGACGAAAGTCTGCGCTGCGTCGTCCTGCGCGGTGCGGGCGGCAAGGCATTCGCGGCCGGCGCGGACATTTCCGAATTCGCCACCGAACGCGCCAACGCAAAGCAGGCGAGCGGCTACGGCGCGCTGATACACGAGGCAATGCAGGCAGTCGCGCAGTGCCGCCATCCGACTCTTGCGCTGATCGAAGGCGCGTGCATCGGCGGCGGCCTCGAAATCGCGGCGATGTGCGACATGCGGATCTGCGGCGCATCGAGCCGCTTCGGCGTCCCGGTGAACCGCCTGGGTCTCACGATGGCATACGGCGAGCTGGAAGGCCTGCTCGCCCTGGCAGGGCGCGCCGTCACGCTCGAGATCCTGCTGGAAGGCCGCGTCTTCGACGCCGCGGAGGCTTATCACAAGGGACTCGTGAATCGAGTCCTGCCCGACGCCGACGTCGAGCGTGAAAGCTACGCTGCTGCCGGACGCATCGCAGCGGGTGCGCCGCTCGTCGCGCGCTGGCACAAGCAATTCGTCGATCGGCTCACCGTCCAGACCGAGATTGCGCCCGACGTATGGGCCGAAGGCTACGCGTGCTTCGACACCGAAGATTATCGCGAAGGCGTCGAAGCTTTCCTCGCGAAGCGTAAGCCCCGGTTCACAGGACACTAGAGTGGTTAACTTTTAGAAGCAGAGGCTGCCATGAACCTGTCCGAGGGCGCGCTCGGCGTGCCTGCGAGCGCCGCGCCGGAGCAATCCGGCGAAACGGTAAACAAGATCGACGCGTTTCTTACGAGACTGCCTCCGCCGCGCCTGCTCGCGATCTGTCTCGGACTCGTGGCGATCATCGGCGTCGTCGATTACGAATCCGGTTCGGAGATGAACATCGCCATGCTGTATCTCGCGCCGATATTCATGACCGCCTGGGCGCTCGGCACGCAGCCCGCGATCGTCATGTCGATCATAGCCTCGACGGCGTGGTTCATCTCGGTGCTCTACATGCACCAGACGTACTCGCAGCCGTGGCTGCACATCTGGGACGGCACGATCCAGTTCGCGATGTTCGTCGTGTTCGGGATCGTCATCTCCAAGTTGAAAATTGCGCTGGGACACGCCGACGAGCGTTTCGCCACGGTACTGGAAGGACTCGATGCCGCCGTCTACGTCTCCGATGCGGAGACCAGCGAAGTGGTCTACGCGAACGAGCAGTTCCGCAAGACGTTTCCGCCCGGCAGCTCGGTCCCGTCGGTTCCGATCGGCGCGAACCAGAGCGAATTCCATGACGCCGGCCGCGGCCGGTGGTATCTCGTGCAATCGCGCCCGATGCGCTGGATCGACGGCCGCACCGTCCGGCTGCAGCTCGCGAGCGACATCAGTGAGCGCCGGCGCACCGAGGCGCTGTTTCGCCAGCAGCAGGAAAAAATGCAGGTCGTGGCGCGGCTGATCACCGTGGGCGAGATGGCAACTACGCTCGCGCATGAGCTCAACCAGCCGCTCGCGGCGATCACCAACTACAGCATGGGGTGTGTGCACCGGCTGCGCTCGGGCAACTGGCAGGAGGCCGAGCTGCTCGACGCGATGGAGAAAGGCGCGGCGCAGGCCGAGCGCGCGAGCAAAGTCATACAGCGCGTGCGCTCGTTCGTTTCGCGCCGGGCGCCCAATCTGGTCTCGTGCGACATCAATGACATCATCAGCGGCGTCGCGTCGATGATTTCAATCGAGGCGCGGCAGCGCAGCGCGGCCGTCACGCTCGATCTGTCGGACGCCATCGCGTACGTGCACGCGGATCCCGTCCTGATGGAGCAGGTCATACTCAACCTCGCACGAAATGCCCTGGAGGCGATGGACGACGTCCCTCCCGGCGAGCGTCAGGTCAGAATCCGGTCGCATGGGTATGCGGACGCTGATGAAACGGTCGAAATCGAGGTCAGCGATCGCGGCCGCGGTGTCGATCCGCAGCTCGAGGCGAATCTCTTTACACCGTTTTACACGACCAAACCGCATGGCACGGGGCTGGGGCTGCACATCTGCCGCTCGATCGTCGAAGCCCATGGCGGCCACGTGTGGCTCACGCGCAACGACGACAAGGGCGTCACGTTTCACTTTTCGCTGAAAACGGTCTACGCATGAACGCGCCCGACAACCGTTGCACCGTGTGCGTCGTCGACGACGACGACGCCTTCAGGGATTCGTTACGCTGGCTGCTCGAATCGACCGGCTATCGCGTCGCCGCGTATTCGACTGCGGAGCGCTTTCTCGCAGGATACAAGCCGGGCACCGCGTCGTGCCTCGTGCTCGATGTGCGCATGCCAGGGCTCACCGGACTCGAGTTGCAGCAGGAGCTCAACCGGCGCGGCGAGACGCTGCCGATCATTTTCATCACCGGTCACGGCGACGTTCCAATGGCGGTGAACGCCGTCAAGAGCGGCGCTTTCGATTTTCTCGAAAAGCCGTTCAAGGACGCGCAGCTGCTCGCACTGATCGAACAGGCGGCATCACTCGGCACTTCCGCGTCATCGGAGCGCGCGCAGGGACGCTGCGCTGCAGCACGCCTCGCCACGCTCACCCAGCGCGAGCGCGAAGTGCTGGATCTCGTCGTGCGCGGCCTAAAAAACAAGAAGATAGCCGAGGCGCTCGGGATCAGCGTGAAGACCGTGGAAGCCCACCGCGCGAAGGCGATGGAGAAAATGGAAGTCGGCAGTGTCGCCGAGCTCGTCCAGGTCAGCTTGAGCGCCAAGCAGCCGGGTTAGCCGGCACCTTTTTCAATCCCGACCGCGTTAGGGTTTTTCCTAATGGCCGTGCATCGGCCAGCCCACCTATGATCGCAGTCCGCTCTAATGCGTCAATTTTTCACGGTTCGGATGAACTGGTAATGCAATTCCAAATCCGGAGGGGCCTATGGCAGAAGCTGCATTGAAAGTAGGGCTGCACGACAACAAGAATTTTCTATCGGGTTTGTTTTTCATCGGCACCGGCGGCCTCGGCATATTCATGGCGCAGGATTACCCGATGGGCAGCGCGCTTCGCATGGGGCCCGGCTACTTTCCGATCGTGCTGAGCGGAATGCTGATCCTCTTCGGCATCTATTGCCTGATCCAGGGTCTGCTCAACCCGGAAAAACTTCCTCACAACTGGTCGCCGCGCGCATTACTGATTCTTCCCATCGCGACGGTCGTGTTTGGAATACTGATGGAGCACGCCGGATTCATTCCGGCCCTGATCGTCCTGATCTTCATCTCATCGTATGCGGGCCGCGAGTTCAAGTTCTGGGAAGTTCTCGTGATGGCAATCGGACTCACGATCGGCTCGTGGGCGCTGTTCATCTGGGGCCTCGGTCTCCCGTACCCGCTCATCGTAGGATACTGAAAATGGACTTATTCAATAATCTGATACTCGGCTTCAGCGTCGCGCTGACGCTGCAGAACCTCTGGTTCTGCTTCATCGGTTGTTTCCTCGGGACGCTGATCGGCGTGCTTCCCGGCATCGGTCCGCTCGCGACGATCGCCATGCTGCTGCCCATCACGTTCAATGTGCCGCCCACATCGGCGCTGATCATGCTCGCCGGTATTTACTACGGCGCGCAGTATGGCGGATCGACAACGGCGATCCTGGTGAACCTGCCGGGAGAGACCTCGGCGGTCGTCACCTGTCTCGACGGTTATCAGATGGCGCGACAGGGACGCGCGGGGCCTGCTCTCGGCATCGCGGCGATCGGCTCGTTTTTCGCGGGCACGGTCTGCACGCTGATCATCGCGCTGTTCGGTCCGCCGATCGCGGAGATGGCGCTGAAATTCGGTGCCCCCGAATACTTCTCGCTGATGATGATGGGTCTCGTCACTGCCGCCGTGCTTGCGCATGGCGACATGATCAAGTCCCTTGCGATGGTCTGCCTCGGGCTGCTGCTCGGCGTCGTGGGCACGGACGTCAATTCGGGCATGGCGCGTTACAGCTTCGGCGTGCCGGAGCTGACCGACGGCATCGGCTTCATCGTGATCGCGGTTGGCGTCTTCGCCGTCTCGGAGATCATCCAGAACCTCGGCGACAAGGAAGAGCGCGTGGTGTTCACGAAAAAGGTCACGAACCTGTGGCCGACGTGGGCCGACATCAAGACTTCGATGGGCGCTATCTTTCGCGGCACTGCGATCGGCGCGTTCTTCGGCGTGTTGCCCGGCACGGGTCCTGCGATCGCTTCGTTCTCGTCGTACATGGTCGAGAAGAAGCTCGCGAAAGACCCGTCGCGTTTCGGTAAAGGTGCGATCGAAGGCGTTGCAGGTCCTGAGTCGGCAAACAATGCCGACGCACAGTGCAAGTTCATCCCGACCCTGACGCTCGGCATCCCGGCCAGTGCGGTGATGGCGCTGATGCTGGGCGCGTTGACCATTCAGGGCATCGCACCGGGACCGCAGGTGATGACGCAGAAACCCGATCTGTTCTGGGGGCTGATCGCCAGCATGTGGATTGGCAACTTCATGCTCGTCATCCTGAACCTGCCGATGATCGGCCTGTGGGTGAGCCTGCTGAAAGTGCCGTACCGGATATTGTTCCCCTGCATCATGGCGTTCTCGTGTATCGGGATTTACAGCGTCAACAACAGCTCGTATGAGATCTATCTGACGGCGTTCTTCGGCGTCATCGGGTTCCTCTGGATGCGTTTCGAAATGCAGCCGGCGCCGATGCTGCTCGGCTTCGTGCTGGGACCGCTGATGGAAGAGAACCTGCGGCGGGCGCTGCTCATCTCGCGCGGCGATCCATCGGTGTTCGTGACGCGGCCGATCAGCGCGAGTTTCGTCGCCATGACCGTGATCATTCTGATCGTCATGGGCTTGCCTGCGATCCGCAAGCGTCGCGAGCAGATAACGGACTGACGTTCCGCGGGAACGTCCGTCCGTTCGGGAGCGGTTACGAACAGAGGGGAACCCATGGTTCCCCTCCGTTACGCAGTGATCCTCACTGCGTTCTTTCACCGGTGCACGATACAGAGGGAAACCAAGGTTTCCCTCCGTAACCTCCCTTCCTTAGTTCCCCGTATTTCTGACTAAGTGGCGTCGGGTCTGGCCGAGCCGGCGGCGGCGCGCGTCAGCCGATCGTGTATTGCAGCCCAGGCGGGTTCGAGCGGCGGCTGCTCGACCAGTATCGCGTTGCAGCCGGCCTCGTCGAGCGTGCGCAGATTCGCATAGAGGTCGTGCGCATACCGCACGGCGTCTGAAGGCGCGGTAATCCAAAGAACGTCGTTCAGCAGAGGCTTAAGCGCCGAGCGCGCCAGGACCGCCACTTTTTGATCCTGCCGGGTCATGCTGGCGGCAAGCTCGACGAGGAGATCCGCCTCCATCACGATGAGCGGCGTCTGCGGCGCGTAGTGCTTGGCGAGAGTGCCCGGCGCACGCGGCGAATCCGGGTTCGCGGCGGCGAGCGCGTGCCCCAGCGTTGCTTCGAGCTCTCCCGCAGTAATGTGGCCGGGCCGCAGCAGCGCAGGCTGCGCGCCGGACACGTCGACGATCGTCGATTCGATTCCGACTTCCGACGGACCGCCGTCGAGCACGCAATCGACCGCCGCGCCGAACTCACTGCGCACGTGCCCGGCAGTCGTCGCGGAGACGCGGCCATAGCGATTGGCGGAGGGCGCGGCGATGCCGCCGCCGAACGCGCGGAGCAGCGCCTGCGCGATTGCGTGCGACGGCACGCGGAGCGCGATCGTCTCCTGGCCTCCGGTCAGGAGGTCGCTCACCTGCGCGGAGCGCTGGAGGATCAGCGTCAGGGGTCCCGGCCAGTAGCGTTCGGCGAGCCGCTGCGCGGCAGGCGGGAAATGCGCCGCCCACGCCCCGGCCTCCTGAGCGTCCGCCACATGCACGATGAGCGGGTGATTGCGCGGCCGGCCTTTGGCCGCATAGATTTTCTTGACCGCGTCGGAGTTGGAAGCGTCCGCGCCGAGTCCGTACACCGTCTCGGTGGGAAATGCGACGAGGCCGCCCGCGCGCAACACTGCGACGGCATCGTCTACGGTCGACATCTACTTTTGCGTCAGCAGACGCAATGCCTCGCGGTATTTTTCGGAGGTCTGCTCGAGCACGTCGGGCGGCAGGTGAGGTGCAGGGGCTTTCTTGTTCCAAGGCTGCGTCTCGAGCCAGTCGCGCACGAACTGCTTGTCGAAGCTCGGCGGGCTGATACCGGTGCGATAACCCGATACCGGCCAGAAGCGCGAGGAATCGGGCGTCAGCGCTTCGTCGATCAGCACGAGCTCGCCGCGCTCGTCGGTGCCGAACTCGAACTTCGTGTCGGCGATGATGATGCCGTGCTGGGCGGCGTAATCTGCCGCCTCGCTGTAAAGCCGGATCGAAATGTCGCGCACGCGCTCAGTCAGCGCTTTGTCGCCGACGGTCCGCACTGCCTCGTCGAACGAGATGTTTTCGTCGTGCTCGCCGACCGGCGCTTTCGATGCCGGCGTGAAAATCGGCTGCGGGAGCTTCTCGGCCTGTTTCAAGCCCGGCGGCAGCCTGATTCCGCAAACCGCGCCGGTCTCCTGGTAATCCTTCCAGCCCGAGCCGATGATGTAGCCGCGCACGACCGCTTCGATGAGTAGCGGTTTCAATTTGCGGACGACCATGGCGCGATTCGCGACCTGCTCGCGTTCGCCGGGCGTAACCACGGACTCGGGCGCAACGCCCGTGAGATGGTTCGGCACGACGTGCCCGAGCTTCGCGAACCAGAATAAGGACAAGGCGGTCAGCACCTCGCCTTTCCCGGGAATGGGATCGGGCAGCACGACGTCGAATGCGCTCAAGCGATCGGTCTGGACCACGAGCAGCCGATCGTTACCGACCGCATAGAGATCGCGCACCTTGCCTCGATGCAGAAATTGCAGGCTCTTGATGTTGGTTTCAAAAACAGGAGTGCTCATTCGATACCTTCGCTGCGTGTCAAAAGACAATCAATCGCACCAGGCGCGCGAGCGGGCCGTTGCGCGCCAAAGGTGCGGGGTGGACTTCTCAGGGAAGCTCGGGCAGGCGCGCTGCGGCAACAGCTGCCGCCTGCTTTACACGAAAAGCGTTCAACCGGTCGGCGAGCGCCTTGTCGCCGAGCGCGAGCATCGAAATTGCGAACAATCCGGCATTGGCCGAGCCCGCGTCGCCGATTGCAAAAGTAGCAACCGGTATGCCTTTGGGCATTTGCACCATCGAAAGCAGCGAGTCGAGCCCCTGCAGGTGCTTCGACGGTATCGGTACTGCGAGCACCGGCAAAGTGGTCTTTGAAGCGACCACGCCGGCGAGATGAGCGGCGCCGCCGGCACCTGCGATAAAGCATTTTGCGCCGCCGTTCTGCATCTGCCCGATCCACTCGATCAGCAAATCCGGCGTGCGGTGCGCGGAAAGCGCGCGCGCCTCATAGGCGACTCCGAAATCCTTGAGCTGACGCGCTGCGTGCTGCATCACGTCCCAGTCGCTGGTGCTGCCCATTACGATACCCACGACCGCGTGCGCCATGCTGCTGCTCCAGTCTTATGCGAGCATGCGATTTTAGCCTATGCTTCGACCCTCCAGACATGAGCTCGACCCGCCAGGAAAAATTACTTCGTGCCCTTCGACCCTTCGTGTTGCACTCCGAACTATAAGGCCGTCGACTGCGACGACGCCTTCGCCTTCGCGTTTCACCATGAGCGGATTGATTTCTGCTTCGACGACGTGCTACCGACACTCCGTCTCCCTAGCGGACGAACAGAGGGGAACCCAAGGTTCCCCTCCGTAACCACCCTTCCTTCGGTCTGAAAACCGTCCCCCGGCCTGTAGACTGTGAGCATCAATAGGAGAAGCAAATGCTGCTCGAACAAATTGCCGATTACGCCGTAAAAGAGCAGACATCGAGACTGACTGCCGACGTAGTGCATCACGCGAAACGCGCGGTCATCGACTGGTATGCCGCTCTTTTGCCCGGCAGCCGCGTCGCACCAGCGATCCTTCTCGAGCAGGCGTTTGCCGAAGACCTGGACCGCGGGCGTGCACGGCTGGCGAGCGGCAGGCGGGCGACGCTGCGCGCCGCCGCGCTCATCAACGGCGCGGCCTCGCATTCGGTCGAGTTCGACGACATCTATCGCGACGCCGGCTATCACCCCGGCAGCCCGACCATATCCGCCGCGCTCGCGGCCGCTCAGGCGACTGGCGCGAGCGGCGAGAAATTCCTGCGCGGCGTGATCGTCGGTTACGAAGTATCGACGCGCATCGGCGAAGCGGTCATGCCGTCGCACTACAGGTTTTGGCATACCACCGGCACCGTCGGTTGCTTCGGTGCGGCAGCCGCTGTCGCGACGATCCTGGGCTGCAATCGTGACCAGTTCATGCACGCGCTGGCAACGGTCGGGACTTTCGCATCGGGGCTGCAGCAGGCTTTCCGCTCCCAGGCGATGACCAAACCGCTGCACGGCGGACACGCGGCGGACGCCGGCGCCATGGCTGCGATGGCCGCAAAGAAAGGGGTCACCGGCGCGCTCGACATACTCGAAGGCGAAGTCGGGTTTGGCGCGGCCATGAGCGTCAATCCCGACTGGTCCAAAGCGACGAAAGGCCTGGGTCAGGATTATCACATCGTCCACATGACGTTCAAAAATCACGGCTGCTGCGGCCACACTTTTCCTGCGATCGACGGCGCCCTCGAGCTGAAGCGCAAGCACGGCTTCACGCACAAGGACATCGGCAGGATCCGGCTCGCCTCCTATAAAGCCGGCCTCGACATCATCGACAACGCAACACCTGAAGGCGAATACCAGGCCAAATTCAGCATTCAGTACACCGTCGCGCATGCGCTGGTGCACGGGAGTGTCCGTCTCAACGCCTTCCTGCCTGAGCGCATGAACGACCCGGAAGTGCGCGCGCTCATGAAGAAATTCGAAGTGACCGCCGATCCCGAGCTTTCGAAAGGCTATCCGACGCAACGCGCAGCGCAGGTGGAAGTCGAGCTCAATGATGGCCGCAAGTTTTCGCACTTCCAGCCGTATCGCAAAGGCGATCCCGAAATGCCGT
>DATLEF010000016.1:0-10694 GCA_035525455.1 Burkholderiales bacterium
GATGTCCTGCGGCTCGTCCACAGCGAGCGGCTCGTTCACAACTCCGTGTTCATTCATGCGCTTGGGTGCGGCGGTGTGGGAATTGCGCGTATACACTGGATCGCTTTCGAAGCGCGGAATGCGCTGCTTTCGGAGAAAAAGCAGCAAACGGCATGCCGCGGAAAGCGCGGCGGAGGCAAGCGCTGGTCAGCGCTTTTTGATCTGGATAGGCGGCGTGATCGCTTTGCCGAGGAAGCGCTGAAATTCGGCGTCCCGCATCGCATCCAGCGCGGCGCGGCGCAGCTCGGCGCGCTGCTCTTCGGCGCGAACGTCTTCTTTTTCCGTGACAATTTCGGTGCGCGCGATGGTCTTGCGTAACCTCGCGAAGTGCGCTTCGAGCTCCTTTAGCGTGCGCGCCGGAACGGTATAGATGTAACGGCGCTTCGTCTTGACGCGCAACTGCCGCCGTATCATCCCAATGCTGGCGGCGACGACCTCGAGCAGCCAGTCCTGATATTGCTCCGCCGTCTTGAAATTGGAGCGGCCGCGTTCTTCGTCTTGTGCCCGCGCGCGCGCCTCCGCCTCGTGATACACGACGAAGCGGTAGCGCCCACCGGCAAGCGCCTGCGCCTGCCACAGATGCGAGCGTGCTTCAGCGGTCTCACTTTGAGTGTCGCGCTCGGCTTCCGGCGGTGCGATGCCGGCCGCGCGCAGCGCCGCGAAAGGCCCGATGTATACCGTCGCGGGGCCGGTGTTCGCGCCTTCGCGAAGCTCGATGTACTTGTAGACCGCGACCCGGCCGCCGAGGGCGCGCCACGCGGCGGGCATGAGTTCGTTCACCACGGCGAGCCGATAGCGATCGCTACCGGTTTTTACGATCGTGCATTTCAGCTCCGCGCGAGGCGCAGCCGGACAGAATACGGGCAGCGAAAAAAGCCGGCGGCCGCCAATTTTCTGCGGAAAGCTGAAGCCGGGCGGGATCCGCATGAGACGTGCCGCGCGGAATTGCGCTTCGCTGCCGCCATACCAGGTCGACAGCCTGCCCTGTCTGCGGGTCCGCTTTTCGATCGTCAATCCGGCTTCGTCGGCGTAGCGATTGCGCTCGTCGATATAGTCCGGCAGATAGGCTAGCGATTCGCGTTCGCTGGACTGCGTCGTCACACGTGTTCCTTCCGTACCGGTGTTGCGGGCTTCTTGGAGCCCTCATCTCGCCCCGCGGCAAAGTGCTCGCGGAACGCCGTCCTCACTGATGGTACCAAGATGCATTAACGTCGAGCAAGCGGAAAGGAACACAAGATGTGGTGCGGAGCGCGGTTCGCGCATCAATCAGGCGTGATACCGAGCGCTTTGACGACCGTGCCCTACTTCACTATATCTTCACGACTGAGCTGATCGACTGTGGGCTGAACGTCGGTGTGTAGACGGCTCCACCTCGGTCCGTCGTCGGATCACGGAGTGTCGTCTTTGAGTATGGCCATGCCCGCCTGGAGTGCTTTCTCGATACGCGCTTTCTCTTTTGCGATTTTGGCATCGTCCCATTCCCAGAAGCCGCGGCGGGTCTTCATGCCGAGCCGCCCCTCCTCCACGAGTTGCTTGAGCATCGGCGGCGGTCCTTCGTTCGTGTAAAGATGCGGATAAAGCGCGCTTCCCACGAGGAAGTTGGTATCCCAGCCCGACATCTCCTTCTGCAGCATCGGACCGCACGCGATGAACCGGAAGCCGAATCCATAGCGCACAGCGGTGTCGACGCCTTCCGCCGAGACGATGCCGTCCTGTATGAGATAGAGCGCCTCGCGCATCATCGCGTGCTGAAGACGGTTGCCCACAAAACCCGGGACGTCCTTCTTGACCCAGATCGGGGCTTTGCCCATCGTTTTCATGAGCTCGAAGACGCATTCCGCTATAGCAGGTTCGGTGGCATCGGCGCTGACGATCTCGACCAGGGGCACGAGATGAGCCGGCATGAAGAAGTGCAGCCCCAGCACGCGGCCGCGCCTTTTGAGGCCCTTGCCCACTTCGCCGATCGGAAAATTGGAGGTGTTGGTCGCTATCGGGACGTCGGCGTCGGCAAGCGCCTCGATTTCTGCGAACAGCCGCTGCTTGAGCGGCAGGTCTTCAGTCGCGGCCTCCACCACCATGCCGACGCTGCTCCAGTCGATGTCAGTCAGCCTGGCGTACGTCTTCACGTTCCGCGCGCACGCCGGGTCGGCTCCGAGCTTCTTGAGACCGGCCTCGATACGCAGCGGCAGCGCTTCGCGCGTCTTCGCCGACGGGCTCATCACGTGCACGGTCCAGCCATTCGCGGCGTACACGATTGCGATGTCGCCGCCCATGATGCCGCCGCCGACGATGACCGCGCTGGAACGTTCCTGTGACATGTGTTCGGGCTCCACGTTATGATGTCTCGGGAAGCGTCTCGAGCGCACGCTCGCCTCGAGGCTCGCTCGCATTATAGTGGGCTCGCAGCGGGCTCATGGAGGCGGCTATGCAGCGCGATCTTCTGAACGCGGCACGAGCGCTCGTCTTTCTGCTACTCGTGCATACCGCCGCCGCGGCTTGGGCGCAATGCGCAGCCGGCAGCGATTATCAGCAATCCGCAGCGGTGAAGCGGCGCTATCCTGACCCTGCCGTGCGGTTCGAGACGCCCGCATTTGCACCCGGCAAGACGGGATATACGGCGCACGCAGAAATGATGACGTTTCTCGAGCGGCTCGCCCGCCAGTCGCGCAACATGCAAGTGCGCGTGGCGGGGCACTCCCAGGAAGGCCGCGCGATTCCGGTCCTGCTGTTCTCCAATTCCGGGCGATTTGGCGCCGCCGAGCTGAAAGCGCTCGAGCGGCCTGTCGTACTGCTCGTGGGTCAACTCCACGGCAACGAGCCTGCGGGGGGCGAGGCGATGCTGGCCCTCGCGCAGTCCCTCGCAGCGGGTGAGCTCCGGCCGCTGCTCGATCGCGTCAGCGTCGTCATCATGCCGCGCGGTAACCCGGATGGCGCGCATTACTTCTGGCGCAGCACGGCGAACTGCGTCGATGTGAATCGCGATCATCTCAAAGTCGATTTGCCGGAAACGCTCGCGATTCGCCGCACCACATCCGAGTTTCAACCGGATATCTTCGTCGACGCCCACGAGTTCAGCGTTGCCACACGCTGGATCGAGAAATTCAACGCGCTGCAATCGTATGATTTCACCATGGCGTACGCGACGCACCCGAACATCGAGCCGTCGCTGAACGAGGTCGCCGAGCGCCTCTTCAGCCGCAATATTGCGCGCGACGTCGAGCGCGCCGGATACACGCACTTCTGGTACTACACTACGGCCTATAACCTCAAGGACCTGAGCGTCGCCGGCGGCGGGACCGCGCCGGACATCGGCCGCAACTACGCGGGTTTGCAGAACATGCTCTCGTTTCTCGTCGAGACGCGCGGCGTCGGCATCGGGCGCGACAGCTACGCGCGCCGCGTTCACACGCACTACGTCGTGATGGCGAGCCTTCTGCGCACGGCCGCCGACAATGCGGCTGAAGTGCGCAAAACGGTGCAGAGCGCGCGCGAGCAGGTCGTACGCAAAGGCCGCTCAGCCGCGCCGGACGATCTGGTTGCGGTAACGCTCAAGATGCCCAAGCGGCCGCAGAAGCTCACGATGATCGATCCCGCAACCGGCGACCCGAAGGAGGTGGAAGTGGAGTGGGTAGACCCGCGCGAAGCGCAGGCAGGCCTCTCACGCGCCAGACCTTGGGCGTATCTGCTGCTGCCTTCTCTTGCCGAGGTCGCGCGGCGACTCGCGCTCTCGGGCATTGAGGTGCGGCGCCTGCAGACGCCGACCGAACTGGAAGTGGAAAGCTACGACGTCACCGAGCGGCGGGCAGGCACCGTTTTCGTCGAGGGACACATCCGCAGTACCGTCACGACCGAATTGAAAGCCCGCAAGCGCTTGTTCCCGGCGGGCACGTTCGTATACACGCTGGCGCAGCCGGGTGCGAACATACTCGTGGCCGCGCTCGAGCCTGAATCGGCGTCGAGCTTCGTGTCACTGGGGATGATCGCCACCGACCGCCGCGGACTCGCGAATCCGCAGGAGGCCGCACCCAGCGAAGTGCCCGTTTTCCGCCTTATGAGACCCGCGGCGCTCGAGCTGGGATCGGTGAAGAATCCGTAACTGGTACGGACCCCTAGCGCGCTTCGGCCACGCGCGTCGCCGTCCATTTGGCTTCGCCGCCTGAACCTTTCGCAGTGCCTTCGATCTTGTCGCCGAGAACCTGGCCGCTGAAATCGCGCTTTCCGCTGGCATCCTCGATCGTGAAACTGACGGTTTCGCCACGGAGCTTCCCGTTCGAGAATTGTACCGGCTTGCCGTCGACTTTCGCGCTGCCGCCGACGTTCTGATACTGCTGGATGAACGCCGTTTCGTAGCGCGGGCCGCCGGCGACCTGGACACGCCACGTGCCGCCCACCTTGGCCGGCACGATCCACATGTAAGCGGTGCGGCCTTCGGAAGAGTCGACCTGATCGGGCTGCCAGTCATCCATCGTGAAGGCGTGCGACACCACGCGCGTGCCCGGTTTCATGTTGAGTATCGTGGGACGCAGCTTCACGTTGAGCGAGGGCAGCAGGTACAACGTGAGCACGGTCGCCTGGCTGAAATCGGTCTGAAAAATATCGCCGCGGATGAATTGCGCCTTCGCCGTGACGCCTTCCTTTTCGGCTGCGCGTTTCGCGAGCTCCACCATGTCCGGGTTGAATTCGACGCCGAGGGCTTTGGCTCCGAATTTCTTGGCGGCCGTGATGACGGTGCGCCCGTCGCCCGAGCCCAGATCCACCACGTAGTCGGTGGGCTTGGTGCCGGCCATCTGCAGCATGCGCTCGACGAGCGATTGCGGCGTCGGCACCCAGATCACGTCCTTGCCTTCCTGTCCCACCGCGGGCGTAAATTCCTTGAAACCGGCAGCGGTCTGGGCCGCGGCCGGGCCGCTCACCGACCCTACACAGACGAGCACAAAAACGGCGAACACTGAAGCAGCACGCAACATCGATTGCATCATCCTCTCCTGTTGATTCGGTGCGGGCACGCGAAAAGCGGCCCATTATGCCTCAACGCACCTCAAGGCCGAGCGGTGCACGGCTGCCGCTGCGACTCCCGCTGGCGAGCATTTAACGGCCGAGACGACCGTCCGTTGTAACCTTCTGCACGACCATCGCGTCGATCGCGTCGGCGCCGTAGCCCAGCTCCTGCAGGATCTCGACGCTGTGCTGGCCGAGCTTGGGCGCCGGGATGAAGTCGCGCCGCGCGCCGCGTGAAAGCTTGTTCGGCAGCGTCAGGTTGACGATCTTGCCTTCGGTCGGGTGCTCGACGGTCTCGAAGAGCCGCACTTCCTTCAGATGCGGGTCTTCCATGAGCGTATCGAGCGTGTGATACGGCATCGCGGGCACGTCGCAGCTGTCGAAAATCTCCACCCATTCGGCCGTCGTCTTTTTCGTGAGCGCTTCTGCGCGCAGCCTGAAATATTCACTGACATTTCGAAAGCGCGCGGCAATGCTCTCGAAGCGCGGATCGGTCTTGAGCTCAGGCCGCCCGATCGCATCGAAAAAGGCGAAGGCTTGGGCGTTCGTGTTCGCCGAGATGCAGATAAAACCATCTTTGGTCGCGAGCGGTTTCTGCTGGGGATCGAGCAGGCGCGGGTCGCCGGTGGGCCCGCGCGGCGGCTGGAAAGTTTTCATGTACATGTGCTCGGTCAGAACGAAGGCCGCCATGTTTTCGAACATGGGAATTTCGATAGCCTGGCCTTCGCCGCTGCGTTCGCGATGGTAGAGCGCCATCAATATCATCTGCACCGAGATCAACCCAACCGTTTTGTCCGCTACCACCATCGGCAGGTAGCGCGGCTCGCCTGCCGCACGGTGATGGAGCGCCGCGACGCCGGCCGAACCCTGGATGATCGAATCGTATGCGGGCTTTTCACGATAGCGGCCGCCCTGGCCAAAGCCGAACATGCCGCAATAGATGATTTTAGGATTGACGGCGCGCACGTCGTCATAAGCGAGCTTCATGCGCGCCATCGCTGCCGGGCGCACGTTCCAGATGAGCACGTCCGCGCGCTCGACGAGCCGCATGAGGGCTTCGTGGCCCGCGGGTTTTTTCAGATCGAGGACGATCGAGCGCTTGTTGCGATTGAGATGCAGGAATTTCGGTCCCATGCCGGGGGTTACGCCCAGGCCGCCGATCGTGCGCCCGAGATCGCCGCTGGGACTTTCGACTTTGATCACCTCCGCGCCATGGTCCGCCAGGATCTGCGTCGCCAGTGGACCCACGACGACCGACGTGAGATCGACCACACGCACGCCCTCGAGGGGGCCGCCTGCCATTTCAGACGAACTCCGCGTCGGCGCTCAGCGCGAGCCCCCCTTCGTCGTCGAGCGCCCACAGTTTCGCGGACTTGTTGTCGAGCGACGGCTCGCCGCAAAGCGTGATCGCGCGGTCCACGAACAGCGGCCGCACGTTCCGTGATGCGAGGTAACGCAGCGGGGTCGACGCGTGCATGCGCGCGAGCTCGAACACGAGGAGTGTGGTGAGCCCGCCGTTCATGACGAGGTCCGGATAGCCTTCGGCCTTGGTGACGTACGGATAGTCGTAATGGATGCGATGGCTGTTGAACGTCAGCGCCGAGTAGCGGAAAAGCATCACGGCATCCGGCGTCACCACATGGCTCCATACCGCTTTGCCAGGCGCAGGCTGAGGGGGCGGCGCCTTGGCGTCGGCGGCCGGTTCTTCGCGATAGACGATGTCCTGCTCTTCCGTGACCGCCAGGCCGCGCGGGCTGTAAATGTCGGTCTTCACCGTCACGAACACCATCTGACCGGTTCGCCCCTGCTTGGGCGTGACACTCTCGATCCGGGATTCACGGCGAATCTCGTCACCCACGAGCAGCGGGGCGTGAAAAGTATTGCGTTTGCCGGCGAACATGCGCCGCGGCAGAGGCACGGGCGGCAGAAAGTCTCCGCGCTTCGGGTGTCCGTCGGCGCCGATTTGCGAGTGACGCACCACGCGCGGAAAAAAAGTCGAATGCCAGCCGATCGGCAGCGGATCGCCGGCCTTCGGCGCGGAATCGTCGCGATCGAGGGTCGCCGAGAGCCGGTGCACCGTAGGAATGGTCACGTAATCGACGTCGCTTTCGGTCTGCCCTATCCATTTCTGAAGATCTTCGAGGTTCTGCGTCACAGTTCACTCCACGTCATGACTATCGTGAGATCGTCGGCCCCGGTGCCGACGTTTCTAAAGGTTCACGAGCCGAGCTTGTTCTCGTCGCGGTCGAGGCGGAAATCGAATTCCACCAGCGAAAAAGGTATGGGCAATCGATAGCGCCCTGCTTGCGTTTCAGCGGTACACGACTTCACTCCGACGACGAGCGCTTCGCGCACGCCAAATACGGCGTCTGCATCCAGGTACTGATCGTCCGCAAAGAACAGCTCGGTCGTGAGGGGATGAAAGCCCGGCGCCGAAACGATGAAATGCAAATGCGCGGGCCGCCACGCGTGCCGCTTTGCCGCACGCAGCAGATCGCCAACCGGGCCGTCGCAAGGCACTTCGTACGGCGCGGGACGCACCGTGGTGAAGGCATAGCACCCCGTCTCGTCGGTGGCCATCGCGCAGCGCAAATTATTCTTGTCCTGCTTGCTGTCCTGCTGCCAGTAGAGCCCGTTCGCAGCGGCTTGCCAGTAGTCGAGCCTCGCCCCGGCAACCGCTGTCCCCTTCGAATCGAGCACGCGGCCTCGCACGAGCAACTTCTCGCCTTCGTTTCCGCGTGCGAGGTCGGCACCGACTGCGAGGGACGGCGAATCAACCGCGTGAAAGGGCCCGAGCGCGCTGCGCTCGGTCGAACCCGCTCCGGTCTCCAGCATGTCGACGAGCGAAGAAAGTCCCAGCACGTCGGATGCAAGGATGAATTCGTTGCGCCCTGCGTCCGATTTCCTGCCGGTGCGGTAGAGGAAGTCGATGGCGAATTTCCATTCGGCGGGTGTGAGATGCACCTCGCGCGCATACGCGTGCAGGTGCGCGACGAGGCGCGAGATCAGAAACCTCGAGCGCTCATCTTCGATGCGTCCGAACGAGCGGACGACCGCATCGGTAATCGTATCGCGGTTGATATTGCGCATGAGTCGGTGCTGTTGCGGAACCTTGAATGAGAGTTCTGAGGTCAGTCGGCCTTGGCGCCCGAATCCCTGACCATTTTTGCGTAGCGTGCAACTTCGGCCTTCAGTCTCGCAGCGAATTCGGCTGGCGTGTTCGGCACGAACTCGAGCGAGAGCACGTCCAGGCGTGCTTTCACATCCGGCAATTGCAGGATCCGGTTCACTTCGGCATTCAGCTTGTTCACGATCGCGGGCGGTGTGCCGGCAGGCGCGAAAAAAGAAAACCAGGTGTGGTCGTCAAAACCGCTGTAGCCTGATTCGGCGACGGTCGGTGTGTCCGGCAGGATGTTCGATCGCCTGATCGTCGTCACCGCGATCGGACGCACGCGTCCCGCTTTCACGTGTGGCACCGCCGGCGGCATCGACGTCGACGCGATCGGCACCTGGTTGCCGACGACGGCGCTGACTGCCTGCGCCGGACCATAAGGAACATGCGTCACGGGCACTTTTGCGAGCGTCTTGAACAGGAGCTCCATATCGAGATGCGGGGTGGTGCCGGTGCCCGACGAGCCGTAATTCATCGGTGAAGATCTGGCGAGGGCGATCGGCTCCGCCAGTGTCGCAGCCTTGACGCTGGGATGCACCGAAATCAGATTCGGCGTCGTCGGCCCCTGCACGATCGGCACGAAATCGCTCACTTTGTAGCCGGGCGTGCTGTAGAGACTCACATTGACGGCGAACGCGGAGCTGTTCAGCAGGATCGTGTAGCCATCCGGATTGGCGCGCAACGCAGTCTGCGTGCCGATGTTGCCGCCGGCGCCGGGACGATTCTCGACGACCACGTTCTGGCCCCAGCTCTCCGTGAGCTTCTGGCTGACAATGCGTCCGACGATGTCGGTAGAAGCGCCGGGCGGAAATGCGACGACGAACCGTATCGGACGCTCGGGATAGGGTTGCGCTGCAGTGGTAACGCAGACGCTCGCGGCAAGGACCGCGAAAAGCCACGACGCGCGCGTGGTGCGGCGTCCGCTAGCTGACAGCGTCATCGGGTTTCCCTGCATTAGTTTCGCGTTTCATTCTACCTTTGCGCCCGACACCTTCACGGCCTCTGGCCAGTTCGTAGCCGATTGCGGCGACCATTCTCACCTGCGTTCCTCGTAATTGGCGAGCATCACGCCGTCGCAGATCGAGCGGAATTCGTCAAACGTCAGATAGTGGCGTCCATAGTTCGTCGCGACCGCGGCTCTCGCGCGAAAAAGCACGGTCTGGAACTGCGCTTCCGTCGGCGTGTATCCCCAGTCGCGCATCAGATCGCGCAGCAGTACCGGATCGTCGGTGTGGGCGCTGCTGCGCTCGCGGCCGAACAGGATTTTTCCGCCGATCACTGCTTCGAACTCGCGGCCCACGACGTGCGGCGCGATGCCGATCGTCGCTTCGGCATCTAGGCTCCCTTCGAGATGGCCGACGCCTTCTTCCTTGTTCCAGTTCGATCCCACGATCGGTTTCCACGGCGGCAGCGCGATGCCGTAGGCGTCCTGCACATAGCGGCAGAGCTCGTAGAGGCGCTCGAGCTTTACTCCGGTTTCGATGCCGTACATCTGGAAAAGGGCCGCCGCTTCTTCGAGTGCGACGCAGCCGCCGCGATCGCCGATGCCGATGACCGACGCATCGATCCAGTTTGCGCCGGCTTCGACTGCGGCCATCGCATTCGCGGTCGCCACACCGAGATCGTTGTGGTGCTGCACGTACACGTCGCAGCGATCTCCCACGGCCTGCCGCACGCGGGCGATATAGACGCGGGTTGCGAGCGGTGTGCTGTTGCCCCGGCTGTCGACGGTGTAGACGCCGTCGGCGCCTGCATCCGCCATCGCCTTGAAGAAAAGGCATGCCGTATCGGTCGCGGCACGCATGCTGTCCTCCATCCACGGCACGACGCGCACCTGCTGGCGTTTCATGTAGGCGATGCTTTCGGCGATCGTCTCGACGATTGCCTCTTTCGTGAGCGCGCCCGAAAAATCGCCGAGGGTGTCCTCGTAGCCCCACTTGAATATCGGACTGATGACTTCGGTTCCCAAGTCGATGTGACGATCGATGAGACTTTTCCAGTCGCCGCGCAAGGGCGGTCGCACACCGGGCCCTTTCGCCACGAGGCGAGTGCGTATGCCCATCCGCCGGCACGCTTTGATGAGGTCGCGCTCTTCGCTGAAGGTAACGTGGCTCGGCATCGTGATCTCGCCGACTCCGATCGCGTCGAGCCTTTCGATGACGCCGAGGCGCGTGTTCCAGTTGAGCTGGTGGCCGACGCAATCGTCGCCTTCACTCACCGTGCAGTCGATGAACTGTATGCGCTGGCGCATCGCGGGACGCGCGGCCTTGGCTTCGTCCTCCCAATAAGCGGGATTGACGAGCCACTTGCCCGGCTGGTGCCACGGGCGGTTGGAAGATTCACTCATGTGCGCACCTCACCTCGAACGATATCCATGATCTCAGCGACGTTGTCGAGCTTCTCCAGTCTTTCCACGAGCTCGATGACGCGCTCCGCCGCCCCACTTTCGACGACGCGGCGCGCACAGGACACGAATTTCTTGATG
>DATLEF010000020.1:0-2153 GCA_035525455.1 Burkholderiales bacterium
CTGATCGAATTGATCGAAACGCACCGCACGACGCTGATCATGGTGAACACGCGCCGCCTTGCCGAGCGCATGGCGCACCATCTCACCGAAAAGCTCGGAGCGGAGCACGTAGCGGCGCATCACGGCAGTCTCTCCAAGGAAAAGCGGCTCGACGCGGAAGAGCGGCTGCGCAACGGTCAGTTGAAAGTGCTGGTCTCGACCGCATCGCTCGAGCTCGGCATCGACATCGGACACGTCGATCTTGTCTGCCAGATATCCTCGCCGCACCGTATCGCGACGCTTTTACAGCGCGTCGGCCGCTCGGGGCATACCGTGCGCGGCCTGCCGAAAGGCAGGGTATTTCCGCTGACGCGCGACGACCTCGTCGAATGCGCGGCGATGGTGCGCGCGGTGAAAGACGGCGAGCTCGACCGCATCCACGTGCCCGACAAGCCGCTCGACGTGCTTGCGCAACAGATCGTGGCCGAAGCAGCTGCGGAAGAATGGGATGAAACGGCGCTCTTTGAGCTTTATCGGTGTGCGTACCCCTATCGCGACCTGCAGCGCGGGGAGTACGACGACGTCGTGAAAATGCTCGCGCACGGCTACACCACCAAGCGCGGACGGCGCGCGGCGCTCGTGACGCATGATCCCGTGAACGAGAAACTGCGCGCGCGCCACAGCTCGCGCATGACCGCGATCATGTCGGGCGGCGCGATCCCCGAAGTTTTCGATTACCGCGTGCTGCTCGAGCCCGAAGGCACGTTCATCGGGACGCTCAACGAGGATTTTGCGATCGAGTCGCTGCCAGGCGATGTATTCCAGCTCGGTAACACTTCGTGGCGCATCCTGCGGGTCGGCAGCGGCGTCGTGCGCGTCGCGGACGCACAAGGCCAGCCGCCTTCGATGCCGTTCTGGCTGGGAGAAGCGCCGGCGCGCAGCAAGGAGATGAGCGCGGCCGTCTCGCGTCTGCGCGAGCTCGCAGATCCTCTGCTGCCGGGGCCGGACACCGCTCGCGCACAGGACGAGCTCGAACCGGCGATCGAGTGGCTCATGCGTGATTACGCGCTGACACGGGGCGCGGCGGAACAGATTGCGACCTATCTCGCCGAAGGCAAGCGAGCGGTCGGTATCGTCCCGACCCAGGATACGCTCGTGCTCGAGCGCTTCTTCGACGAGTCCGGCGGCATGCAGCTCGTGCTGCACGCGCCTTTCGGCAGCCGCATCAATCGCGCGTGGGGCCTCGCGCTGAGAAAAAAATTCTGCCAGGGCTTCAACTTCGAGCTGCAGGCGGCGGCAACGGAGGAAGGCCTCATTCTTTCGCTGGGCTCTTCGCACTCGTTTCCGCTCGATGAGGTGTTTCGATATCTGCATCCGAACACCGTGCGCGAGACGCTCATCCAGGCGGTCCTCGACTCCCCGATTTTCGAAACGCGCTGGCGCTGGACGACCACACTTGCGCTCGCCGTGCCGCGCAATCGCAACGGTGCGCGCATACCCGCGCCGCTTCAGCGCATGTACGCCGAGGATCTGCTGCAGGGCGTATTTCCCGACGCGGCGGCGTGTCTCGACAACATCCAGGGCGCGCGGGAAGTGCCCGATCATCCGCTCGTCAACCAGGCGCTGAGCGATGCGCTGCACGATGCGATGGATTACGACGGCCTGGTCGAGGTCCTGCGGGGCATGAATGCCGGCGACATCCGTTGCGTGAGCCGTGAAACGCCGGAGCCTTCGGTGTTCTGTCACGAGCTGCTGAATTCAGCGGTTTACACGTTTCTCGACGATGCGCCGCTCGAAGAGCGTCGCACGCAGGCGGTGTATACGCGTCGCGCGACCGAGCCTCGCAGCGCCGACGACCTGGGGGCGCTCGATTCGCAGGCAATACAGCGCGTCCGCGATGAAGCGTGGCCGTATGCGACCAGCGCGGACGAGCTGCACGATGCGCTCATGCTCGCCGGTTTCATACGCGAAGAAGAAGTCGCGGCGCGTGCCGACCAGGCGCATTGGTCCAAGCTGATGGACGAGCTCGTGGCGGCAGGCCGCGCAGTGAAGACCGGCGGCTACTGGGTGTCGATCGAGCGCTTCGAAGAGCTGAACGCCGTCGTGCCGCAAGCGCTGACGCCCGCGATACCCGAGCGCATCCGCAGAACATGGATACGGGACGATGCGGCGCG
>DATLEF010000146.1:0-2711 GCA_035525455.1 Burkholderiales bacterium
CCCAACGCGCCGATACACATCTTCATCCACGGCGGCGCGTGGCGCGGCGGCCTCGCGAGGAATTTCGCGTATGCGGCGGAGGCGATCGTGAATGCCGGCGCGCATCACGTCGTGCTCGATTTCATTAACGTGCTCGAAGCCGGCGGGAATCTCATGCCGATGGCCGATCAGGTGCGGCGTGCGGTCGCGTGGGTCTATCAAAACGCGAAAGCGTTCGGCGGCGATTCCAGTCGCATTCACGTTTCGGGACATTCGTCAGGTGCCCATCTCACCGGCGTCGTGCTCGTGACGGACTGGCAGAAGGAATTCGGTCTGCCTGCGGATATCGTGAAAAGCGCACTCTGCTGCAGCGGCTTGTACGATCTGAAAGCGGTGCGGCTCTCCAAGCGCAGCGAATACGTGAAGTTCACCGATGAAATGGAACATGCGCTCAGCACGCAGCGTCATCTCGAGAGGCTGCGTACCCCGCTGATCGTCGCTTACGGAAGCCTGGAGACGCCCGAGTTTCAGCGTCAGTCGCGCGAGTTCGCGGCGGCGCTGCAAGCGGCCGGCAAACCCGTCCAGCTTTTAGCCGGGCAGGGTTACAACCACTTCGAGATCCCCGAGACGCTCGCCAATCCGTACGGACTGCTGGGCCGCGCGGTGCTGGAACAGATGAGGCTCGCATCACGTCCATGACCTTCCCAACGCTCGAGACTGGCGATTCGCACTTCGACTGACCATATGATCATGCGCTCTAATTGTAGTTCGAGAGGACGCGCGCCACTCAACATGGCGTTGGGCATCACAGACATCACCATGGCATTGCACAGCGACCCAAGAGGCACCGAGTTGCCCGCCGTAGCCGAAGCACGCGCGCGGATGAGGCGCGCGCTCGCCGCCGCTCTCGGCTGTTTCCTTGCCGTTACACTTGCCGGCGCGCAAGGCGCCGAGGCTTATCCCTCGCGACCGGTGCGGATCATCGTGCAATCACCGCCGGGCGGCTCGCCGGACATTCTCGCCCGCATCACGGCGGCGAAGCTCTCGGAACAATTGAAACAGCAGTTCGTGGTGGACAACCGCGCCGGCGGGAGCGGCATCATCGGCGTCGAGATCGCGAAGCGCTCCGCGCCGGATGGCTACACGCTCCTCCTTATGACGTTCACGAACTTCGCTTCGCTGCCGGCGCTGAAAGAAAAACTGCCGTACGACGCCGATCGCGATTTCATCCCGCTCTCGCGCATCGCCTGGGTAGCGAACGTGATGACGGTCCATCCGGGGCTGGGCGTGAACAGCATCGCCGATCTCGTGAAGGTCGCGAAGGCGCGCCCGGGCCAGCTCAACTACGGCTCCGCAGGCAACGGCTCGCCTGCGCATCTCGCCGGCGAAATGCTGAACGTGCTGGCGAGCGTGAAAACGACTCACGTCCCATACAAGGGCGCGGCGCCGGCGATGACCGATCTCATCGGCGGGCAGCTCCAGTTCCTGATCACGTCACCGCTCGTCGCGATGCCGCATGCGCGCGCGGGACGCGTCAAGGTCCTCGCCACGACCGGCGCGCAGCGCGATCCGCTGCTGCCGGAGCTTCCGGTCGTCGCGGACACCGTGCCCGGCTACGAGATCGTGCAGTGGTGGGGGCTCGGTGTTCCCGCTGGGACGCCACAGGCCATCGTCAAAACGCTGCACGCGGAGTTGATGAAGGCGCTCAATGATGCGCAGGCCCGCGAGGCGATGAGCAAGAACGGCGCGACGGCCAAACCTGAGTCGCAGGCCGAGTTCGCCGCTTTCATCAAAGCCGAGCGCGAGCGCATCGCGCGGATCGGCAAACAGGCGAAGATCAGCGTCGACTGAGCGCGAGCCGTGGTAAGTTCCCGTCATGATCGATGGGACATTCGCAGAGCGCTTTGCAAATGAATGGGTGGCGGCATGGAACGCCCACGACCTCGAGCGCATTCTTGCGCATTACGATGACGATTTCGAAATGTCCTCTCCGGTCATCGCAAAAGTCGTCGCCGAACCTTCGGGCACGCTGCGGGGGAAATCGGCGGTTCGTCAGTACTGGGCTAAAGCGCTGGCGGCTGCACCCGATCTTCGATTCGAGCTTCTCACTCTTCTTGTCGGGGCGAGCAGCGTGACCCTGTACTACAAAGGACATCGCGGGTTGGCCGCCGAGGTCTTTTTCTTTGGCTCCAACGGTAAAGTATCGAAGGCCTCCGCGCATTATGCAGAGCGGCAAATCTGAGAATGTCATCTGACTCGGAATGCCCGAGTAGCATGAAAACGCCATGACATCAGTCCTCACCAGGGCAGGCATCGCGCTCGCGGCGCTCTGTTTCCTGATCATTCCCGCTGCCCAAGCGCAAACGTCGTGCATACCCGGAATCACGTTCGGCAGCCTGCTCGGCTCGCTGCGCGTGGGCTACGGCGACGGCAGGCTGCGGGTCGAGCGGCTCTACGCCGTGTGTCTCCCCGCGCCCGCTCGGCAAAGCAAGACCAACTATCCTTATGAGCCGGATGACGGTGGCCTGCTTTCGATGCGCGTAAAAAGCGCCGATGGACAGCTGCTGTACACCTACGTGTGGTACGCGGAGCGCATCGGGACGATATGGGAGTTGAGCCGCTATAAGGTAGTGGGCGGCCATGAGTCGGTGAAACCGCTGGCCGCGGGCGATTACCTGCTCGAGTTCGCGGCCGATGAGAAGCTCTTCAGCCGATTTGCATTCTCGATCGTC
>DATLEF010000038.1:0-4240 GCA_035525455.1 Burkholderiales bacterium
CGACTTTTCCGCGCGCGGCTTCGCCGCCTTTGGGAATCACCGAGCAATAGCCCAGGAAACCGACTTTGATGCGGTTCTTCTCGACGATCGCCGGCTCGCGCGCTTCGTCTAGATCACGGCCGGCGCCGGTGACGGCGAGGCCTTTGTCCAGCAGCAGCGCGCGAGTGTCGAGCAGCGCTTCGGGGCCGGCGTCGAACATGTGATTGTTGGCGATCGTCACCGCGTCGAAACCGCAGTCGGTGAAAATCTTCGCCATCTCCGGCGGCTGGCGGCCGTGCGGAGCGTCGTCGCGTGCGTTTCCGCGCGCGGAATACTGGCGTTCGCAGTTGCTGAAGCGCAGGTCCACCGCCTGGAGCGTCGGGCGCACGAGCTCGGTGTAGCGCTCGATCGGGAATCCATCCTTCGGCCCGTGCACCGGACCGCAATCGCCGGTGCCGATAAAAGAGATTTCGTTTTTCATCATTCGCCCGGTGTGAGGAGCTGCATGATTTCGGTGACGTCGGGCACGTTCTCGAGATCGCCGATCAGCGCGATCGCGCGGCTCACGTCGGTTTCCGCAAGCGGTTTCGCCGCGAAGGACACGCAATCGCGGAACTTCGCTTCCAGCATCTCGCGCGTCACCGGGTGCCGCGCATCGCCCGGCACACCTTCGGGCCTGTGCGAGTACACCCGCCCGTCCTTCAACCGGATCTCGACGGTGGGCCGCGAAACGCCCGAGCTGCCGCCCGCGGCAATGACGGTTCCCGGCTCCGGCCGGTAGCTCACCCGATCCGCCATCGCGAGCACGCGCGCATCGCGCAATCCTTCGTCGGTGTAATCGCGCAGCGCGACGTTGCCTTTCACCATCATGACCGCAGTCGTAAACGGGATGCTGTATTTGCCATCGATGCTCAGCTTCGGCCGGCGCTTCAACTCCAGCGGCTCAGAAAGTAGCTGTGTCGCGCCCGTTCCACCGATGACTGTGATCGCTTCGACCTCTTCAGGGTGAATGTCGTGCTCACGCCTGAGTGCGAGCGTCGCGGTGTTTGTGGGACGCGTGTAACCGCACGCCGGCCACACTTTGAAGCCGTGCACGTCGAGCAGCGGGAAACGCATCCCCAGCTCGCCGATGATCGCGTTCCAGTCAGGCGTCCCGGTGCGCACGTAGTTCTTGAAAAAACCGTAACGGCCTTCGATGATCTCGCGCGAGCCCACGATGCCGCGCTTCGCGAGCTGCGCGGACAGGACGGCCCCCTGCCCCGAGAATCCCGCCTGCATGGAGCGCAGGTGCGTCGCTGCACCGACCGCCATCTGGCGGCTGCCGCTCAACTGCGTATAGGCGATACCGAATGCGTTCTCGGTCTGCTCGGGGTCAAGACCGAGCAGGCGCGCCGCCGTCGCCGCACCTGAGATGAAACCGAAAAGCTGCGTCGCGAACCAGCCTTCGGTCATCGTCCAGTCGGGAATGTCGACCGCCTGGTTGAGCCTCACCTGGATGTCGGTTCCCGCGGCGATGGCTGCGATCAATTCGCGACCGCTCACGCGTCCCTGGCTTTCCGCGAGCGCGAAAGCGACCGGCACTGTCGCGATGCCGACGTGCCCGCCGCCGCCGACGTCGTCGTAGTCGAGCATATGCCCGAGGCTGCCATTGGCGAAGACCGCCCATGCTGCGGGCGCCCTGCCGCCGAAACCCAGGATGCGGCACTCCGGCTTGCCGCCGAGCTCGCTCACGTAATCGACGACGATCTTCGCTTCTTCGGCGAGCGTGCTCGCGCCGATCGAGACGCCGAGCGTATCGAGCACAATCTGTTTGATGCGCTCCACGAGGCGCGGCGGAAGCGCGTCGTACGAAAGATTCGAGGCATGCTGCGCGAGCGCACGGGTGACGCCGGACGACGCCGCATCAGTGCGTGGTGCTGCTGTGACGGTCGCGTTGCTCACAGCTTCACCTTCATGGTGCGCGTGAATTTCTCCCACTTCGAGACTTCGCTGTTATATTCACTTTTGAATCGGTCGACGCTCACGGCGGGCGCGGGGTCGGCACCGTCCGCCGCGAATTTGTCTTTCACGTCGCCGGAGTTGACGATCCGCGACACTTCACGATTGAGGAGTATCAGTACCGGTTTCGGGGTCCCCGCGGGCGCCAATATGCTGTACTTGTTCCCCAGCTCGTATCCTGGCGCTACGGTCTCCGCCAGCGTCGGCAATTCGGGATAGACCGGCACGCGCATCGCGCTCGTGACCGCGATCGCCTTGAGCTTTCCATTCTTCACGAGTCCCGCGCCGGAGGTCGTGCTCGTAAACATCATGTTGATCTGGCCGGCGACGAGATCGACGAGCGCGGGACCGCTGCCTTTGTACGGCACGTGTATGAGCTGCGTGCCGGTGATGGACTGAAAGAGCTCCATGCCGAGGTTGTGCAGGCTGCCCGGTCCTGACGTTCCGTAGGTGAGTATGCCCGGCTTCGTCTTCGCGTACGCGACGAAGTCTTTCGGCGTGCCGACCGGAACCGAAGGATGGAACACGACGAGATAGGGCTGCGATGTCATCTGCACGACGGGATCGAAGGCCGTGCGGATGTCGTAAGGTACTTTGTTCGTGACGCCCATGAGAATCATCGAGGTGGCGCCGATGAGCAGCGTGTAACCGTCAGGAGCGGCCTGGCGCGTGACGTCCATTGCGATGATGCCGGAAGCGCCGCCGCGGTTGTCGACAACAACCGACACGCCAAGGCTTTCGGAGAGCTTCTGGGCGACCGGCCGCGTGGTGACGTCTTGCCCGCCGCCGGGCGCGGAGCTCACGATGATGCGCACCGGTTTTTGCGGATACCCGCCAGGGAGGCGCACCGGGTTCTGCGCATGCGCCGCCGCGGCGCCCAGGACGAATATTGCAAGTGCGATGCGTTGCAGCCGGATCACGGCGAGCCTCCTCTCATGCGGCGCACACCGCATCGCGCTTCTGTATGGCTTTCGCAAGCTCCATGTGCGCGGCAAAAGCGGTCTTGGCCCGATGCGGCATGAGCAAGGCTACCATAGCGTATTCTCGTGTATACACGCGCATCCTTTCGGGCTTAGCGGGCGTGTACGGCGTGCTTGCACGGGCACGTTCGCACGTCGCCCGAATCGTCGAACGCGTGTCGTCCGCGGCGCGAAATGCGCTTTACGGCAGAGTACGCGGCGGTTCGTTGAGCTGCGTTACGAGCAGCTTGTCTACGCGGTTGCGATCCATGTCGACGACTTCGAAGCGGAAGCCTTTCCAGTCGAAGCGGTCCGCCACCTGCGGCACGCGTCCAAGCTGCAGCATCACGAATCCGCCCAGCGTGTTGTAGTTGCCGGTCTCTTCCTCGGGCAGCGGGTCTTCGATCGGAAGCGCGTCCTTGAAGCGCTCGATCGAAACGCCGCCATCGATCAGCCACGAACCGTCGCCGCGTCTCACGATGTCGCTATCGGGCGCTTCATCCACCGAGCCGATGTCGCCCACCAGCGCTTCGAGCACGTCGTGAAGCGTGACGAGCCCCTGCAGGTCGCCGTACTCGTTGACGATGAAAGCCATCGTCTGGCGGTGTTTCTTGAAAGACTCGAGCACTTCGGTCACCGTGAGCGTCTCCGGAATGTAGAGCGGCTTCACGAGATTCGATGCGAGATCGATCTGTTCGCCGCGCACGAGACCGGCGAGCAGGGCTTTTACTTCGACCACACCTTCGATGTTGTCGAGCTCGCCGCGCGTCACCGGAAAGCGCGAGTGCGGCGCGGCGGTGAGGCGGTCGAGCACGGTCTGCCTCGGTTCGTCCAGATCGAGATAAATGATGTCGGTTCGCGGTGTCATGACCGCCGTCGCCCGCAAATCGTCCATGCGGAAGACACGCGACACGAGCCGGTGCTCGTGCTCTTCGAAGACGCCGGCTTCCGCGCCCTGCTCCATCAACACGCGTATTTCCTCTTCCGAAACCGGCGGGCTCGTCACCGCGTGCCGGCCGAGCAGCCGCAGCATGCCTTCGGTCGCGAAAGTGAGCGCGCGCACGACGGGATAGACGATGAGCGAGAGCCACTTCATCGGTTTGGCGGCAGCGCTTGCCACCGCTTCCGGATTCATGAGCGCCAGCCGCTTGGGCACGAGCTCACCGATCAATAGCGCGCCGATGGTGATGCCGACGACAACCAGAGTGACTGCGATCCCATGGGCGTGAGGCGCGAGCACCGGCCATTGCGCGAGCCACTCGGTGACGTGCGCGCTCAGCCGCGCCTCGCCGAATGCACCGCTG
>DATLEF010000044.1:0-31672 GCA_035525455.1 Burkholderiales bacterium
GATGTATCTCTTCGAAGTGAAGAAACCGTCGGAATCGAAAGGCGCCTGGGATTACTACAAGCTGCGCGCGACGATTCCTGCCGATCAGGCATTTCGTCCTGAGAAAGAAGGCGGGTGTCCCATCAGCAAAAGCTGACGAGAAAGGGATGAGGTTGGTCGGCCCTCGCCCGAAGGGAGAGAAAGCTCTGCCTTTCCCCCGGTAACGAGGGCCGACGATGAGTGAGACGCCGAAAGCGGTCAATGCGGGCAACCCGCGCCGGTACGTCAGTTCGGAGCTCGTAGAGACATTAGTCACGGTGGCGGTGCTCGGATTGCTCGTCTGGCAATCCGCCGCCTTTCGTGAGCCTGCGTTCATTCGTGGCGCGGGCGACCGTTACCAGGAAGCCGCGGAGCTCAGCGTGCCGATCCTGCCGGGCGCGGCAGGCACCGGGCGCGTCGTCGATATCTGTACTCATTTCGGCGGTTGGCTGCCTGAAACGGAACGCACGTCGTCAGCAGATCACTCAGGTGCGTGCACTCCGGACGCACGGCATCGCATCGCTACGATGGCGACGGAGGAAATTCCCGCCTCGCTGGTATTCGCCTGGGCCGGCGTGCAGCAAGCGCTGGCCGACAGCCTTGCCCTACCGCTCAAGCGCCGGCAGTCCGAGCTCGCGGAGCTGGAAAGCAGGAGAGACGAGACGAACCCGGAGACCGACGTCCGGGGGGCTGCCGAACGCCTGGCGGATGAAACGCGTATCTACCGCGAGCGCTATGGGATTGAATTCGGGAAAGGAGGACCGCGTTCTGTTCCAGTCGAATGCGCGTGGACCGAACTCGAACGGAGATACGGAGCGCTCGCCGGAAGCAAGACTACCGAAGCAGACCATGTCTTCCTGTTGATCGGCATGGCAGGTCTGCTCGATGGTGACGCAGATCGGGCGTTGGCGGGTGTTTTTCCGGTTTCGGGCGCTTCTTCGGATACACGCATCAAGCCCGACGTCGACGCCGGTTGCGCGACATTGGGCTCGCCTTGGGAAGTGTTGAGACAGGCCGCTGAAATTGTCGGTCAGGCGCGAATGAGCGAGCGCAACGCCGGCAAATCGGTCGCGATGCAGCAGCTTCTGGCGAATGCGCACTGGTACTTCGCGCTGTGGGCGATCGTCGGACTGTTCGTTTTGCAAATCGGGCGACGTGCGGTTTACGCGGATCGTTTCCTGCTGTTCGCTTTTGTAGTGTGGGCAGCTGCCGGATGGGCTACCCATGTCGGTGTCGAGTGGTTGAGCGACAGGCACGTGCTCATCGCCTGGTCGATGGCGAACCAGGCGACCGCAGGCGTCGCATTTGCGCTGACGCTCGCGGCGCTGCTCCTCGTTCGCCGGAAATCTGCCTCGAAGCCGATGCCGCCACAGGTCCCATCCTCGGCCATCGGCTACGCCGGATTTGTGCTGTTTGCCGGGCTGGGATGGTGGCTGCTCCTCGACCTTTCCGCGACTGGACGCTATCAGAGCCGTTTTCTCGCCCTGTATCAGCAGCTCTACGTTTTCGCATCCTTCGTGTTGTTGTCGATACTCCCCACGGTGCGCCTCGGTCTCGCGCAGATGACGGCGCGCTGGCTCGCCTTATTCCTGCTGCTCACCGAGCCGGGCGACTCCGGGTTCAGGCGTTTCCGGCCGTGGCTCATATACATGGGTGTCGCGGTCATCGTTTTGGGCCTCGTAGGCGTTGTTTTCCGGAATCACAGGCAGCTCACCTCGGAGATTTTCCGGGTCTGGCTGATTTTCGGGGTTTCGTGGGTTTTTCTCGTCCGGGGGGAATCGGTGTTCGGTTCAGCGCTCAGCGTGAGGCGGGGGCTCTTTGTCCTCGGCTTTGTCGTTTGCGTCCCGGTCTTCGGCCTGCTGCTGACGGACGACCTGGGTCCGTTACTGGTCATCCTGTATGCGGCCAGCGTGTTCTGGGGCGCGGCGGTGGCTTTTGCGTTCTTTGACCGGACCGGGTATCGCCCGTGGGTAGGGGGTGTGACCGCCATCGCGGCCGCCGCCGCCTGGGTTTATCTCATGACTTTCGCGTTATTGGTCGCGGTGCCGCGCGTGTCGGCCTGGATCGCGGATGTTTTCCTCCTGCCTGGACCGCTGGCGCGAGTCGAGGAAAGGCTCGCAAGCGTGCGCAACCCTTTCGTCGCCTCGAACGACCAGCTCGCGATCGTGACCTGGTTTCAGGAATCGGCCCCCACCGGAGGCTACGGGTTCGGCGCAGTTCCATGGTGCGGTGAAGTCGCGGGCACGGCTTGCCGCGGCGTACCCAACCAGATCCAGAGCGACTACATCTTTACCGCCCTGGTCGGCGTATACGGCATGGCGGTCGCGTTGGCGCTCGTCGTCCTGCTGGCCATGTGGCTTACGCGAGTGGTGATCAACCACCGGCGCGTCACGCGCGGAGTCGTCGCCTTCGATTCGCCCACTGCGGCTCAGCAGGCGTGGATCAGCTGGATTGCCGTATGCTGGGTAGGGCTCACGCTCGCGCAACTGGCGATTACCGTCGCCGGCAATCTGGGTTGGCTGCCGCTCACCGGAATCAACTTTCCGTTCGTGAGCTTCGGGTTGTGGTCGATGTTTGCGAATACGTTTTTTCTGAGCCTCGCGATCAATCTGCCGAGGAGCGCGTGATGGCGTCGCGCGTGAACCGCCCGACGCTCTTTCAGCGCACGCTGGGCGTTTTCGTCGTCCTCGCGTGTTTCCTGTGCTTGCTGCTGTGGTTGAGCAGGGGTTACGTGCAGCGCCAGATCGAGACGGTATACGTCGACACGCACCGCCTGGCGGCGTTGCGGACCTTCGAGCACGCCATCGTCGGGGTGAAATCGGTTCCGAATTACAACCCGCCGACCGCCGACCAGATCCGCAGCCGATTCAGCTTTTGCGCGGACCCTTTGACGCGAAGGGATCGCAAGACAGTGTCCGCGGAAGACAGGAAGAAAAATCCCTGCGCGCACGCAAGCGCTGCAGAAGAACTCGCGTGCTACGTTCGAACGATAAACGCCAAGTTGAACGCGATGGGCGGCGAAGGCCGAACCGACCGTGACCGGCTGCTGGACGAGATCTACGTGGTCGATATCGACAAATGGGCGGATGCAATCGAACGTGCCGGGCCCACACAGACTGCGGACGTTCCCGCTCAGGTCAGCGCACCGGACACCGGCCGTAAACTGACTTGCCGCGATGCGTTCGGCGCAGCCAGGGATCTGGCCGCGCGCGATGGCCGCTTGCTCGAGCAACTCGCCTGGCGAGAGCGCACCGCCAGAAAAATCGTGATCGGGCATTTCACTCCGGGCCAGACGGTCAAGGTGAGCGATCGGCTGCTGGAACAGCGTAATCCCTGGGGCGGAGTTCCGGGCTGCATTTACTACGGGGAAGCAAGCGCGGAAGCCAGGCTCATGTTCGTGAGCGACCGGCGACTCACCAATCGGGACATATGCGGTGCCATGCGACCCGCAGGAATCGATGAGAAAAACCTGACGGGGGTTTTCCGCAAAAATGAAATGAGCGGTGTCGAAGCCAGGGACACCGCGTGGACGCTGCCCGAATCGCTCGAGGTGATCCTTGGCGATCTCGAAAACATACGCTTACCCTGGAAAGCAATCTATCGCGCCTATACGGAAGAAGCGGAAGACCGCGGGCTTGCGCGCGTCCAATTCTCTCCCACCATTCCGATCGCGAAGCCGCATGGGCCGAATCAGCTCGAATGGCGTAAGCGCAAGGTGGATATCGGCTACAACGTGCACCTGACCATCGATGCCGCCACTCAGCGCGTCGTGCAGCAGGCGGCTGCGTGTTACACCGGCGATTTCAACGCCTGTAAGCACCTCGGCCTCACCGGCGATACCAAGTTCACAGAGTTCACGAGAGACATGTACGAAAATGCAGCGGTCCGCATGGCCGGTATCGCCGTCATCGACATTTCAACGGGAAAAATCGAAGCGCTGGGCAGTGCCCATTCCGGTTGCTATCGTCAGGAGTACGACGGACCGGGACGCAACGTAAGCGATTGCCCCGATCTTCCGAGCACGCCGCACTACGAACCGGATCGGTTGCTCAATCACGCGCTGTTCACGGACGCCATGCCCGGATCGGTGATCAAACCCATCATGGCTGCGGGATTCCTTCGCGATCCGAAGTACCGCGCGAGACTTCTCGGGGATCGTGTCTCGGGCGATTTCACGCGTCTGCAGGATGAGCTCAAGAATTCCGACTCGGTGGCATTTCTCAATCGCATGTTCTGCAAAGACAGGGCGTGGCGGGATTGCGAACGTGCGCGCGACGTGCAACACGCAGCCGCGCTGGCGGGTTGGAACCTGGGCTGCTCCGACAAATCCTGGCACTGCGGGCGCCTCGACGTGCTGTTCGGGCGTCCGAGCAGAGAGCGCATGCGTGACGACTCGGGTCGTGCAGCGCCGGGTACGTCCATCATGCATGGCCGACTTCTCGTCGAACCGGCGCCGTCAACGCAGTGGCTGGATTATCAACTTGTGCGCGATTTTTCATTCAAGCCGCAGCTTGCGAGCGCGTGCAGCCGCGGCGCTCACTACCGGGGCCATGCGGCAAAGGCGGGCTGGCGTAAATGCAAAGGCGGTCATTTCGTCAATCTCGCGTCCGAAGGCTGGGGACAGGGGAATGCCCGCGCGACCCCGCTCGGTGTCGCCGGAATGCTTGCCCGGCTTGCCGCCGCGGCCAATGGACAGCCCGCCTTGAGGCTGCCGTATCTTGTCGAGCGGATCAGCGACGTGAAAGGAGAAATATTCGATGTTGCCGACCAGCGGTTTCACTTGGCCGACCCCGTCAAAATTGAAATTCCGCGGGAGCACGCGGCGCACGTTTTGAACGGCATGCTGAGTCACAAAGCATCGGGATTTCCTCGCGGTACGCGACCCGGCACCGCTCGCAGCGCATGCGTCAGAGTATTCGACGTGGCCGAGTGCAATGGCATCGACTGGATTGCAGGGAAGACGGGCACCCCTCCGTATGGCAATGATTACCTGACGCTCGCGGCAATCAAAAAAAAATGCGGCGTGAGCGAAAGCGATGTACCGGTCGAGGAACGGCACGAATGGCTGGCTTCCTGCGGTCGTGAACGGCCTTACAAATGGTATGCGGCGGCATTCAAAACCGATGACAAGCAGACCGGGTTTAACAAGGCCATTGCGGTGCTGACCGAGCGCAACTGGCATAACGCCGGACCGCTGGCCGGCAAAGTACATTCGCCAGGAGACCAGGGTGAGGCGAACGCGAGCGCTGAGCTGGCGTTCCGTATCATCGCGGGCATCAGAGCGAGACATTAAGCGGGCCTGAGACTTACGGACGAGAAGTGACGAGATACATTCAAACTTTCACCACGCCGTGGCCGGACGTCCTGGCAGACATGAAGGATTTCGTCGATCTGTCGTTTCTCGCTATTGGCACAGCGCGGAAGGGCGCGACTGTGCGAATATTCATTTCCAGGTCACTCGTTGAGCAAACGCGGCTGCAACCGCACGTGCAAAAGTTCAGAGCATCCGTGGCGCAAATCCCCGGGTGTCTGGTAGAACTCAAAAGTACGGACGAAGCAGCGCACAAAATAGAAATCGAATACGAGAGGTGAGTCCATGTCGTTGCTGACCGAAATTCTTGTCAAGGCAGGATTGGCGCGCAAGCACACGGCGCCACCGCCGCGCCGCGAAATGCGGGATCGCGCCAAGTGGAACTTCGGGTCGTTGTTGAAAGCCGACAGCGATGCCGATTCGATGCGCGCCTATTCCCGACTCGCCGCCGACAACACGTTCAAGGCGACGCAGACTCGCTACGCACCCATCAGGAATGCAGTGGAAGAGCGGCTCGAAACGTTCGTGCGCCGGGACGTTGTTTCGCACCTGGAGATCGCGCGTGAGGACGTCTTCATGCTCCACTACCTCGAGATCAACGCCGACCAGGACGAATCGCTCCTGAACGAATTCCTCGAAGAATTCAAGCAGCAGGCGCGAATCGAGTGGGTCAAGAGACTTCTGGCATCAGCACCCGAATCCCATGTGCGCGTCGATCAATTTCTGGGATTGGATAAGCAGTTTTCGAAAGAACATCTCGAGAAGACCGATCCGTTTGAAGAAGAGCTCACGCGAGACGCCGCGGTGTCGGGTTACCGCGTCGTTTTGCACGGACGCTGGGAAAGGCATGCGCCTTTCCAACCGGAGGATACGGCTCGCGTCGTGCGCGTATCCGGCGCGGGCATACGCCTGACGATACACGACGCCAACGAAAAAGCCGCAGGTCTTCCTGCAGTTGCACGTCATGTCGACGTGGATATGTTTCCTGCGATGCTGGGCTCTTCGTCCGACGCGGACGTTCAGATTTCTGGCTACTACGTTTCCGCCCGACACTGCACCTTGACCTGGGACGGCCACGAGGTTTCACTCGAAGATCATTCGAAAAATGGCACCTGGCTCGATGGCAAGGCGCTCGAGCGCGGAGGCCGTGTTGCCCTTAACGACACGGCGGTCGTGAGCTTCGGCGGCAAGCAGGAAGCATCCGATTACGAGCGTTTCCCAGTCGTGCACGCGCAGAAGCTCGCGGCGCGGGTTGCACACGCCGGTCGCACGCCCATCGCGCCCTCCCGCGCGACGCCGATCGCGTCGCCACACACCCCGATATCGGCGCCGAAAGCGCCTCTTGCCGTGCTCGCCATTACGGATGCGACCGGCACCGCCCACAAAGTCATTTGCGAGCTGCCGTTCACCATCGGCCGCGGATCAGATCAGGATTATGTGGTTCCCGATGAAAATGCGGGTGTCTCACGTGAGCATCTCGTGATTGAAAAAATCACTGAGGCCGGAGCGATTGCGACAAACAAGGGCGTGGACAGGAACGGGACCTTCGCAGCCGATCAGGCGCTGCCGCAACAATTCGAATGGCGGTTCGATCAGGAAATCGTGCTTGCACGAAAATGGACACGCGCGTCGCCGGCGCACGTGGTTTTGAAACGAGCGGGTGAGTGACAGCTTGAGCCAGACTACGCCTATTTCGACGCCGTTCGTTCTCCCCAGCTTTCGCTGGCGCTGGCGCGGAGGTTTCGAAGCTGCATTCGTGTCGGAGGCCGGCAACCGGCAGACGCAGAATCAGGATAGCTGCTTACACGCGCCATCGGCGCACGCTCCTGTTTTTTGCGGTGTCGCAGACGGCGTGGGCGGCGGCGCTCACGGTGAAATCGCGAGCAGCGTTTTTCTGGAGCATTGCGCGCAGGCGCCGAGGAAGACTTTTCGCGATTCCGCGCGCCTGTTGCGATGGGTGCTCGCAGGGGATGCAAAAGTGCGCGAAGCGATAGGGCGCCTTACCGACCAACCGGGCGCCGCTACCGCCGCGGCGATATGGCTGCTCGCGTTCGGCAAAGCCCATCTGATCAACATCGGCGATTGCCGCGTTTACCGGCTGAGACCACGTAAGACCGAGTGCTCGATCGAACGCGTTACGCTGGATCAAACCTATGAAAACGTCGGAGAGCGTCATCCGCCCAGCGGCAGCCCCGACGATCCGGCACGCATGGTCGGGGTCGGCGCCATCGGCACGCCCTCGTTGGTCGCCGCCCGGGTTCGCGAAGGCGATCTGCTTTTGGTTTGCTCCGACGGCGTTCACAAATTCGTTTCCGACAACGAAATCGTAGCTGCCATTCGCGCCGGCCTCTCCAAGCGCCTTTCGCTCAAGGAGATCTGCAGCGTGCTCGTGCGCACCGCGAAGGCCAACGGCGGAGATGACGATGCGAGCGCGCTCCTGGTTCTGCGGCATTCCTGGCTCGGGGTGCGGGGTATTTATTGGTGGACGCTCGTGACGGCGGCGCTGATCTGGCTCGTAAGCGGTTTTGCAATCGGCGCGTTTTGACTGGACCTTTTCAAACTTAAATATAAGCAGGCTAAATATGTGGGGATACGCGATCACGCTCGTTCTTGCCCTGCTCATCGGGGCCGGACCGGTGCTGGCTGAAACACAGTCGGTCATCGATCCTATTCAGGTGCCGCAGCCTCCGAAGGACCCCGCGGCAACATCGAAGAAACCGCCTCAACCGAACGCTGCGCTGGTCCGCGAGCGCGAGCGCGCGGCAGCAGAACGCCGGAAACGGGAAGAGGCGGAAGCACGCGCACAAGCGGCGGCGAAGGAGGCGGCGAGGCTGCGTGCGGCGGAGCAAACCCGGCAGGTAGCGGATGCGGCCAGGCTGCGCGCGGCTGAACAAGCCCGCGCAGCGGAGGTGGCGCACGCCAGAGCGGCGGCAACGCGACAGGCCTCCGCAGCAAAGATCCGGGCGCATGAGGCCGAGCGGCGCAAACGCGAGGCGGCCGAAGCGCGCGCACAGGCGGCCGAAAGAGAAACGGCCAAGCTGCGTGCGGCTGAGCAAGCTCGGCTGGAGCAGGATGTCGCGCTGGCGGCAGTCGAAAGGGAGGCTGCAGCAGCAAGGATCGAAGCAGTAGAAGCCGAGCGGCGCAAACGGGAAGTGGCCGAAGCGCGCGCATGGGCGGCTGAGAAAGAAATCGAGAAGTTACGCACTACCGAGCAAGAGTGGCGGCGAGCCCAGGCGGAAAAAGAGGCGACTACCATCGCCTACGCTGAATGGACGCAGCGTTTGGCGCTGCTCGAGAGGCTGCGCGGTCAGCTCACTTTGTCGCGCGCGCTTGCGATTCTGCTCGACGTAAATCAAAGGGAGGAGCTTGCCATGCTGCTCGAGCTGGAGTCGGTGCTCAAGACCGATCCCACGCACAGCGCATATGCAATGAGCGTCAATCAAGCCGGTCAGCTCGCGGCAGGGCGCGGATGGAGATCGCGCACGCCGGAGCTTGCCACTGTTACCGCCATATCGTTTTGCAACAAAGGCGGTGGAGAGTCGTGCCGGTCGGTCATGGTGAATGGCAGGTTCCAGGAAAACGACTTTCTCGAGGTGGCGAGGCAGTTCGGTAAATTGGACGTCGTGGCTGTGCGCGGCCGTTATCTCAAAGCCTTGAGGGCGGTCCGGGAGTCCTCGCCGTGGGCCTACCAGGCTCAGGACGCGGTGCCATTGTCGCGACTGGAAAGGTATTAGGGCGAGCGTGCTTTCGTGAAGCATGACGTTTTTGATCTGAGTGACGCGACGATTCGCGACACGCCGTACGTCACGGTCCGGCGCATTGCGCCTCGCACGGGATCGCGCTGCGTCTATCAAAAGGTCTTCAAACGCGACGTCGAGTTCGGCGATTTCACTTATTGGACCGAGCGCGAGAACGACTTCCTGTGGTTGTTTGCCCGCGCAAAAGCCCGATATGTCGTCGAGCCTCAACAGTTCAGTTTCGAGCCTGCGACCGTATCGGTAAACACGTTCGATGCGGGAATCACGATTGGAGATTGGCTGCGTGTGCGGCCGTGTTTCAAAGACGGGACGACGCTCAGCCATCCCTTTCAACGCACGAAGGATTTCCTGCGGCTCACCCGAGCGTGTCTCGTTGCTCTCGAGGAGATACACCGAAACCACGTCGTCCACTGCGATATCAAGGACGACAATATCTGCCTGCCTTACGCGCCGTATCCCTATACCGAAGGCGCGACGGTTCGACTCGATTTCGAGCGACTCAGGCTCATCGATTTTGCCTTCGCGATCAGTCCGAATCAGCGTTTGGTGCAATCGCTGCCCATCGAACCCAATGCGCCTTATCAATCCCCTCAGTTGAAGGCGGCGATCCAGGAAGATATCCGCAACAAATCGGTGAGCGCCGTACAGCGCCTCGATTATCGCGTCGATCTCTACAGTCTCGGACATATGGCCGAGCGTTTCCTCGAAGGCGGTCTGATTCCATCGCCCGGACCCGATGGCGAATGGATATCGGAGCGCATATGGAAGCTGGTCGGCAGACTCAAGGCATTCGGCGACGCGGGGAAGTCTCGCGCCACCGAGCTGCTGCCACACGGCGCTCTGATCGCAGAGATCGACGAGAGCCTGAAACGACTGGTTGCGTCGAACGATATCCTGGAATTCAGTGTCGCCGGTCTGTGGACGGCGCATGAAGTCGAACGAGGGCTTGGCGGTGTGCGCAAGACGCCTGTGACGCCCATCGCTTCGCCCGTCGCGAAGTCTGCGTCTACGAGGCAGGAGAAGCCGCGGCCTGAGCCTCGGCGGCTTGGGAGAAAAATCGCGCGGACCGTAAGCGCCGGGGCGGTGCTCGCAGCGTTCGGAATTTTTCTTTCCCGGGCCGTGCCGGACTTCATGCCGATTCCGCTTGACCCGAACGCGGCGCCCGCGACCAAGGCTGAGTCGGCGCCGGCCGTAGTTGCATCCGCTGCGACCGAACCTGCGCCTGCTCCTTTTGCTCGAGACGCAACACGCCTGTCCGCTCAATTGCGCGGCGACGACGACGCGTCATTCGCCGCGGGTTACCGGGCGCTCATGACATTGCTATCCGAAAATGCCCCGGGCGCCGCGGAGCTCGCAAGTCGGACGGTGAACGAGAACGGCGAAATCCTGATGTCTTCAGATTCAGCCGCGGATCGACAGCGGGCACTGATGCGATTGAACATCGCTGCGAAGGAAGGCAGCACTGCCGCGGCGCAGCGTATCGAGGCATTCGAGAAAGCGTATGATCGAACCAAAACCACGATCGCCAGATCGCCGTGGTGGTTGCGCGGAGAAGGCGCTCGTCCGGCAGAGGCACGGCGCTGGATCGAAGATGGTCTGATGCTGGCGGCCGCCGGCGATCGCCCGGCCATGCTTGACCAGGCTTATGCGATAGGTCACGGTCGCGGGCTTGAACAGGACCGCGCGCAATCGGTGAGACTCTATCGACAGGTGATCGAGCGTTCGAGCGGCGAAGATGCTTTTTCGAAAACGCTGCGCGCGAGCGCAGTGCGCGGAATGTCCGTCGTGCTCAATGCGGTCGTGAGCTTGAAGGACCACACCGCCGCGATTCGGTTGCAGTCACAAATGGAGGCGACAGCGAATGCCGGCGCGGCCGATATGCAGTATTACCTGGGACTTTTCAGCGAGTGTGTCGCCGATCCGCCTGACTTCGGTATCGCGCGGCAGTGGTATCGAAAGGCGGCGATGAATGTCGCATGGAAGAATCCGGCCGAGCGTAAGCTCGCCCTGCTCGGTAAATGGTGTCCCCTCAACGCCAATTGAGACATACGGTCATCGCGAGGACCTGGCGATCGACCCCGAATCCGTCGATGGTTGCACCCTGCGCATAGCTGTCTCGTATGCGCTGATTGCCGTCACGCCCTTCCGGAGATCGCGCACATGAGCGAGATTTTCGGTATCCCAACGCAGGCTCTCTTCGGTCAGCTCCTGATCGGGCTCATCAACGGCTCGTTCTACGCGCTGCTCTCGCTCGGGCTCGCTGTCATATTCGGCCTGCTCAACATCATCAACTTCGCGCACGGTGCCCAGTACATGATGGGTGCTTTCTGCGCGTGGTTTCTGCTGAACAAGCTCGGACTGTCGTACTGGTGGGCGCTCGTGCTGGCACCGCTCATCGTGGGTGCTACCGGGGTCGTGATCGAGCGTCTGATGCTCTCGCGCCTGTACAAGCTCGACCATCTGTACGGGCTGCTGCTGACGTTCGGGCTCGCGCTGGTGATACAAGGCCTCTTCCGCCAGGAGTTTGGCTCCACCGGGCTGCCTTACGCGATCCCCAAGGCGCTCGAAGGCGGGCAGAACCTGGGTTTCATGTTTCTGCCCAATTACCGCGCGTGGGTGATCGCTGCATCGGTGTGCGTTTGTCTCGCCACGTGGTTCGTAATAGAAAAGACCAAGCTCGGGTCCTATCTGCGCGCGGCGACCGAGAACCCGCAGCTGGTGCAGGCTTTCGGAATCAACGTTCCGCGCATGATCACGCTGACCTACGGCTTCGGCGTCGCGCTCGCGGCGCTCGCCGGGGTCATGGCGGCGCCCATCTACAGCGTGAGCCCGCTCATGGGCGCCGATCTCATCATCGTCGTATTCGCAGTCGTCGTGATCGGCGGCATGGGATCGATCATGGGATCGATATTGACCGGCTTCATGCTCGGGGTCGTCGAAGGGCTGACGAAAGTGTTTTACCCGGAGGCATCGAACACGGTGATTTTCATCGTCATGGCGATTGTCCTCATGATCAAACCGGCAGGTCTCTTCGGGACGCAGAGATGAACGAAACCCGCTCTGCGGCCGCGGCACCCGATCTCGCGGTGAACACGCTGTCCCACGCGGCGGGTGCTGCACATCAGCGCATCGCTTTTGCGCTGATGGTGTTGTTTTTCGCAATCGCGCCGGCGGTGATCTATCCGATATTCCTGATGAAGGTGATGTGCTTCGCGCTCTTCGCCTGCGCGTTCAATCTGCTGATCGGCTACGTGGGACTGCTCTCTTTCGGTCACGCGATGTTCCTGGGGATGGCCGGATATACGGCCGCGTACGCTGCCAAAACCTGGGGCTACACGCCCGAGATCGCGATTCTGTCGGGTGCTTTGGCGTCCGCTCTGCTCGGGCTCGTGGTCGGGTTGATTGCAATCCGCCGCCAGGGCATCTATTTCGCCATGATCACGCTCGCGCTCGCGCAGATGGTTTATTTCTTCTGCGTGCAGGCGCCGTTCACCGGCGGCGAAGACGGTGTTCAGGCCGTGCCGCGCGGAAAGCTTTTCGGCGTCATCGACCTTTCGAACGTGTGGGCGATGTATGTGACGGTCTTCGTGATTTTCATCTCCGGTTTCCTGCTGATCTACCGCATCATTCACTCGCCTTTCGGACAGGTCCTCAAAGCAATCCGCGAGAACGAAGCCCGCGCGACTTCGCTCGGCTACGATATCGATCGTTACAAGCTGATCGCCTTCGTGCTCTCCGCGGCATTGTCGGGCCTGGCAGGCGCGACCAATGCGCTGGTCTTTCAGCTCGCGGCGCTGAATGCCGTTCATTGGACCATGTCCGGTGAAGTGGTATTGATGACGCTCGTCGGGGGCCTGGGCACCGTCTTCGGACCCGTCATCGGCGCCCTGGTGGTGCTCGCGATGGAAAACTACCTGGCCCAGCTCGGCGCGTGGGTGACGATCGTGCAAGGCACGATCTTCGTGCTGTGCGTGCTGACCTTCCGACGCGGTATCGTGGGCGAGCTGGGGCGGTGGCTGAAGAAGCCGCTTTAGGCGTGAGAGGTCGTAAGCGAGAAAGCCGAAGAAGTGTGCGCCGCTGATAAGGTTTATCTGGCGCGACCGATCGGCTAAAATGGGCGCCTTTCCCGCAGTCTCCGCACACTCCACGAGGTAAACGCATGAAAGTCCTGGTCACGGTCAAGCGCGTGATCGACCCGTACGTGAAGGTCCGCGTCAAATCCGACGGCAGCGGCGTCGAGCTGGCGAATATCAAGATGACGATGAATCCGTTCTGCGAGATCGCCATCGAGCAGGCGGTCCGCATGAAAGAGGCCGGCATCGTCACTGAGATCGTTGCGCTCTCGATTGGCGTGCCGCAATGCCAGGAAACGCTGCGCACTGCGATGGCGATGGGTGCCGATCGCGGAATTCTGGTCGAAGCGCCCGCTGACGTTCAGCCGCTCGCGGTCGCGAAGGTCGTCAAAGCCATTATCGCCAAGGAGAACCCGCAGCTCGTGATCATGGGCAAGCAGGCGATCGACGACGATTCGAACCAGTCCGGGCAGATGGTCTCCGCGCTCATGGGCTGGCCGCAGGCGACGTTCATCTCAAATGTCACGGTGAACGGCGATCACGCCGAAGTCACGCGTGAGATCGACGGCGGCCTCGAGAAGCTCACGATCAAGCTGCCGGCGGTGGTGACCACCGATCTGCGCCTGAACGAGCCGCGTTACGTCACGCTGCCGAACATCATGAAGGCGAAGAAAAAACCGCTCGAAATGGTCAAGCCCGAGGCGCTCGGAGTCGACATCGCGCCGCGGTTCAAAACGCTCAAGGTCGAAGAGCCGCCCAAGCGCAGCTCCGGGATCAAGGTGGCAGACGTCAAAGAGTTGCTGGAGAAGCTCAAGAACGAAGCGAGGGTGATCTGATGGCTGTTCTTATCATTGCCGAACACGACGGCACACTACTGAAGCCCGGCTTTGCGAATACGGTGAGCGCCGCAGCCAAGATCGGCGGCGACATCACGGTGCTCGTTGTCGGCAAGCAGTGCGCCGACGCGGCACAGGCGGCAGCGAAAGTGAGCGGCGTCAAAAAGGTCCTGCTCTGCGAAGCGCCGCATTACGAAGGGTCGGCGGCCGAAAACGTCGCAGCGCTGGTGCTGACGATTGCGGAGCAATACAGCCACATTCTTGCTGCCGCCTCGAGCCATGGCAAAAACGTCGCGCCGCGCGTCGCGGCACTTCTGGACGTGCAGCAGATCTCCGAGATCAGCGCAGTCGAGACGCCCGACACGTTCGTGCGCCCGACCTATGCCGGCAATGCAATGGCGACCGTGCAGTCATCCGATCGCCTCAAGGTCATCACCGTTCGCGCCACGGCGTTCGATCCTGCCGGAGAACAGGCCGCTGCACCGGTCGAAAATCTCGCGGCCGGACCCGATCTCGGGCTGAGCCAGTTCAAAAGCGCCGAGCTCTCGAAATCCGAGCGGCCCGAGCTTACCGCAGCGCGCATCATCGTCTCCGGCGGCCGCGGCATGGGCAGCGCTGAAAATTTCAAGATTCTGGAAGCGCTCGCGGACAAGCTCGGCGCCGCTGTGGGCGCGTCGCGTGCCGCAGTCGATTCGGGTTTCAAGCCGAACGAGTATCAGGTCGGCCAGACCGGCAAGATCGTTGCGCCCGAGCTCTATATCGCCGTCGGCATTTCAGGCGCGATCCAGCATCTCGCGGGGATGAAAGACAGCAAAGTCATCGTCGCCATCAATAAGGACGCCGAAGCGCCGATCTTTTCGGTGGCCAGTTACTGGCTCGTGGAAGATCTTTTCAAGGCGGTGCCGGAGCTGACGAACGAGCTATCGTCGTAAGCGCAGCATGCAGAATGCATGCGTTCGGTATTCAGCGGACGGCATTCAGCGTTCGGATTCGAACGTCCGACTTTTAACCTCTCACATCTGACTTCTGAATTCTGGCGTCTCGCCTCTTCGCATGTCCACCTACACCGCGCCGCTGCAAGACATGCACTTTGCGCTGCATGAGCTGGCGGGGCTCGGCGAAGTGCTGGCACTTCCAGGCTGGGAGGAAGTGACACCCGAGGTCGTCGACGCGGTGCTCGGCGAAGCGGGAAAATTTGCTCAGGAAGTACTCGACCCGCTGAATCGCGTCGGCGACCGTGAGGGCGTGCGGCTCGCCGACGGGGAAGTGAAGACACCGTCAGGCTACGCCGACGCATACCGGCAATTCGTCGCCGCGGGCTGGAACGGCCTTGCCGGCGAAGTGCGCTACGGTGGGCAGGGGCTGCCGCACGCGGTCGCGACCGTGGTGCACGAGATCTGGAACAGCGCGAACATGTCGTTCTGCCTCGCGCCGATGCTCACGTCGGGCGTGCTGGAAGCGTTCCGGCACCACGGATCCGAGGAACAGAGAGCGTCGTTCCTGCCGAAACTCACGAGCGGGGAGTGGACCGGCACGATGAATCTCACCGAGCCGCAGGCGGGATCCGATCTTTCCGCGGTGCGCATGCAGGCGGAGAGGGAGGGCGATCACTACCGGCTGCGCGGCACCAAAATTTTTATCACGTGGGGCGAGCACGATCTCACCGAGAACATCGTGCATTTGGTGCTCGCCCGCACGCCCGATGCGCCGGAAGGGGTGAAAGGGATCTCGCTTTTCATCGTCCCTAAATACCTGGTGAATCCCGACGGCAGCCGCGGTGCCCGCAACGACGTGAAGTGCGTGTCGCTCGAGCACAAGCTCGGCATACACGCGAGCCCGACCTGCGTGCTGGTCTACGGGGAGCAGAAAGGCGCGATCGGTTATCTGGTCGGCGAGGAAAATCGGGGCTTGCAGTACATGTTCACGATGATGAACCACGCGCGGCTCGGCGTCGGAGTGGAAGGAGTCGGCATCGCCGAGCGCGCGTATCAGCATGCGCTCGAGTACGCGCGCACGCGCGTGCAGGGGCGCGCGATCGGGCAGACCAGCGGCGACCGCGTGACGATCATTCACCATCCGGACGTGAAGCGCATGCTGCTCGCGATGAAAGCGCAGACCGAGGCGATGCGGGCGCTCGCCTATACGGCGGCGGCGGCGCTGGACAAAGCGCGGCACCATCCGGATCGCGCGGAGCAGAAGCGCAACCAGGCGCGCGTCGATCTGCTGACGCCGATCGTCAAAGGCTGGTGCACCGAGCAGGCCCTGGAAGTCGCATCACTCGGCGTGCAAGTCCACGGCGGGATGGGCTTCGTCGAAGAAACCGGCGCCGCGCAATACCTGCGCGATGCGCGCATCACGACGATTTACGAAGGCACGACGGGCATCCAGGCGAACGATCTCGTCGGCCGCAAGATCGCTTTCGATCGCGGTGCCGCGGCAGGCGCTCTCATCGCCGAAATGCGCCGGGTCGCAGCCGCGCTCGAACCGCTGGGCCGTGATTTCGAAGCCGGCCGGCGCAACATCGAGCTCGCGATCGACAGTCTGGAATCCGCTACGCGCTGGATCGTCGAGACCTATGCCGGATCACCGGACGCCGCTGCGGCAGTGGCCGTGCCCTATCTCAAGCTGTTCGGAACGGTGGCAGGCGGCTGGATCATGGCGCGCGCTGCGGTTCTCGCGCATGCGAAGCTGCATGACCCGCAAAGCGATGCGCGTTTTCTTTCTGCAAAAATGGCGACGGCGCGTTTTTTTGCGGAGCACATCCTGCCACTCGCGCGCTCGCATGCCGATGCGGTTCTGCACGGTTCGGCCGGCGTGCTCGCGCTCGACGAAGATCAGTTTTAGCAGCCTCTTCGTTCGTCACTAACCCGTACGGCGCAGGCGGCGCCCGCTCGCGGTGGTGCGCAACCACGATGTAAGCCCCGCCAGCAGCAGCACGAGCAGGGCCACGACCAGGCTCAATGCGGCCACCACGACAGGTGAGCCGCTTTCCAGCGCGTCCGGCTGATCCATCGTCAGCCCCGTTGCCTTGATCGCCGCGAGCGCGCCCAGCGGGACGACCACGTTATCGAAACCGCGTCCCATCGAGGCCTCCAGCACGGTCGTCGCCATTGCGACGAGTATCGCGACGCCGGCGCTTTCCGCCGCCGAGGCTTTGGTAAACAGGACGAGCGGCACGTAGATACAGACCGCCGCAACGACGAAGAACGCCGCGCTGCCTTCTATCGTCTTGTAGTTGTCCCACGTTGCATACCGATGGCGCCCGTACGCAATACCGACGAGCGCCGCGGCGGAGTCCGCGAGCGTCAGCACGAGCATCGGGATGCAGTAGAGGACCGGATCGTCTGCCGCGACGACGAAGACGATGCAGGTGGCGCCGATGAAACAGAATTCCCCGATCGACCCGCGATGGATGCCGGCAAGAGATTGCGCCAGCCGGCGCAGCAGCGGCAGGCCGCTGCGCACACCGAGGAAGGCAGCCACGCTGCCCACGGAGAGCAAGAAAACGGGCCACGGCTCCGCAAACAGCCATGGGAAGCTCAATGCCGTGAGTCCGAGGCTGATGTGCAGCCCTTTACGGAGCACTTCGGGCTGCAGCAAATGACCGATGAGACTGAAAATGGCCAGCAGCGTGCCAAACGTGGCGAGCACGAGCGCAAGCCCCAGCCACGGATTGGTCATTCGGGAAGTTCCTTCATCGATGCGCTATCGCTATGGACGTAAAGCCCGGGCAGTAACGTCCGTGGCTTACAATCGTTACCCGTGCAGCCTTCATGCCGTAAGTCTCCCGATCTCACCAGGAATGTCTCGTGACGGCCTGGCTTGCAGCGCTCGCAGTCATCGTGGTCTTCTGGATACTCGCGTATCAGCGCGCTGCGGCACCCGTCTGGACGGCTGCCATCGCGATTGTGCTCCTCGTCCCGACGTATTACGGAGTATGGCCGCGACCACTTCTCTTTGCATTGTGGGCCGCTTTTGCCGTCGGCGCGGTGATGTTCAATCCCACACCGGTACGACGCGCGCTCATCAGTCGGCCATTGCTCTCTGTCTTTCGGCGCATCATGCCGACGCTTTCGCAGACCGAGCAGGAAGCGCTCGAGGCGGGGACGGTGTGGTGGGACGGAGATCTTTTCAGCGGCCGTCCCGACTGGAGAAAGCTTCTCGCCTATCCCAAGCCGACATTGAGCGCGGAGGAACGCGCCTTTCTCGACGGGCCGGCTGAAACGCTCTGCGGCATGGTCGACGACTGGACCATTACACGCGAGCGCCACGACCTGCCGCCGCAAGTCTGGCAGTTCATCAAGGACAACGGCTTTCTCGGAATGATCATTCCGAAGGAATACGGCGGTCTCGGCTTCTCGGCGCTCGCGCACTCCGAAGTGATCATGAAGCTGACGACGCGCAGCGGCACGACGGCGGTCACGGTGATGGTGCCGAACTCACTCGGCCCCGCGGAGCTCCTGCTTCACTATGGCACGACCGAGCAGAAGCAGTACTACCTTCCGCGGCTCGCAAAAGGGCTCGAGATGCCGTGTTTCGCATTGACGAGTCCCGAAGCCGGCTCGGACGCGGGCAACATTCCCGATTTCGGCGTCGTCTGCCGCGGCCCATGGCAGGGCAAAAGCGACGTGCTCGGCATGCGCCTCACATGGGAGAAGCGCTACATCACGCTCGGTCCGGTCGCAACGCTCCTCGGACTCGCTTTCCGCCTGTACGATCCCGATCGTGTCCTCGGCTCGCGAGAGGACCTCGGCATCACGCTCGCGCTCATACGAACCGACACGCCCGGTGTGCATATCGGCCGGCGTCACCTGCCGCTCAACGCGGCATTCATGAATGGTCCGAACTGGGGCAAGGATGTATTCGTGCCGCTCGAGGCAATCATCGGCGGCGCGGATTACGTTGGACAAGGCTGGAAGATGCTCATGAACTGCCTCGCCGCTGGACGCTCGATTTCTCTGCCTGCGAGCGCGGTGGGGATGGCCAAGCTCGCTACGCGCACGACCGGCGCTTACGGTCGCGTACGTCAGCAGTTCAATGTACCGATCGGCCGCTTCGAAGGCGTCGAGGAGGCGCTCGCGCGTATCGCGGGCAATCTCTACATGATGGACGCGGCTCGCGTCATGACCGCGGGCGCCGTAGACCTCGGAGAAAAGCCCGCCGTCGTTTCCGCGATCGTGAAATACCACCTCACCGAACGCGCGCGCCAGGTCATCAACGATGCGATGGATTTGCATGGCGGCAAAGGCATCTGCATGGGGCCGAGCAATTATCTCGCGCACGCCTACGAGCAGATCCCGATCGCGATCACGGTCGAAGGCGCGAACATACTCACGCGCTCGATGATCATTTTCGGGCAGGGGGCGGTGCGCAGCCATCCGTACGTGTTGCGCGAGCTGGCGGCGATTGCAGAGCCCGACCGCGACGCTGCATTGAAAGCGTTCGACGCCGCTTTCTTCGGCCACATCGCATTCGTGAGCTCGAACAAGGCGCGGGCTCTGTGGATGGGATTGACGCGAGCGCATTTCGCGCAGTCGGCGGGTGCACAACCCATGCGTCGCCATTATCAACAGTTGACCCGGCTATCCAGCGGATTTGCATTCGCGGCGGATGTCGCGATGCTCGCGCTCGGCGGCGCGCTCAAGCGCCGCGAGCGCCTCTCCGCGCGCCTGGGCGATATCCTGAGCCAACTCTACCTTGCGTCGAGTGCGCTGAGACGCTTCGAAGACGACGGTTGTCCGGCAGAAGATCTGCCGCTCGTGCACTGGAGCGTGCGCGATGCGCTCGCTCGCACGGAAGAGGCTTTTTATGGTCTGTTCCAGAATATGCCGGGCCGCGTTCTGCCCGCAGTGTTGCGTTTCATCGTCTTTCCGTGGGGCCGGGAGTTTCGGCTGCCGCACGATTCCCTCGGCCACGATGTCTGCAACCTCGTGCTCGCGCCCGGAGCGTCACGCGACCGCCTCACGCGCGGCATGTTCATCCCGGACGATGCAGACGATCCTGTCGCGATACTCGACCGCGCGCTCGAAACGGCAATCGCCGCCGAGCCGATCGAGCACAAGCTGAAAAGCGCGTTGCGCGCGGGTGCTTTGCAGGCGCACGACGATCTTGCGGCTGCCGTTGCACGCGGCGTAATCGATGAAGCCGAAGCCGGGCAGTTGGAAGCCGCGCGCGCGTTGCGCCGCAGAGCGATCATGGTCGATGATTTTCCGAAGGACTTCGGCAAGAGCGAAATTCACCAGAGCACGCAGGCAGTGACGTTCGAAGCGCTGCGTTCGAAGCGTTTCGGCGACACGCGGCAGGTTGCAAGCTGAGGAGGAACCGGTGCAGACACCCAGCAGCGATCATGTGATCCCCGTCGAAGCGGCGATCACGCTGAACGGCTTGTTCCGCGAGCGCGTGAAGCGCACGCCCCAGCTCGTCGCGTACCGGTATTTCGACGAGGCGCAAAGTGCCTGGCGCGAGTACACCTGGGCCGCGATCGACGCGCAAGTCGCGCGCTGGCAGACCGCGCTCGAGCGCGACGGTCTCGCGGCCGGAGATCGCGTGGCGATCATGCTGCGCAATTCACCCGAGTGGGTGATGTGCGATATCGCGGCACTCGCTCTGGGTTTGGTCGTGGTGCCGCTCTATACCCAGGACCGGCCGGACAACAGCGCCTATATCATCAGGGACGCAGGCTGCAAGCTGCTGCTCTTCGAAGGCGCGGAGCAATGGCGCGCACTGGCGACTGTGCGCGACGAGCTCGGGCCGCTCATGCGCCTGCTAGCCGTAAAGCCGCTCGCTGCGAGCGATGAGCCGCGGTTGAGCTCGCTGAACGAGTGGTTGCCGGGGGCGGCGCGCGAAACACGGCATGTCGCCACGCGTGGCGAGGCGCTGGCGACGATCGTCTACACCTCCGGCACCACGGGCCGGCCGAAAGGCGTGATGCTGACTCATCACAATATCCTGTCGAATGCGCACGCCTGTCTTACGGGCGTCATGGCGACTACGCCCGACGACCTGTTTCTTTCCTTCCTGCCGCTTTCGCACACGTTCGAGCGCACCTGCGGCTATTACCTCACCATGATGGCGGGCTCCGCCACGGCCTATGCGCGCTCGATTCCGCAACTGAGTGAAGACCTGCAGACGATAAAACCGACGGTGCTCGTATCGGTGCCGCGCATTTATGAGCGTGTGTGGGCAGCGATTCGCAGCAAGCTCGATGAAGGTCTGCCTGCGCGCCGGAAGCTCTTCATGCTGGCAGTCGACGTAGGCTATGCGCGATTCGAGCACACACAGGGCCGCGGGCCCTGGAAAGCATCCTTTCTGCTGTGGCCGCTGCTTAACAAGCTCGTCGCTGCCAAGGTGCTCGCGCGGCTCGGCGGGCGGTTACGTGCTGCCATGTCGGGAGGCGCTGCACTGCCGCCCGAGATCTCGCGCGTATTCATAGGCCTCGGGTTGCCGGTGCTGCAGGGTTACGGCATGACCGAATCTGCGCCCGTCGCGTGCGCCAACCGGCCGCAGGACAATGTGCCCGCGAGCGTCGGCCTGCCGATCCCGGGGGTGCAAGTCAAAATCGGCGAGCAGAACGCCCTGCTGATCAAGGGCCCCAACGTGATGCAGGGATACTGGAACAATCCTGAGGCGACGCGCCAGGTGCTCCTGCCCGACGGCTGGCTCAATTCAGGCGACACCGCGCGCATCGACGCGCACGGGCACGTTTACATCACCGGACGCTTGAAAGAGATTATCGTCATGTCGAACGGCGAGAAAATTTCCCCGGTCGACATGGAGAATGCGATCGCGCAGGACCCGCTCTTCGATCAGGTCATGCTGCTGGGCGAAGCGAAGCCTTTCCTCAGCGTGGTCGCTGTGCTCAACGCCGAGCGCTGGCAGAAGATCGCGGCCGAGCACGGCGTTCGTGCCGACGCCGAGGCCCTCGCTTCCAAAGAAGTGCAGGACGTGATTCTGACGCGCGTCGCCGCGCGGCTTGGGGCGTTTCCCGGCTATGCACAGGTGCGCCGAACGGCCGTCACGCTGGAGCCGTGGACGATCGAAAACGGGCTTCTGACGCCGACGATGAAGTTGAAGCGCGCGAAAGTGATGGACAAATTCAATGCCGAAATCGATGCAATGTATGCGGGCCACTAGAGTGGGGGAAGGGAGGTTACGGAGGGAAACCGTGGAAGGTTTCCCTCTGTTCCTGGGGCGGCGAGGCCCGAGCCTTCAGGCGAGCGCCGCCGTGCTCTTATGACCGATCTGCGACCGACGACGGCCATGCCCGCGGGCAAGCAGCCCACCATGCGCGTCATCCCGATGCCGGCCGACGCCAATCACACCGGCGATATTTTCGGGGGCTGGATCATGGCGCAGGTCGACCTTGCCGGCGCCGTGCCGGCCATGCGCGTGGCGAAAGGCCGCGTGGCGACGATTGCCGTGAACTCGTTCGTGTTCAAGCAGCCGGTGTTCGTCGGCGACATCGTGAGCTTCTACTCGGAGGTTGTGCGCGTGGGGCGCACGTCGATCACCGTCAGCGTCGAGGTTTACGCGCAGCACCGCAGCGCTGGCGATGACGCGGTGAAGGTGACCGAAGCCGTGCTGACCTATGTGGCAGTCGACGAGCAGCGTCGACCGCGTGTTGTATCAGTGCAACAATGAAAAGTGCGCTCTCCGATTTTGATTGTACAAAGGATACGTGCAGCGTAAGATTATCTCCGACAACAAAGCGCCGGTCCGCGCACACGGAGGAAATGCCATGAACGCACGCAATGCTGCTTCGCTCGCGGTGGCCGCGGCTCTGGGATGCCTCGCCAATGAAGCGGTCGCGGGTGGATTTGCGATCGGCGTGCAAAGCGGCAGCGCGACTGGGAATGCAGTGGCCGGTGGTGCCGCAGTGGCGGAAGATGCAAGTGTCATCTGGTCCAATCCAGCCGGGATGATGGAGCTGAAACAGAGCAGGCAACTCACGACTGCCATTCACGTATTCAGGCCTTCGTTCAGGTTTCAGAACACCGGTTCGACTGGGGCATTCGCCGTCGGCAGTGACGGCGGCGATGGGGGCGACTGGGCCTACGTGCCGAACGCTTTCTTTACCATGCCCATCACCGACCGGCTGCGCGTGGGTCTCGCCATCAATGCCCCGTTCGGGCTCACGACGAATTACGACCAGGGCTGGCAGGGGCAGCTCGTCGCGCTCAAGTCGCAGATCCAGACGCTCAACCTGAATCCGGCGATCGCATACCGGGTGAACAACATGCTGTCCGTCGGTGCGGGTGTGAACGTGCAGATGATCCGCGCCAAACTCTCCTCCTTTTCGGGCGCAGCCGCACTCGGCAATGTCAACCTCAAGGCGGACGACGTGGGTTACGGCTACAACCTCGGGGCGATGGTCCAGCCGAGGGACGGCACGCGCTTCGGTGTGAGTTACCGCTCGCGGATCAAGTACTCCCTCGATGGAAACGTAAATTTCACCGGGCCGGCCGGGGCGGCATTCGGGAGCGACGTCAGCGCCGATCTCACCGTTCCGGACAGTGCGTCGTTCAGCGTGTTCCACCGGCTCAACCGGGACTGGGAGCTCATGGCTGACGCGACCTGGACGGGCTGGGACCGGCTGCAGCAATTGGCCGTTGTCCGGACGACAACGTCAGCGGGCGGTGCGGCGGGGTCGACATTGACGACGATTCCGTTCCGCTGGGACAACACCTGGCGCTTTGGCGTGGGTGCGAATTACAACGTGCACGATCGCATGAAAATACGCCTCGGCGTCGCTTTCGACGAGACGCCGACGAACGATGGGACGCGCTCGCCGCGTTTGCCGGACCAGGACCGGACCTGGCTCGCGGCCGGACTCCAATATCGGGTGCCGCGCGCCGGTGTGCTGGAAATCGGCTATGCACATGAATTCATCCGCGATGCCACCGTCAATAATGCGCTGGGCGCAAGCAATCTGGTCGGCAAATTCGATAACAAAGCAAATATCCTCTCCCTGCAGTACTCTCATCCGTTCTGAAAGCGCAGCCACGCTGCGTCGGCTGAGCTTACCAAAGCAGTCTTCGATCACTGAGCAGCATGCATGCAACATAAAGGCTTGACCGTTCGCAAAGCGGCGGTGCTCGGCGCAGGCGTAATGGGCGCGCAGATCGCTGCGCACCTCGTCAATGCCGACGTTCCCGCGCTGCTCTTCGAGCTCCCTCCCAAGGAAGGGGATCCGAACGCGAATGCGCAACGCGCGATCGATGGCTTGCGCAAGCTCGAACCGAGTCCGCTGGCGGTCGCCGGACGTGTCCATCACATCCAGCCGGCGAATTACGAGCAGCACCTCGGGCTTCTCAAAGAATGCGATCTCGTGATCGAGGCAATCTCCGAGCGCATGGACTGGAAAGCGGACCTCTATCGTAAAGTCGCGCCGCACCTGGGCGAGCACACGATATTCGCGAGCAACACTTCGGGCTTGTCGATCAATCGCCTTGCGGACGCTTTTCCGGCAGAGCTGCGGCGGCGCTTCTGCGGCGTGCATTTTTTCAATCCGCCGCGCTACATGCATCTGGTCGAGCTGATTCCTGCCGCCGGCACGGAACCGGGACTGCTCGACGATCTCGAAACGTTCCTGGTCACGACCCTGGGCAAAGGCGTCGTCCGGGCGAAGGACACGCCGAACTTCATCGCGAACCGCGTCGGCGTCTTTTCGCTGCTCGCCACTATCCACCACGCTGAGCGTCTCGGTATCGGTTTCGATACGGTCGATGCACTGACCGGGACGCTGATCGGGCGACCGAGGAGTGCCACTTTCCGCACTGCAGACGTCGTGGGTCTCGACACGTTCGCACACGTCGTGAATACGATGAAGGAAACGCTGCCGGGGGACCCGTGGCACGCCTACTACGACGTGCCCGCGTGGCTGAACAAACTGATCGAAGAGGGCGCGCTCGGTCAGAAAACGCGCCGCGGCGTGTATCAGAAAGTCGGCAACGACATACGCGTGCTTGATCCGGCGAGCGGCGCATACGGGCCCGCCGAAGGTCGTGCCGAGGAGAGAATCGCCGAAGTGCTCAAGAATCCGGACCTCGCGCAGCGCTTCGAGCACTTGCATGCGAGCGAGCACCCGCAGGCGCGTTTCCTGTGGTCCATCTATCGCGACGTATTCCATTATTGCGCCGTGCATCTCGGCGAGATCGCGCACAATGCGCGCGACCTCGATCTCGCTATACGCTGGGGTTTCGGCTGGGAGCGCGGTCCGTTCGAAATCTGGCAGTCTGCAGGCTGGCAGCGCGTGGCGAAGTGGATTGCAGACGACATTACCGCAGGCCGCGCGATGACAGGCGTGCCGCTGCCGGCGTGGGCGACCGATTCGAGCCGTACTGGCGTCCACGGCCCGCAAGGCTCGTACTCGCCGGCAATCCACTCTTATCAGGGCCGCTCGAAATTATCCGTTTACCGGCGTCAGCCTTTTCCTGCAACGCTCGCGGGCGAGGAACTGCGCTACGGCGAGACGATATTCGAAACCGACGGCGTGCGCTGCTGGCACACGGGAGACGACATTGCGATCGTGAGCTTCAAATCGCGCATGCACGCGATCGGTGGCGATGTGCTCGAAGGCGTACTGCGCGCGCTCGACGAGGCCGAGCGCAATTACATGGGTCTCGTGATCTGGCAGACGGAGCCGCCGTTTTCAGTCGGCGCCAACCTCAAGGCAACGCAACCGAGCGGAGAGAAACGCAGTCAGCCTTCGGCGCTCGGAAAGCTTTTCCGAACGGTGCGGCGCGAAGCCGAATCGTTGGCGCTCAAAGCCGCGCGGCAGATCGGCATGGCCGATCAGCTGATGGCGGGGCGGCTTGCCGAAGTTGAGCAGCTCGTCGAGCGCTTTCAGGAAACGACGCAGGCGCTCAAGTACTCGATGGTCCCCACCGTCTCGGCGGTCGACGGGCTGGCCCTCGGCGGCGGCTGCGAGTTCATCATGCATTGCGACCGCGCGGTAGCCGGGCTCGAGAGCTATATCGGCCTGGTCGAAGTCGGGGTGGGGCTCCTGCCTGCCGGAGGCGGATGCAAGGAATTCGCGATGCGCGCGGCGGCCGATGCCAAAGGCGGCGATCTGGGCCCGTTCATACAGAAATACTTTCGCGCCGTTGCGATGGCAGAAGTGGCGCGCAGCGCCGAGCACGCGCAGGAAATAGGCTACCTGCGGCCGAGCGACACGATCGTCATGAACCGCTACGAGCTGCTGCATGTCGCGAAGGCGGAGCTGCGCGCGCTCGCGGAAGCGGGCTATCGCCCACCGCTGCGTCAAACCACGATTCCGGTCGCGGGCCGCAATGCGATCGGCACGATCAAGGCATTCATGGTGAACATGCTCCAGGGCGGTCAAATTTCGGAGCACGACTACCTCATCGGCTCGAAAGTCGCGACCGTGATGTGCGGCGGTGAAATAGAGAGCGGCAGCCTGGTCGACGAGCAGTGGCTGCTCGATCTCGAACGCCGCCACTTCATGGACCTTATCGCGACCGAGAAAACGCAGGCACGTATCGACCAGATGCTGAAGACTGGAAAGCCGCTGAGAAACTGACGACGAGGCAGGCGAGTCGTCATCCCAGCGCGAAGCTGGGATCCATTTGAGGTTCTTACATGACCAGACAAATCCAGGAAGCCTACATCGTTGCAGCAACCCGCACACCCGTCGGCAAAGCGCCGCGCGGCATGTTCAGGCACGTGCGTCCGGACGACATGCTCGCTCACGTGCTGAAAGCGGCAATGGCCCGCTGTCCAGGGCTCGATGCGGGCGAGGTCGAGGACGTGATCGTCGGCTGCGCCATGCCCGAAGCCGAGCAGGGGATGAACGTCGCACGCATTGGATTACTGCTCGCCGGTTTCCCGGAACGCGTATCGGGGATGACCATCAACCGCTTCTGCTCGTCGGGCGTGCAGGCCATTGCGCTCGCGGCCGATCGCATCCGGCTCGGCGAAGCGGATGTCATGATCGCCGGCGGCACCGAAAGCATGAGCATGGTGCCTATGGGCGGCAACAAACCGAGCTTCAATCCCGCGATATTTGAGAAGGACGAGAACGTCGCGATCGCGTACGGCATGGGCATAACGGCCGAAAAAGTTGCGGCGCAATGGAACGTGAGCCGCGAAGCGCAGGACCTCTACGCCGCCGACAGTCATCGCCGTGCCGTGCGCGCGATTGAAACCGGCGAATTTAGCGATGAAGTGACGCCGTACCCCATCGTCGAGCGCCTGCCCGACCTCCAATCGGGTGAAGTGAAAACAACGAGCCGTGAAGCGAAGGACGACGAGGGACCGCGCCGCGACACCTCACCCGAAGCGCTCGCGAAGCTGAAGCCTGCGTTTGCCGTGAAAGGCAGCGTGACTGCAGGCAACAGCTCGCAGATGTCGGATGGCGCGGGCGCAGTCGTCCTCATGAGTGAAAACGCGCTGAAACGCTTTGGCCTGGCGCCGCTCGGCCGCTTCGTGACGTATGCGGTTGCCGGAGTGCCGCCCGATATCATGGGCATCGGCCCCGTCAAGGCGATACCGAAAGCGTTACAGCTGGCGGGACTGCGCCAGGATGCAATCGAATGGATCGAGCTGAACGAAGCTTTTGCGGCGCAGACGCTCGCGGTGATTCAGGAACTGGGCCTCGACCGCGAGAAAGTGAATCCCCTCGGCAGCGCGATCGCGCTCGGCCATCCGCTCGGTGCGACAGGCGCGGTGCGAACTGCTACGCTCATGCACGCGCTGAGGCGGCACAAGAAGAAGTACGGGATGGTCACGATGTGCATCGGGACCGGGATGGGCGCTGCGGGAATCTTCGAGGCGTTCTGACTCCCCTTCGTTCATGGGGGAAGGGAGGTTACGGAGGGAAACCGTGAAAGGTTTCCCTCTGTTCGTGAGTGGCGAGGCCCGAGCCGAAGGCGAGCGCCACGATCTACATGTTGGGATAGTTCGGTCCGCCGCCGCCTTCCGGCGTGACCCACACGATGTTCTGAGTCGGATCCTTGATGTCGCACGTTTTGCAGTGAACGCAGTTCTGCGCGTTGATCTGCAGACGCGGGTTCGCGCCATCCGCGTCCCGCACGATCTCGTACACACCCGCAGGGCAGTAGCGCTGTTCCGGTGCATCGTATAGAGCCAGATTCACATTGATCGGGACCGTCGGATCCTTGAGCGTCAGGTGAACGGGCTGGTCTTCGTTGTGGTTGGTGTTCGAAATGAAGACCGATGACAGGCGATCGAAAGTGATCACGCCGTCGGGTTTGGGATACGCGATAGGCGCCGCTTCTGTTTTCGGCCGCAGCGTCTCGTTGTCGGCGTGATGGTGGTGCAGCGTCCACGGCGCCTTGCCGCGGAAAACGACCTGGTCGAGACCCACCATGAACGTGCCGCTGTATAGCCCTTTGCTCATGAACGGCTTGAAGTTACGCGCGCGGTGCAGCTCGTCGTGCAGCCAGCTCGCGCGGAACGCTTGTGGATACGCGCCGAGTTCGTCGCCCTCGCGCCCAGCCTGCAGCGCGTCGCACACGGCTTCGGCGGCGAGCATGCCTGACTTCATTGCGGCATGACTGCCTTTGATGCGCGAGGCGTTGAGAAAGCCTGCGTCGTCGCCGACGAGGCAGCCGCCGGGGAATACCACTTTCGGCAATGACTGCAGTCCGCCCGCCGTGATCGCACGTGCGCCGTACGCGATGCGTTTGCCGCCTTCGAGAAAAGAACGTATTGCCGGGTGCGTTTTGTAGCGCTGGAACTCTTCGTACGGATTGAGATGAGGATTCGTATAGCCTAGTCCGACCACGAAGCCCACTGCGGCGAGATTGTCTTCCATGTGATAGAAGAACGAACCGCCGTACGTGTCAGCCGCCAGCGGCCAGCCGGCGGTATGCATGACGAGCCCTTTCTGATGGCGCTCGGGCTTCAACTCCCACAGCTCCTTCAACCCGATGCCATATACCTGGGGATCGACGCCGTCGCGCAGACGGTAACGCTCCTGCAGCCGCCTGCCGAGATGTCCGCGGCACCCTTCTGCAAACAGCGTGTACTTCGCGTGCAGCTCCATCCCGGGCTGATACGCGTCGGTCGGTTGGCCTGCGCGATCGATGCCCAGATCACCCGTGACGACGCCTATGACGCGATCGCCGTCGTAAAGCACGTCCGCGGCTGGAAACCCAGCGAAGATTTCGACGCCCAACGCTTCCGCCTGCTGCCCGAGCCAGCGGCACACGTTGCCGAGGCTCACGACGTAGTTGCCGTGATTCTTGAAGCAGCCCGGCAGCATGAGCTCCGGAACGCTGAACGAGGACTTCTCCGTGAGAAAAAGAAAACGGTCTTCGCTGACCGGTGTGTTTAGCGGCGCGCCCAGCGCCTGCCAATCGGGGATGAGCTCGTTGATCGATCGCGGGTCCATGACCGCGCCCGAAAGTATGTGCGCGCCGACTTCCGATCCTTTTTCGATCACGCAGACACCGAGCTCCATGCTGCGCTCGGACGCAAGCTGCTTGAGACGGATCGCCGCGGCAAGCCCGGCTGGTCCAGCACCGACGATCACGACGTCGTATTGCATCGATTCGCGCTCAGTCACGCACATGCTCCGCGATGGAATGAGCGCGGATTATAGCGCCGCGACGTCGAACTAACGCTGCTCCAGTACCTGCCGAGCGGCGGCGATTCCGCTGCGCACCGCGCTCTCCAGTGTGGCGGGATAGTCGCCCGCAGTGTAATCACCGGCCAGATGCACGTTGGACATCGGTGTCCGTGTCGGCGGCCGCTCGAGTCCGGTGCTGCATTCAAACGTTGCGCGCTTCTCCGCGATGACGCGATGCCAGACGAGCTGCGGCAGCGGTCCGAGCTCTGCCGAAATCTCCTCCATCACGAGGGTCGCCAGTTCGTCGTTCGTCATCTGCTCGTGCACGCCTTCGGCGCTGATCACCGCGGCGAGCATCCCGCGCTGGCCGCAGATCGCCTCGCGGTCGAAAAGCCAACGCACCGATTCACCGATCGCGAGCATCGGTGTAGGGAGCCTGACTGGCGCGGCGAATTGAAGGTAGACCGAATAGATGGGCTGATAGCGAAAGCCCTCCAGCATTGCGACTGCGTGCTCGAGCGGCGGCAGCTTCTGCAGCAGCGCCGCTGCGCGATGTGGCGACACCGCGCAGATCGCATGCGCGTGACGATGCGTGCCCGAGTGCGTCTGCAGGACAACGTCGCCGCCGTCCGCAATCAATGCATCGATCGAGTGCGACATGTGCACAGTTCCACCCCGGGCGCACACGTATTCCGCCGCGGGAATCGGGAAGAGACTCGACAAGTCGGAGCTCGCGAGCAGCATTTCGCCCGCGGTTCTACCGCTATCGAGGCCGTCGCGCAGGACATTCAGGAATACCTGGGCGGACGCGCGCGCCGGCGGAGTATTGAGCGCAGCGATGCACAGTGGCGTCCACAAGTAGCGTATGAATGCCGGCCCCTGGTCATGCTTGGACAATAACTGCGCGACGGTCGTGTCTTCGTCGAGCACATAGCGTTGCGCGCGCATCGCGTGAGCGAAGCGCACGGCCGCCAGTCGTTCCCGGACCGGCGCACCGCTCGCAGTGACGAGGCCGATCGCAAGATGCAGCGGCGCCGGCAGCGGCGCCGCTTTGAGCCGGAAGCGCCGGTGCACGTGCCAGTCGAGCGGCAGTCGCGTAAGCGCGTCATCGGGGCATGGGTGAACGGCACGAATGAGACGTAAGGTGTCGTTGTATGCACCGAGCAGTATGTGCAGGCCGTTATCGAGCGCGACCTCATTCACGACGACGCGCCGGGCGCGTCCGCCCAGCTCGCGTGCGGCCTCGTACACCGTCACCGGCACTCCGGCGTCTGCAAGCGTGACAGCCGCAGCCATGCCGGCGTAGCCGCCGCCGATGACTGCGATGTTCACTGCGTATGCCGTGAACGGAAAGCGGGTGGTCTAAAGCGCCAGACGCTTTAGGCTGCAGCCGCTTCGCGGTCGGTCTGGCGCTGTTCCTTACCTGACCAGACTGCTTCGGGCACGAGCACGTGCCCTTCGAATATGCGGCGTGCGGTGCGTATCAACGCGGCGCGGCGCATCTCCTGTTTTCCGGCGGTGAAGTCGACGTCGAGATCGATGGAGATCATTCCCGATGGATGCTCTATCGTGACGACGCCCTGTGGCGCGGCGGGCAAAGTTACGAGCTGTGCGGCGATCGTACCGGGAATCGCGCACGCCGAAGCGACGCACACCGTTCCGGTAACGGCATGCGCTTTGTGACAGGCGTAAGGAACGAAATAACGCGAAGCGATGGTGCCGCCGTGACGCGGCGCTGCGAGCAGGCCGATTTTCGGTACGACCATTTTCGACACGTCGCCCATGCCCATCAGCACGCCCGCTTTACGGCGTATCGCTTCCATGCGCTCGAAAAGCGCGCGATCCGCGTCGAGCTCGGATGCGGATTCGTGCCCGGTCTTGCCGAGCTGCTCGGCGCGCATAAGGATCATGGGCATTGCGACGTCGACGCAGCTCACGTCGACGCCGTCGATCACGTCAAGGGGCTTGCCGGTCGGAAGGAGCTTCCCCGTCACGGATCCGACGGCGCTTTTGAAGTTGAGCTTCACCGGCGCGGCAGTGCCGGCCACGCCGTCGATCGTCGCGTCGCCGTTGTAAGTGACCTTGCCGTTCGGCGTTTGCACGATCGCTTCGACGAGCGACTG
>DATLEF010000017.1:0-9246 GCA_035525455.1 Burkholderiales bacterium
CCGGCGGCGACGCCCAAGGCTATCGTCGACAAGCTGAACGGCGACATGCAGAAAGTGCTGCGCACCCCCGACGTCGCGGAAAAACTGAAAAGCCAGACCCTTGACCCTCTGTTCATGACGCCGGAGCAGTTCGCGCGGCGGCTCAAGTCCGACTACGACAAATACGAGAAAGTCATAAAGGTGTCGGGCGCGAAGGTCGATTAGTGGCGAGAGCCACGAGCGCGCGAGTGCTTATTCAGCTGGACGCTGCTGCCTCGTGCGTGAGCGTGGGCGCGATGAGCTTGCACATGCGCCGCCGCGTATTGTGGAAAAGCGAGCGCATTTTCGCGGTCCACGGCGTTTTGCGCGCCTGCAGGCCTTCGGGACTTTCGAACGCGTCGCGATCGGTGAGCTCGTAGGCTGTGAGATACCGAGGGTGGCCGTGCACCGCCGTGTAGCGGCGTGCGCGTATAACGCCGGGAACAGTGACCAGGCGCGGCAGGTGCTCCTTGTCGTACCACGCGTTGTACTCGTCAACGATCTCGTCGGGAATGTCGGTGTGCACGATGTAAAGCCACGGCGTATCTTCCCCTGACACACGGCCGACGTCGCACATCAGGCGAAAGTTCATGCGCTCCCGATTTTCCCCGTAGAGCTTGCGCATGCGCTGAGACCACGGCGTCGGACGCTCGACGACGCCCTGAAAGGCAGCGCCGCTTTCGATGGTCTCGTCCGCCGTCTCGTACCACGCGAGATATTTGAGCGGCCCGTCATCCACACTGTATCGCCGTGAGCGGACAAACCCGGGGAGCGCCGTCACCTGGCGCAGATGCTCGCGGTTGTACCAATCGTTGAGTTCGTCCTCGCGCTCGGGCGTGACCTGCAGCCAGACCGTGATGAGCCCGCGCGCCTCAGGCATCAAACCGGAGCCGAGCCGCGAACCGTTGTCCTGTGCATGAGCCTTCGTAACGGAAGGTCATAATCAAACGTGGCCTTGTGTTGCACAGCCGCGTTGTCCCACATGAGGAGGTCGCCGGGACGCCAGCTGTGGGTATAAATGAATTCGGGCTGGACGATGTGGCGATAGAGCTCGCTCAGCAGCGCTGCGGACTCTTCCCGCGGCATGCCGACGATGTGCGAAGTATGCGCTTCGTTCACGAAGAGGCCTTTGCGCCCGGTGACCGGGTGCGTGCGCAAGACCGGCATAGCGATATCGGGGACGCTTTTGAGCTGCTCTTCAGTGAGGACGTGCTCTTCCACCACCCGCCCGCCGCGCGCCTGCTCCTCTTTCTGCGCTTCGAGGTTCTTCGTACGGTAATAGCGATAGCTGTGGACGTTCTTCAGCGTTTCGAGACGTCGTTTCTGCGCATCGGGCAGCGCGTCGTATGCCGCGGTCGTGCTCGCGAAGCTCGTGTCGCCCAGCGCTTTGCCGTTTCCCACCGGGATCTCGAGCGCGTAGAGCGCAGAGAGCATGCTGGGCTCGCGCTTGTATGAGAGATCGCTGTGCCAGAACCGTCCTGCGTCCTGGGAGCCGATGGCGCGGTCGTTCTCGTCGACGATATTGGAAATGATCAGAATTTCCGGAAAGCCGCCGAGACGGCTCTCCTTGCGCACGTGCTGCTCGAGGACGCCGAAGCGACGCGTGAAATCGATCTGCTGCTCTGGCGTGAGACGCTGATTGCGAAAGAAAGCGACTTCGTTGTCGAAGAACGCTTTCGCAATTTGCGCAAACGTGTCGTCGTCGAGCGGCTGCGAAAGGTCAATGCCGGAAATCTCGGCGCCGAGATGTTTCCCGATTTTCGTTACGGTGATCATGGGAGAATCAAAAAAGACAACAACTTGTACGCGGACGTGAATGTTAGGCCGCAGCGCGCGCCGATGTCAACGCGCACGCTGGAATAGTGCGGCGCTACAATGCAGACGCGGGAGAAAAAAAGGAGGGAAGAGGTGATGAAGTTATACGGGTCTCCGGCGTCGCCTTATGTGCGCAAAGCGCGCGTGCTCATCCACGAGAAAAAACTGAAGTGCGAATTCGTGAACGAGGACCCGTGGCCTGAAGACAGCAAGATCCCAACCCGCAATCCATTGGGCAAAGTGCCCGCGCTCGAGATCGATCCCGGCAACTATCTGTTCGAATCGCCGCTGGTCGTGCACTACCTCGATCACATCGATGGCAAGTCGCTCACACCCAAAGACGCAGGAGGCTACTGGCAGACGCAATGGTGGCAGGCGCTCGGTAACGGCGTGATCGATGCGGCCGTCGCACGCATATTGGAGACGCGCCGGCCCGAAGAAAAGCAAATGGCGGCCAAGATAGCCCGCGAAGAGGCGCGTATACATCGTGCGGCTGCGGCAGCCGAAGGCCGGTTCAAAGGGGGTCCCTATCTCGTTGGAAACCGCTTTACGCTTGCCGACCTCGTGATGGGCGTCGCGATGCAGTACGTCGATTTCCGCTATGCGCACGACTGGCGATCGAAGACCCCCAGTCTCGCCGAATGGCACTCCGGTATCGTGAAGCGGAAGTCTTTCCAGGAAACCCTGCCGCCGGGTTTTACCCCTCCGGGATCCTGACGCCAATCAGAAGTGGCGTGAGGCCGTCACGGGCTTCAGAGCCGGATCCAGCTTCAACTCGAGCAGCGTGTTCGCGCCGGATGCGAGCGGGCCCGCCAGAAAGGCCTGCAGCTCGGCTTCGGTCGCGGCCGCCGCGTAGCGCCAGCCGTAGAGCGTCGCAAGACCGCTGAAGTCGAGCACCGGGGGCTCGATCGTGAACGACTGCAGCGCGCCTCCCGCGAGACGGCCTGCAGCTTCGTTCAGCGTGGCGTAGCGGCGGTTGGCGAACACGATAAGGACCATGTTTGTCGCGCCGCGGTGACTCGCGCTCCACATCGCTTCCGATGCATACAGCGCCGAGCCGTCGCCGATCGCCGCGACGATGGTCCGCTCCGGCTTGCCTATTGCGGCGCCGACTGCAGCCGCTAGACCCCAGCCGATGCCGCCACTGCCATTGACGATGTATTCGCCTGCGGGCAGCTGCATCCACTGGCGCACGTCGGAGGTCGAAAGGCCGGACTCGTCGAACCAGATCGCGTCGCCATAGCGCTCGAGCAGTGCGGCCACGGCGCGTGTCGGATGCAGCGCGCCTTTTTTCGTTTTTGGCAGCTCGACCACCGGCCTTGCCGAGGCGGTCTTCTTTTTAGGTGCGGGGCGTTTCACGCGCAACAACGAATCGATTGCGCGCAGAGCGTGCGCGATGTCGGCGATGCGGGCGAGCGCGAATTCGCCGCCGCCGCTGGCCTGGACCGTCGGGTCCGTCCCGATCCATGCCTTGCGTTGAGGGAGCTTAGCTTCGCTGTACAACGTCGTGCGAACTCCGCGTCCGCCGAGGAAAAGCAGCGCATCGTGCTGCTCGAGTCGTTCCGAGATCTGCTTCAGGCTGGGCGGAAGGTAGCCTGCGTACCATTGCGACGCGGCCGATATGGGCAGGACACCCGTATAAGGCGCGGCATAGACAGCCGCGTGCAAGTGCTGCGCGAGATTCTCAAGCTTCTCTTCACCGGCTGCGCTCCAGTGCACGTCTTCCGCAGCGATCACCGCGGGACTCTTCGCAGACGCGAGAAACTGAACGTAGTCTTCGATGCATGCGGGGTCGAGCCCGGACAGGGCAGGCGCGTTTACGACCGTGGGCTCGTCTCCGATTTCCTGCTCGAGGAGATCAGGCGGACAAATGAGCGCGACCGGACCGTAAGGCGGCGTCAGCGCACAGCGCAAAGCGCGCCGCACATTCGCCGCGGCATCGTAACGCGTGCTGAGGCCGTACACCGCTTTGCATACGCCGCGCGCCATCTGCTCCACGGGTCCCCACAGTATCGGCCCAGTGTGAAGAAACCGCCGATCCTGTCCGCCGATCAGTACAAGCAGCGGCGTGCCGGCGATGCCTGCCGTATAGAGCGCACCGCTGCCGTTGCCCAATCCGGGCGCCACATGAAGATTCACCACGCCGAGCTTGCGCGTGGCGCGTGCGTAACCGTCGGCCATAGGCACGGCGGCGACTTCGGACAACGCCACCACGTAACGTATTTCGCCGTGGCGCCCGCATGCGCGCACGAGCGGAATCTCGGTCGTGCCGGGATTACCGAAAATGACTTCGACGCCGTTTTTATCGAGCGTCTGGAGCAGAAAGTCGACCGCTTTCATGGGAATCGAATCCGGCTGCTATCTATAAGCTTCCCTGGCGCCCAACAACGCCTCGCGAAAGCGGTGCTTGAGCGCGGTTCCATCGCGTGTGGGCAGCACGAGAGGCGCCGCATCGGTCGTAACCTTGATCGCAGCCAACACAGGCCCCCGCTCCTCATGAAGCCGGGGCACCCAGGTTTTCAACTGAGCGCGTTCGTACAGCGTTTCAGCAGCACGAAAACCCGCAGCTTTTGCAATGCCTGCGATGTCGACGCCGCGCTGCGTATGCGTGGCCTGCATACCGGTCTCGCCGTAATGCTCGTTGTCCAGGACGATCAATGCGAGATTGGCGGGCTGCTGCACGGCAATCGTCGCGAGCGCGCCCAGACCCATCAACAATTCCCCGTCTCCGGTGATGATCAGGACGCGGCGTTTGGGCTGGGCGAGCGCGAGACCGAGACCGACCATGGCAGCCCCGCCCATGCCGCCCCAGGTGTAGAAATTGAGCGCGTTGTCGCCCGCGGCCGCAGTATCCCAGCTTGGCGCACCCAGACCGGTGACGACGAGCGCACCGTCGCGGCTCTTGAGTATTTCCGCTACCACCTCACGCCTGTCGAGAAGCGGTTTCCTGCGCGTTGTCTTCATTTCTTGAACTCCTTGGCGCCGATCACGCGCTGCGAGATGAGAACCGCCACCGTGCGCGAGGTATTGAATGCGAGTCGCGCGGCCGCCGAGACCGTCTGCACGACATCGTCCGCAGCATTCGCGCGATGCACTATAGCGCCCATGGCGACGAGCACCGTTTCGGTCGCCTGCGCCATCGGCAATTGCCACGGATTGAATTCGCCCCATTCACCGCGCATCGTGACGAGCATCAGCAGCGGGACGCGGCACTCCTGAACCATGCCGAGCATGTTGATGCAGTTGCCGACGCCGCTCGACTGCGTGAGAAGCACGCTGCGGTCGCCGCCCAGCCATGCGCCGACGGCGAGCGCAACGCCTTCCTCTTCGGTCGTCAGCGGAACGGCTCTGAGCTGCGGATCCGCGTGCGCGAGCTCGATCAGGCGCGCATGACCGGAATCAGGCACGTAGGCGACCTGGCGTACTCCGCTTTCGCGCAGCACGGCGTGCAGGCGCTCGGGCCACGACGCTCCTGTCGGTGCTGCTTCGGGCGCGTAGCGGCTGGACCGGCGCTTTGCGCGCGGGCGCTCGAGTGCGCGCGTCTCTCCTTTTTTCATCTCGTCCTCTTGGTTATTTCGAGTTGGTGTGGTCTCGATTGCTTGCGTCGATCTTATCTGCTTTTGAAACGCTGCGGGCACGCGTGAACGCCCGGTGGATGTCAATGCAGAGTCGGGACGACTGGCGGCTCGCGCGAGCCGACGTTGAGCAGCACGACGTGCCGGCCCACGAGCATGACGCTCCCTTTGCGGCGGTTGTCGCCGGTGTCGCTGTATTCGAAATCGTACGTGCGCTTCAGCGTCAGTCTACCGTTCTCCTTGCGCGCGAACGCCATATGCGACACGGCCACGGTATCGTCGAGCAGCATCAGGCCATCCACAGTGCAGGCGGTGCGCGCGGCATCGATTGCCGCTTCGCGCACCTTGAGGCTGTCGAGCCAGAACCACGCGATTGCGCCCAAAAGAACGACAAGGAGGATTTCGAAGCTCGGCATACTGGCGCGGCCCACAGTGGCGCCTTACGATAGCGCACAACGATAACGAGGAGAGTACATGAAACGATACGCCGGGAAATTGGCAGGTGCTCGTGAAGAAAACGGGCGTGAAGTTCTGAAAGCGGAGCGATCGGCTCTTTCTTGATTGTTGCCGCGCGGCTCTCTATCCTAGCCTTCACTTTCCCTTTCCATTCCAGCCGCAATGAATCCACTTGACGCACGAGAAGATCCGCACGCCGAGGTTCGCGAAGGTGTGCGCGCGCTATGCAGCCAGTTCGATAGCGCCTACTGGCAGAAAGTCGACGAAGAACGCGGCTACCCCGATGCGTTCGTCGATGCACTCACCAAAGCGGGTTGGCTTTCGGCGCTGATACCTGAAGAGTACGGCGGCTCCGGGCTCACGGTTACCGAAGCATCGGTGATCATGGAAGAGATCAACCGCTCGGGCGGAAATGCGGGCTCGTGTCACGGGCAGATGTACAACATGGGCACTGTGCTTCGCCACGGCTCACCCGAGCAGAAGCGCAGATATCTGCCCAAGGTCGCAACCGGGGAGCTGCGTCTGCAATCGATGGCGGTCACCGAACCGACCGCCGGGACCGACACGACCAAAATCAAAACGGTCGCCGTGCGCAAAGGCGATCGCTATGTGATCAACGGCCAGAAAGTGTGGACCTCGCGCCTGCAGCACTCCGAGCTCATGATCGTGCTCGCGCGCACGACGCCGCTCGAAGAGGTCGCCCGCAAATCCGAAGGAATGTCGATATTTCTGGTCGACGTGCGCGAAGCGGGGAAGTCGCTCGTGGTGAATCCGATCCGGAATATGGTGAATCACGAAACCAACCAGCTTTTCATGGACAACCTCGAAGTCCCGGTGGAGAACCTGATCGGCGAAGAAGGGAAGGGTTTCAGGTACATACTCGACGGGCTCAACGCCGAGCGCATCCTGATCGCCGCCGAATGCATCGGCGACGGTTACTGGTTCACCGAGCGCGCGACGAAATACGCGAGCGAGCGCGTCGTCTTCGATCGTCCCATCGGCCAGAACCAGGGCATCCAGTTTCCGATCGCGCGCGCCTACGTCAACATCGAAGCGGCTAATCTCATGCGCTACAAAGCCGCGGCGTTGTATGACGCGCACAAACCCTGTGGCGCGGAAGCCAACATGGCGAAGCTGCTCGGCGCCGATGCGTCGTGGGAAGCCGCGAACGCCTGTCTGCAGACGCATGGCGGCTTCGGCTTCGCGGCTGAATACGACATCGAGCGCAAATTCCGCGAGACGCGGCTCTACCAGGTCGCGCCGATCTCGACCAACCTGATCCTGTCCTACGTGGGCGAGCACGTGCTTGGGATGCCGCGGTCGTTTTGAAAGATCGCATGCTTCCTTTAGACGGCATCACCGTCGTTTCGCTCGAGCAGGCCGTTGCCGCCCCTTTCGCGTCGCGGCATCTCGCCGACCTCGGCGCGCGCGTCATCAAAATCGAACGGCCCAGGGTCGGAGATTTCGCCCGCGATTACGACCAGTCGGTGAAAGGCCTGTCGGCGTACTTCGTGTGGCTCAACCGCTCCAAGGAGAGCATCACGCTCGACGTCAAACACGCGAGCGCGCGCGACATTCTGAACCGGCTCGTCGCGCGCGCCGACGTTTTCATACAGAACCTGGCGCCGGGCGCGGCCGCGCGCCTGGGCTTGAGCGCGAAGACGCTGCTCGCCCGGCATCCACGTCTTATCGTGTGCGACATTTCGGGCTACGGCGACAGCGGGCCGTATGCGAACAAGAAAGCCTACGACCTGCTCGTGCAGAGCGAAGCAGGCGTGCTTTCAGTTACGGGCACGGAAGACGCACCGAGTAAAGTCGGGATCTCGATTACCGATCTCGGCACCGGTCTGCACGCCTACGCAGCGATCCTCGCGGCGCTGTACGAGCGCGAGCGCACAGGGCAAGGCAGGCGCATCGAAATCTCGATGTTCGAGACGATGGTCGAGTGGATGAGCCATCCGCTCTATTACACGCATTTCAGCGGTCGCGCGCCGAAGCGCAGCGGTCCCGACCACGCGACGATCGTGCCTTACGGCCGCTTTCGGGCAGGCGACGGTAAGCACGTCATGTTCGGTATTCAGAACGAGCGCGAGTGGACGGCGTTTTGCAGCGGTGTGCTGAGGCGTCCGGAGCTTTCCGGAGACTCGCGCTACGACAACAACACGAAGCGCACGGCCGCGCGCGCCGAAGTGGTGGCGCTCATCGAAGCAGTCTTTGCCGATCTCACTGCCGAGCAAGTCGTGGAACGGCTCGATGCATCCGGAATCGCGAACGCGCGACTGAACAGCCCGGAAGAAGTATGGGACCACGCCCAGCTGAAAGCGCGCGATCGATGGCGTGAAGTTGCGTCACCCGCAGGTCCGCTCCCGGCGACACTGCCTCCAGCTTCTTTTGATGGTGCCGAAGCGCGTATGGATGCGATCCCCGCGGTCGGCGAGCACACCGACGGCATACTCGCCGAGCTTGGCTACACGTCCGCAGAAATCGCCGCGCTGAAGACGACTTCAGCGGTTTAACCCAGGATCTCCGCGATGTGCTCGCGGTCTTCGACGTCGGATTCGAATTCCGCGAGGTCCGAGCTCAAAGCGTCGCGTGCCGAAACGACGCCCAGCAGCCGACCGTCGACGACCACGGGAACGTGCCGGAATCCACCTTCGAACATCATGTGCAGCGCGTGGCGAAAAGGCCGGTCCGGATGGATGGTGAGCGGCGCCGGCGTCATGACGTCCGCGAGCTTCGTCGCCTGCGGATCGCGGTTCTCGGCGATCACGCGGTAAACGGCGTCGCGCTCGGTGAATATTCCGCGGAGGCGCCCACCGTCGACCACCGCAACGGCGCCTATTTTGTTGCCCTTCATAAGCGCACAGGCTTCGCTTACCGAGCTGCTCGACGTGGCGACAACGGGCTTTTGATGCTGAATGATCTGACTGATAGCACGACTGGGCATGGCAGGGGCTCCTTCAAATGCCGCGTGTGATTCGATTAAACACCGCGTCCGAGGTGCTGTCACGCCTGCGGGCGGCAGCTAATTCTCAGGATCGATTTCTGCTATAGGCACCGACATGACGCAACGCAGTGTGCCTTTCCTCGATCTGAAGCCCGACGCGTTCGGCCTTTCGCCTTCGCTCAGTACGGATATCGCGCTTCTCGATCGGGCGCTCGGCACCGTTCTGGAGCAACAGGCCGACACGCGGCTGATCGAAGTGGCCCGGCGCCTGTACGCCGAAGACGGCGATGCCGACCCGACGGCCTTGGCGGATCGCATGCCGGAGTTGAGAGACCCCGTTTTCGTCCAGCGCCTGTTACGTGCGTATACGCTTCTTTTTCAGCTCATCAATGCCGCCGAGCAGAAGGAGATCGTCCGCGTCAATCGCAAACGCCA
>DATLEF010000048.1:0-19891 GCA_035525455.1 Burkholderiales bacterium
AAGCGGTCCCCGATGAATGCGGCACCGCCTGTTCGGTTGTACTCGCCATCCCCCCCTCCTCTTCCCTCGCTATTTCGCGACGAGCACGTTGCCTTCGCTTTCGAGCACTTTGCGCACCGTCGGGCGCTTCAGCATGCGATCCTTCCACGCCGTATATGCGGTGAGCTCGTTCATCGGAAACCCCGCGCGCAGGCCCCAGCCGTAGAAGACGAGTGCGTAAGGGTCTGCGACCGTGTACTGGCTGCCCATGATCCAGTCTTTACCTTTCAGCATCGCGTCGATCTCGCCGCAGTTCGTCATGAACGTCTTCTTCGCCGTCTCCTTGACGGTTGCGTGCGCGACCTCCGCCTCGGCGAACCGTTCCGGACGCAGGTAATGCGTGTACGACGGATGCACGGTGTTCGAAAACCATGCCATCGTGGATATGCAGCGCGCCTTCTCGAGCGGATCGTCCGGCATGAGCTTCTTCTCCGGAAAACGCTGCGCGAGATAAGTCAGGATCGCGGTATTCTCGGTGAGGATCTTCCCGTCTACGTCGAGCGCCGGCACTTTCCCCCGCGGATTGATCTTGAGATACCCGTCGGTCTTGTGCTCGCCTTTCGCAAGCAGCGTCGGTTTCTCTTCGTAAGGCGCGCCGGTCTCTTCGAGGCCGATGTGAGACGCAGTCGAACACGCGCCGGGACTGAAATATAGCGTCAGCATGGAAGCACTCCTGATCGTCGTGAAGGTTGGGGTCGCAGCGGTGCTACGAAAAACGTGGACGTCGTGCACAAGTAGAATAACACTTCTGACATGGCGCTTCGACCGGGATCGTTCGCGCGGACTCGCTGTCACAAGTAAAGAGTAAGGAGCCTCTAATGGCAAAATCGACCGATTCGAAATGGAAGTTCCACGGCGTACGCGTCGTGCATGGCAACGAGCTCGACGTCAACACGGCCCAGACGCCGGGCATGAACCGCGCCGCAGCGATCACCAATGCGCGCATGGGTGCAGAGAAGCTGTGGGCCGGCACCGTCGTGATTCACCCGAAAGCGAAGACCGGCGCGCATCATCACGGACCGGTCGAAAGCGTGATTTACGTCGTCAGCGGCAAAGCGCGGATGCGCTGGGGCGACAAGCTCGAGTTCGTAGCCGAAGCGGGTCCCGGCGACTTCATCTACGTGCCGCCGTACGTGCCCCACCAGGAAATCAACGCGAACGACGACGAGCCGTTGTCATGCGTGCTCGTGCGCAGCGGCCAGGAACCGGTGGTGGTGAATCTCGACATTCCGGTCGTCGAAAAACCGGAAGAGGTGCACTGGGTGGACAACATACACCCCGCGCCGAAACCCTGACGCGGCGGTGCCTACTGCGCCGGTTTCTTGTCCACCGCGTTGATATCGAGCGGCAGTTCTTTCTCTTTGCCTTGCGGCGGCTTGCCGTCGTACGAGAGCGTGCGCCGGCGCTGCAGATAGCCGTCGCGCACGAATTCGTATTCGTCGAGCGCAGCGGCGTGCAGCACTTTGCTCGCATCGAGTAGCTCGGCGCGGCGATCGACGAAGCGCAAGCCCTGCAGCTGATTGCGATTGTGCGAAGGATCGACGTACGCCACAGGATCGGTCTTGAAGTCGACGATCGATCCCGCGAAGTCACGCACCGAGCTTGGTCCCAGGATCGGCAGCATGAGGAACGGGCCTGTCGGCACGCCCCAACGCCCGAGCGTCTGCCCGAAATCCTCGTCGTGTTTTTCTATCCCGGCTTCGGACGCGATGTCGAACAGCCCAACGACCCCGAGCGTGCTGTTGATCGCCACGCGGCCAAAATCGCTGTACGCAGTCGTGAGTTTTCCTTGCAGCGTATTGTTCAGCCCGGTGCGCACGTCTTTCAGATTCGAAAAGAAATTGGTCACGCTCCCACGCACAAACTGCGGCAGGACGGCGCGATACGCACGCGCAGTCGGCGCGACGACCGCTTTATCGACGCTTTCGTTGAAGCGGTAAATACGGCGATTGGCCGCTTCGAAAGGGTCTTCCGGGTGCGTACCGGTCGAGCAACCGCCTGCTAGAGCGGCAATAAGACCGGTATATATGAATCGGGTGGGACGCATGGGCACATCCGGTATTACGGTTGTTCGGCCTTTGCAATAGCGAGGCCTACTCCACTCGTTCGAGCAGCAGCGTGTTCTTCTTGAGCGCAGCTTCGTCGATCGTGATTCCCAGGCCGGGACCGCGCGGCACGTCGACATGGCCGTCGCGCACGACGAAATCGCTTTCGGGACAGAGTGGGTCCTGCACCGTCGCATTGAGTCCGAAGACGAACTCCGCCGCGCCCATCATGCGTGCAGGCGGCGTGCTCGCGTAGAAATGCGCGCCAGCCGCAGCCTCGAGCTGCGATTGCACCGCGAGCCCGCCGCAGTTCAACTGGATATTCGCGGCTTCGGCAACAGCGGCAATCTTTTTCGCAGCGGTGATGCCGCCGACTTTATAGAGCTTGATGCAGAGTGCGTCGACCGCGCGCGCTTCAGCGAGCGCATAGGCGTCCTGCAGCGTGAAGAGGCCCTCGTCCGCCATGACCGGTACGCCGCCGGCAGCACGCCGCACTTCCGCGAGTCCACTGAGATCGCGGCGCGCGATCGGCTGCTCGATATAACCGAGCCCGAGCGGCTTCAGCGCGTGCACGGCCGACAACGCGTCGGCAAGCGTCCAGCCGGTGTTGGGATCGACGCCGATCATCACGTCGCCGCCGACGGCTTTGCGCACGGCCTCGAAATTCTTCACGTCCTGCCGCCACCCGCGGCGATCGGCCATTTTCAGACACAGCACCCGGATGCCGAACTCGTCGACAGCGCGTTTCGCCTCCGCCACCATCGTCGAGATGTCCTCGGCCATGCTGACCGACCATTCGAGCGGGATGCGCGGCTGGCAGCAACCGCCGATCAGGTTGTAAAGCGGCATCGACAGTGCTTTGCCCATCGCATCGCGCACCGCGATGTCGAGCACGGCGCGCGCCGCCGGATTTCCCGCGAGACGGTTGTCGAACATCTCGTTGATCGATTCGATATCGAATATCGATTTTCCGATCAGCGCGGGGCCGTAGACCTCCTTGACTGCGGACACGACGCTTTGGGTCGTATCGGCGACGAAATGACCCGGGCTGATCGGACGTATCTGTCCGAGTCCGATAACACCGTCCGCGTAGATTTTAACCAGCACCGGTTTCCCCAGGATGCGCTCGGCCGGGCCGGTGTCGTACGGGCCGCTCGAGAATATGCGCTGCAGGCGCGCCGAGAGTGCGGTTACGAAGATTTCGATGCGTTCGATCATGGAAGTCACCCGTGAAATGCAGTGCTAGTATACAAACATGCTCGAAAGGACCCGTTCATGACCCCCACGCCGCAAGCGCGCCGCAATCCTGTGCGCACGCAATTCGACGTCGTGCCGGTGGACGCCGCGCTCGGCGCCGAAGTCCGCAACATCGATTTGAGAGCGATCGACGACGGCGCGTTCGAGTTGCTGCACGCAGCCTGGCTCGAGCAGGTCATGCTCGTTTTCAGAGGACAATCGCTCACCGCGGAAGATCTGGTCAGGCTCGTGCGACGCTTCGGCACGCCGGTCACTTCGTCCAACCTGCATCAGCGCGATCTCGCAGAACGCACCGCCAACCAGGTTTTCAACCTGCCGCCGGAAGTGACCGTCGTCACGAACCTGCACGAAAACGGTAAGCCCGTCGGTATTCTCGGCGACGGCGAAGTCGTATGGCACTCGGATTTTTCGTTCAAGGAGAAGCCGACTGCGGCGCGCATGCTCGTCGCCAGGGAAGTTCCGCCGCAGGAACTGGGCGGCAACACGTATTTTCTCAATACGTACGCCGCTTACGATGCGCTTTCGAGCGACGTGAGGAAACGCATCTCCGCCATGACCATCAAGCAGGGCAACGTTATCGACACCGCAATGAAGCTGCGGCCGGGCGCATCGCTAACCACAGACATTCGCACCCTGCCCGGGCCGAGTCATCCCATTATTTCGACGCATCCTGAAACCGGCTGCAACATGCTGTTCCTCGGCAGGCGGCATAGCGCGTACGTCAATGGCTGCTCGCTCGAGGAATCCGAAGCGTTGCTCGACGAATTGTGGGCGCACGCCACACAGCCGCGTTTCTGGTACGAGCATCGCTGGGCCGTGGGCGACGTGGTGGTCTGGGACAACCGCGCAACGCTGCACCGGCGCGAAGCGTTCGATCCGGCGCACCGCCGCGTTCTCTACGCCGCGCAAGTCGAAGGCCACCGGCCGTACGAAGCGCCTGACGCGCTCACGCGCGCGCCGCACCCGCGCTTCAAATCACGATCATAGCGGCTTGCTTCGTCGCTCCAGCGCCAGGCTGGAGTCCAGGCGAGGATGCAGTTCACGCTCAATGCTGCCTGGATTCCAGCCTGGCGCTGGAATGACGTATACACAGGCAACACCCTGAGAACGCGCACGCAATGGCGCAGGCATGCGGGTTGTATCATCGCTGCCTCATGAGCGCAGCCCCTCCTCCTGCAGAGACGACTGAACCCGGCACAGGCAGTCCGGTCACCCGCGCGCAGTTTCTCAATCTCTTCGTTGCGATCTTCCTGCCGATGTTCATGGCGGCGGTCGACCAGACGCTGCTCGCGACTGCAACGCCGGCCATCGCCGGCAATCTCGGAGGATTGCGCGACAGCTCGTGGATCGCGGCAGCGTATCTGCTCGCCGCGGCGACCATCGTTCCGGTGTACGGTCGCCTTGGCGACCTGCGCGGCAAACGCAGCGTGCTGCTCATTGCGCTCGCGATATTCACGGTCGGTTCGATTGCGTGCGCCGCCGCGCAGACGATGCCGCAGCTCATCACCGCACGCGCGCTCCAGGGCCTCGGCGGCGGCGGGCTCATGTCGCTTTCGCACGCACTCGTCGGCGAGCTCGTCTCACCCATCGAGCGCATACGGTTTCAAGGTTACTTCGCAATCGTGTTCATGACCGCAAGCATCGGCGGTCCGATCGTGGGCGGCGTCGTGGTGTCGCACATCAGCTGGCGCTGGCTGTTTCTCGCGAATGTGCCGCTCGCTCTTTTTGCCGCGTGGCGCCTGCGCCAGTTGCCCGCGGGCGAACGGCATCCACAGACAGAGAGCGGCACCGACATACCGGGCCATCTGCTGTTTGCCGTGGGTGCGCTCGGCACGCTCTTCTGGCTCACCTCGGGAGGTCACAGGTTCGAGTGGGGCTCGAACGTGAGCTTCGCGATTGCAGCCGTCGCGCTCGTATCCCTCATCGCGCTGACGTGGCACGAGCGGCGCCATCGCACGCCGTTTCTTCCGGTCGAGCTTTTTCGAGATGCGACCATACGGTTGTCGAGCGTGCTCGTGATGCTGTTTGCGGCGTGCATGTTCGCGATCATTTTCTTTTTGCCGATTTATCTGCAGCTGGGCCATCAATTGAGCGCGCAGGCTTCAGGCTTGTTGCTGCTGCCCGTGACCCTGGGCCAGGTCACGGCCGCGGTGATCGCTACGCGTATCCTGCGCAAAACCGGTTACCCGCATCCGATTCCCGTGTATGGCATGGCGCTGACGAGCGCAGGACTTCTGCTGCTCGGCTTGCTGCCGCCGCATCTCGGATGGGTGGTCGTCCTCGGTTTCATCACCGGAGCAGGATTGGGCACGGTCATGTCGGTCAATCAGGTGGTGGTGCAGACCGCCGCCGGACGCGAGAGACTGGGCGCGGCGATGGCGACGGTTTCGCTGTCGCGCTCGACCGGCGGCGCCGCGGGGGCCGCGCTTTTCGGCGCCATCGTTTTCGCCATGATCCCGGACGCCGACCGCCAGACGATCGCGCAGCAGGCGAGCCGTCTACAACTCGAAACGGTCGTGCACGCTTTCCATCGCGCATTCCTCTGCGCTTCGGCGGTCGCCGCTCTGGCGGCATACGTGGCGTACCGCATCCCGCCCAAGAGGCTGTGGGCTGCAGACGAAAAAAAATGACCAAGAAACGCACATCGCTGCTCGTGCTGGTCGCCGCACTCGCAGTCTTCGCGAGCATCGCTCCCGCACAGAGCTATCCCACGAAACCGATCCGCATGGTCGTCGCGCAGGCGGCAGGCGGTCCGACTGACGTCGTCACTCGAATTTTTTCCAGCAAGCTCTCCGAGCTGCTCGGCCAGCAGATCGTCGTCGACAACCGCCCCGGCGCGGGCGGCAGCGTCGCTGGGGAAGTCGTTGCCCATGCGCCCGCCGACGGTTACACGCTATGCGTCATGGCGAACGGCACCGCCGCGGTCGCACCGCATTTCATCAAGCTCAACTACAGCGTCGAGAAAGATTTCGCGCCCGTTGCGCTGATCGGCAACAGCCCGCTGGCGCTGATGGTCAGCACGGCCATGCCGACGCACTCGGTGAAAGAGCTGATCTCGCTCGCAAAGGAACGGCCGGGAACGATCAACTTCGGCTCCTCGGGCCAGGGCTCGACCGGTCAGCTTGCGGGCGAGCTCTTCAAGATCATGGCCGCAGTGGAGCTGACTCACGTACCTTATAAAGGCGCCGCGCCGGCACTCGTGGCCCTCGTGACGGGTGAGATTCAAATGCTCGTCTCCGCGTTCTCCTCGAGCCTCACGTACATCAAGCAAGGCCGCGTGCGCGCGCTGGCAGTGACGGGTACGAAGCGGCAGCGGGTTTTCCCCGACCTGCCCACCGTCGCCGAGACACTTCCGGGCTATGAGGCGACTTCGTGGTACGCGCTGCTCACGCGCGCCGGCACGCCGCGCGCGATCATCGAGCGCCTGAACCGCGAAGCGACGCGAGCCCTCACGGATCCGGACATGCGCTGGAAACTGGTCGGCGCCGGCGTTGACGTGGAAATCCTCACGCCGGAAGCGCTCGGCGCGAAAATACGCGCGGATTACGAGCGCTGGGGCAAAGTAGTGAAAGCGACCGGCATGAAAGCGCAATAACAGCGCTTAAAGCAATCCCGAGAAAGCGTCCGACGCCGGCCACGCCGACACGCGCTCCAGCGCCTTAGGCATCGCATCCCGAATCTTGTTTGCGAGCTGCCTGCCGTCGGCTCCATTCATCGTATTGAAGAGCGCCGCCCAGTTCACGCCATCGTGCCTGCGTGCAAGGTACGCCGCAGTGCCGGGAATCAGTCCCGCATGTGAGGCATGGGCGCGATCCGGCCGCTCGGAATTCCACACCGTCCAGCCGCAGCCATAGTAGTTGCCTTCGACCTCGATGCCCGCAACACCTTCGGGACGTCGAAACATCGCTGCGATCGATTCGGGGCGCAGGATCCTGCACGTTTGAGGATCGTCGAAAGCAGAGGTGAAACGCACGAGATCGACCGCGGAACCCAGCCAGGCGCCGTTTGCATCCATCAGATCCATTGACCAGACGCCGTACGGAAAAGGCACGCGCTCGCCGACCCTGCCCACGATCGCGGGTCCAAAACGCTGCTGGTCGTCGTAATAGACGACTTCGCCCGGGGCACGCTGAGTGATCAATGTCTTCCCCAGCCGCATGCGGCGTATGCCCAGCGGAGCGAGCACTTCCTGCTGGACGTAACGCTCGTACGCCAACCCCGCGACACGTTCGATGACGCGTCCCAGCAGGCAGTAACCGAAGTTCGAGTACGCATGCCGGGCGCCGGGCTCGAAATCGAGCGGCTGCGCGAGCATGTACCGCACGACGTCGTGCACGGTGAGCGGCAGCGCAACGTCCAGCGTCTTCGCGATATGTGCAGCAGCGAACATGGGATCGAAATTCCTGCGCCGGTCCCAGCCGCCGGTGTGCTGCAGCAAATGCAGCAGCGTGATCTGCTTCCATCGCGGATCCGCGGGCTCCGGCAACGCGAGCGTGTCCCATACCTTGTCATCGAGCGCGATCCTGCCGCGTTCGACGAGCTGGAGGACGGCGACTGCCGTGAGTGGCTTGGATACGCTCCCGATTCGAAACAGCGCTGTCGGCTTGACGTCCTCGTTGCGCCCGCGATCGGCCGTGCCGAAGCCTCGCGCATACACGAGGCGCCCGTCCTTCGTCGCTGCGAGCGCCGCGCCCGGTATGCGTTGCTCCTGCACGAACGTCGTCATGAATGTATCGAGCGCGGTGAGCTCGCGCACCACAATCCCGGAGATCGCCAGCGTCTGGGGCTGCGCGTGAACGGGCAGGTATGAAGCGAGGAGCGCAAACCCTCCGCCTCGTGCCGCGCGCTGCATGAAAACGCGGCGGCTTCGATCGAAGCGCCGCGCATCGCTCGTCATTGCAGTGATTCGGTATCGAAGAGGGTCGGCGTGTGTGCGGTGCGAGGCGGTGCGGCCTGCTGCGCGTGTGCGCCGGCTTTGCTGAGCGTGCCCACGCGCACGCCGAGCAGGCGTATACGCCGGTCGAGCGGCACGCGCTTGAGGCATTCGCCCGCCGCGCGCCGTATCGTAGCGGCGTCACCCGTGGGCTGAGGGATCGTGCAGTCGCGCGTCACCGTCCTGAAATTATCGTAGCGGAGCTTGAGCCCGATCGTTTTTCCGACGTAGCCTTTTCTTTGCAGGTCGTCGGCCAGCCGGACGCAGAGGTCGGTGAAGATCCGCGAAAGCCGCTCGCGATCGCGCACCGGATGCAGATCGTCTTCGAAAGTCGTCTCGCGGCTGATCGACTTCGGCTCGCTGTGCGTGACAACCTCGCGCGCATCGCGTCCGTGCGCCGCCTCGTGCATCCATGCGCCGTAGCTCCTGCCGAACTGCTCGAGCAGCAGCACCGGATCCGCCCGCGCAAGGTCGCCGATCGTGCGGATGCCGAGCGCTTCCAGGCGCGCACTCGCTTTGGGTCCGATGCCGTTCAGCTTACGTGCCGCGAGCGGCCAGACGCGCGCCTCGATTTCCGCTGTGCCGAGTATCGTGAGTCCGCCCGGCTTGTCCAGCTCCGACGCGATCTTGGAAAGCAGCTTGTTGGGTGTGATCCCGATCGAGCACGAGAGCCCGGTTCTCTCGCGCACTGCGCACTGAATAGCCCCACCCACCTCGCGCGCGCGCAGCCAGTTGCTGGATGCGTCCGTCCCTTCGCCAACCAGCGCGGTCAGGTCGATATAAATCTCGTCGATGCCGCGGTCTTCCACATGCGTCGCGATCTCACGCACCGCTTCTTTGAAAAGCCGCGAGTAGCGCCGGTATTCGTCGAAATCCGCGGGCAGGATCAGCGCATCCGGCGCAAGCTTCGCCGCTTTCATGAGTCCCATGCCGGAATGAACACCGAAAGCGCGCGCTTCATATGTGGCCGTGGTGATCACGCCGCGGCCGGTGTAATCCCGCAGCGTCGGGAAAGCCGTGCCGCGCGAAAGATCCTCGACGATGCGCCGGCGTCCGCCGATCACAAGGGGCTTGCCGCGGAGCTCGGGGTATCGCAGCAATTCGACCGACGCGTAAAAAGCGTCCATGTCGAGATGGGCGATGAATCTCGCCGCGTCAGCGCCGTTATCCATCAGCTCGCTGATCGGTTGGTGTCGGCCACGGTCCGCTGTCCTTCGCGGTCGCGGTGCCCGCGCTCGAGATGAGCGCCGCGTAATCCTTCATGGCCGCGTCGATCACCTGCACGGCTTTCTCGCGTCCATACGTCTGTTGAATGACGATCGGCGGGTCCTGTCCCGATACCAGCTTGTAAGTGCTGAAATAATGCCGCAGGCGCTCGACGAGTATCGCGGGTAATTCGGACACGTCCTGCGCGTTGCCCCAGATCAAGTCGTTTTCCAGCACCGCGATGATCTTGTCGTCGGCCTCGCCGCGGTCGAGGAGTTGGATGCCGCCGACGACGCGCGCCGGCACGATGATCTCGGAATGGTCGATCGGGCGTTCGCTTATGACGCAGATGTCGAGCGGATCGCCGTCGCCGCGCAGTGCACCGGGGCAGAGGCTTCTCACGCGTTCGCCGCAATAGGTGCGCGGAACGAATCCATACAGCGCGGGCGTCTGCGACGAGGTGCGCTGCGGCCTGTCGACACGCAGGTAACCCGATTCCTTGTCGACTTCGTACTTGATGAGATCGAAAGGCGTGATCTCGATGTACGCGTTCACGAACACCGGCGGCTCGCGTCCCGTCGGCAGTCCGTGCCACGGATGAGGGCGCCATTCCGAGAAGCGAAGTGATGTCATGCAGCAATCCTGTGAGACCTTGCACATTATAGGATCTGCATCGGTGCAACCGCGCCGGAGGTCCGCAGAGAGCGTCGGCGAGGCCGCTGCAGCCGCAGTTGCTGCTAGACTGTCGCCCTCCATGGCGGGTGCTGCCTGATCGTTTCGTCCGATGGCCGATATTTTCGTCAGTTACGCGAGTCCGGATCGCGATGTCGCATTTCGCATCGTCGGCTTTCTGGAGCAGAACGGCATCAGCTGCTGGGTGGCGCCGCGCGATGTCGGGCCCGGGGCCGACTACGGCCAGTCAATCATCGACGCGATCGAGCAAAGCCGCGCGCTGGTGCTGATCCTCTCGGACCAGTCGAACGACTCGCAATTCGTGAAAAAGGAAGTCGAGCGCGCGGTCAGCAAGACCAAGCCCGTGCTGCCCGTTCGTATCCGCGAAGTGACGCCGTCGGGCTCGCTGGAGTTCTTCATTTCCACGGCGCAATGGGTTGACGCGTGGAAATCCCCCATGGAGCAGCACCTGCTGCCGCTCGTGAATGCGATCAAGGCGATCGGGAACCCCGGCGCCGCGCCGGTGCGCTCTACGACGCTGCCTGCGCCGCGGAAGTCGAACGCGCCGGTGATCGCCGGCATTGTGGCGGCTGTACTGATCGCAGGCGCGGCCGCGTGGTGGTTCACGTCGAAGAGCGCTGCGCCGACAGCACCGGTCGCGAGCGCACCGACGGCGCCGTCCGCTCCCGCGCCGCCAATTGCCACAATACCCGCTCCTGCTGCACCTCCGGCAGCGCCGTCAGCTCCGACGGCGAGCGCTCCGCGGGCTCCAGCCCCCGCCCCTGTTCCCGCCGGCCCCAAACGCAGCGACGTCGCTTTCCTGCTCGGAACGTGGTGTCAGCCGTATCAAGGGATGCAAATTCGCTACAACGTGATTCGCAGCGGCACCGATACGGTGATTACGCAGGTCGATCACCCGCAGAGCCCGTCTTTTCAGACCTCCGCACGCGTGGTGCCAATCAAAGGCGGTTTCGAATTCCGTCCGGTGGACGAGGCGCCGGATGACAAGAACATCGCACGCTTCACCATCGTCGACGATTCGACGCTGAAGCTCGTGCGCGCAGAAGGCCAGGCGCAGGACGGAATCGTGCGCGTGCGCTGCGAGCCGAAGAAATAGACCGGTCGACCTGACGCAAATCCGCCGCTAGCTGCTTACCCGCGGCACCGTCACACCCACGAGCGTATCGCGCGTGAGTATCGTCGCAAGCTTGTCTTCGCTCCAGCCTTCGGTGCCTTGCGGGCGAATCGGGATGACGACGTAGCGCATGTCGGCGTTCGAGTCGTGCACGCGCACCGTCACGTTGTCCGGAAGCTCGGTGCCGAATTCCTTCAGCACGGCACGCGGCTCGAACACGACGCGCGAGCGGTAATTACGGCTCTTGTACCAAGTCGGTGGCATGCCCAGCAGGGCCCGCGGATAGCACGAGCACAGCGTGCACACGATCATGTTGTGCACTTCAGGCGTGTTCTCGACCGCGATCAGCCGCTCCGTTTCGAGCTCGACACCCATTTCGAGGCAAGCCGCCCTGCCGTCTTCGAGCAGGCGCTTCTTGAATTCCGGATCGGCCCATGCGCGCGCGACGACTCGCGGCCCGCGAAACGGAAAATCCTGCTCGAAGAGCTCCATCCGGGCCCTTACCTGCTCCGCGGTGACCACGCCTTTCTCTTCGAGCAGCTCCTGCATCGCGCGGCTCATGATCTCGAATTCACCGGGCGGCCCATTGTCGTGCTCGTTGACCGGTGCATGATCGTCATGATCGTGATCGCCATGATCGTGCGTATGCGCGGCTTCGCCTTTGCGAATTCGGTCGGCGTAATAGTCGAACGGTTGGTCGCTCATGTCGTTTGCGCGGTGTGCTGTGTTCCAGATCGCGCTTCGCTCTCTGCCGGCTCGAGCCAGTGCTCGAAGATCTCCAGTTCGATGACATCGCGCGCAGGCCCGCGATAATCGGGCCACACGTCCTTCTGCAGGAAGCGCACGCGATAAAGCACTTTCTTCGGCTCGCCGTCGAAACCGTACGCGAGCTCCTCGGGATTGGGAAAAGCGCCGCAAATGCGCTCGACCACGCCGGTCTTGCCGCGGATGTAGCACGGCGTGCGGCGATGTCCCGGCGGAAACGCGAGCTTCACCCGCACGCAATCGCCGACGTCGAAGCGGCGCTCGGGCGCGGGCGTATACGTGGACGCGGATAAGGCGCGATCGAGAGTCGCATAGCCAGGCGTCATCGCGTTTTTCCTTTCTTCAACGGCGATTCCATTTCGTCGGGCACATCGAACCGTGCGCGGATCTCGGCCATTTTGCGTTTCAGCTCGCTTTCGGTGAAAAGGCCTTTCTCGAGCAGCACGGTGCGAAGCGCGGAGGTCGTGATCTCGAAATACTCGAGCTGGGAGTAACGTGGCCCCAGATCTTCTGCAGCGCGCCGGAGCTCATCGGTGGTCGTTATGCTCTTCCGCTGCAGTACCTGGCGCAGCCCGTTCGCCTGCCGCTCCCAGAACTTCATGCCGTGATCGGCGGTATCGACCGGCCCGGCTGCCGCGCCGCCGATGTCCTGCGGGCCTTTGTTGGGAAAGCTTTCGCTCATCGCTGAAATCCGTATCTCACCGCTGGGGATCGAATTATAAAACTCAATCGACCTTGATTCCGGCGCTGCGGATCACCTTGCCCCACTTCTCGACTTCGGTCCTGATCTGCGCGGCGAACTGCTCCGGCGTGCTCGCAATGACGTCGAAGCCTTGTGCCGAGATCTTTTCACGGATATCCGGCTGCGCAAGGATGCGTAGGACCTCCCCGCTCAACTTGTCGACCACCGCCTTCGGAGTGCCCGCCGGCACGAGCAGGCCCGCGAGCGTATCGGCTTCCTGGCCTTTGAATCCGGCTTCGGCCATGGTCTGCACATCCGGCAGTGCGCTGGAACGTTTCGCCGCGGTCACTGCGAGTCCGCGCACACGGCCCGCCTGGATGTGCGGGATGATCGGCGGCATTACGGTACACGCGATGGGCACCTGATTTCCAGCGATTGCAGCGACCGCGGGGCCCGCGCCGCTGTACGGCACGCGCACGATGTCGAGCTTCGTGGTCATTTTCAGAAGCTCTGCCGAGAGGTCGGGCGTGGTGCCGACGCCGGGGGTGCCGATATTGAATTTCTTGGTGTCCTTTTTGATCAGCGCGATCAGCTCGGGAATCGATTTCACGGGCACGGATGCATGCGCCGTAAAAATATTCGGAGCCGCAGCAGCATTCGTAATCGGTATGAAGCTTTTGAACGGATCGTACGGGGTCTTGGAATAGAGCGAAGGATTCACGACGTAGCTCGAGCTCACGCTGAGTATCGTGTGTCCGTCGGGGCTCGCGTTCGCGGCCATCCCCATGCCGATGTTCCCACCCGCCCCGGAGCGATTGTCGACGACGACCTGCTGCCCCCAGCTTTCGGTGAGCTTCTGCCCGATGAGCCGCGCGACCACGTCCGTCGATCCACCTGGAGGGAACGGCACGATGATCCGTATCGGCCGCGTGGGATATGAGACATCCGCGGCTGATGCGCCAGAAAAAGAGCACGGTGCGAGACAGCACAAAAGCAGCAAGTAGCGGCGGGATCTCCCGCGGAGCGTTGCTGCTTCTCGCAATGACGTATCCGTCATTTCTGCTCGACCAGCGTTCTGATGAGCTTGCGCGCGTCGTCGCTGTACCAGTCCGCCGGCCCCCACATGCGCGCGAGCACGATGCCTTTGCGGTCTATGAGATAGGTCGAAGGCATCGCCCACGCGCCGTACAGCAGTCCGATCTCGCCTTCGGGATCGAGCGCGACGGGATAGCTTATTTTCAGGTCCTTCATGAACTTCAGCGCATCGTCGCGTTTGTCTTTCACGTTGACGGCGACGATTTCGAAGCCTTTGCCTTTGAACTCGCGGTAGAGCTTGCCCATTCCGGGCATCTCGCCGCGGCACGGCCCGCACCAACTCGCCCAGAAATTGAGAAACACGACCTTGCCGCGGAAATCCTGCAACGACACCTTTTTGCCGGCCGGATTGACCAGAGAGAAATCCGGAGCCGCGGGGCGGTCCTTCATCTCCTCCAGCTTCGGAATCACGCCGTAGTTAAGCTGCGCGTAAGCGCCAGTGTGCGCCGCCAGCAGAAGCGCCACGGCTGCGGCCGCAATTGCGTGCACTCGCATGTTCTTCATGTCTTGTTCAGTTTCTGGGCGAGCTGGAGCAGCTCCTCGTTCGGGATCAGCTCCTCGCCCGCCTTGAGCACGCGTTTGAACCGCACGACACCCTGTTTGTCGACGATGAAGTACGAGCGCCGCGCGAGCCTGCGCTCGGCATTCAGGACGCCGTAGGAATCAATGGTCTTCAACTCGGGTGAGTCGCTGAGCAGCGGGAAATTGAGCTTCAGGTAATCGGCGAACGCTTTCTGCGAAAACGAAACGTTCGAGCTGATGCCGACGATTTGCGCGTCGATCGCTTCGAACTTGCTGTAGTCGTCCCTACTGGACGACAGCTCGCGTATTCAGGTGGGCGTGAAGTCCAGCACGTAGAACTGGATGATGGTGCTCTTCTTACCCGCGTTATCGCTCAGCCTGAACTTGCCGCCCAGGGTGCTGGGAAGCTCGAAATCGGGCGCTTTATCGCCGATTTCTAGAGCGCCCGCGCCGAGCGGAGCGAGACTCAACGACAACGCGACCACCAACGCGCAGTAACGCAGTGCCTTATGCATGTTCGCCTCCTTTAGACTCAATCGGCTTTCGCGCCGGAGCGCCTGACCACATCCGCCCATCGTACCGCTTCTTTCCTGATATGTGCACCGAATTGCTCCGGCGTCCCGCCCGCGACGATCAGCCCCAGCTCGGGGAGCTTGTCGGCGACAGCCGGCGTCATCAGCGCCTTGTTGACCTCCGCATTGAGGCGCTGCACGATCGTTCTCGGAACCCCGGCCGGCACGATCACGCCCGCCCAGGCCGAAACGTCGAAGCCGGTGACGCCGGCTTCCGACATTGTCGGCAGCTCCGCGAACGCAGGCACCCGTTTAGCACTTGTGACTGCGAGCCCCCGAATGCGGCCGTTTTTTACGTGCGGACCGATCGAGTTGATATTGTCGGCCATGAGATGCACGCGGCCGGCGGTCAGGTCGGTGATCGCGGTGACGGCGGCCTTATACGGTACGTGCACCATCTGCGTTCCGGTCATGAGCTTGAAAAGCTCCATGCCGACGTGAATGCTCGAACCGTTTCCTGTCGAGGCATAGAGGAGCTTGTCGGGGTTCTTCTTTGCGTACGCGATCAGCTCCTGCACGGACTGCACCGGCAACGATACGTTCACGCCCAGCAGGTTGGGCGTGCCATACATGTGCACGACCGGTTGGAGGTCTTTGTCGATGTCGTACGGGAGCTTCATCAGGCTGCGCGCGATCGCGAGCGTCTGAATGTTGCCGTGTCCGATGGTATATCCGTCGGGCGCCGCGCGCGCGATGGTCTCGGTTCCGATCGATCCGCTTGCGCCCGGGCGGTTGTCGATCACGATCTGCTGTCCCAACTGCCGCGCGACCTGCGCCATAACCACCCGCGCTGCGATGTCCGGCCCACCGCCGGCGGCGCTGCCGAGCACATAGCGGATCGGGCGCTCGGGATACTGTGCAGCCGCAGCCGAGCTCGCGCCGAGGATCAGGAGGGCCGCGAGCGGCAGAAGGCGATACCGCACGCGATCAGGCCGCTTTGTCGCCGAAATCATTGTCGGCAAAATCAACATGCAGTGTCCTCAAGCCAACACATTGGAATGCCCCGTGGCTGCCCGCGCGAATATTGGCATACTACGACAAAATCTCAATCCATCGTTGCCCCCATCCCATGACTCAGCATACAGATCTGCTCGGATTGTCCGCGGTCGAGTTGCGACGCCGCATCGGCACCAAAGAGATATCACCCGTCGAGCTGCTCGAAGCGTGCATCGAGCGCATCGAGCACATCAACCCGGCAGTCAACGCCGTAACCGCCGTTTGCTACGACCGCGCGCGCACTGAAGCGAAGGCCGCTGAAAAAGCGGCGCTGCGCGGTGAAGCGCTCGGCATCCTGCACGGCCTGCCGGCAGGCATCAAGGACCTCGAGGAGACCGGCGGACTGCTGACGACTTACGGCTCGCCGCTTTATCGCGACTTCGTTCCGGAGCGCGACAACGCGATGGTGGCGCGGGTGCGCGCGGCAGGCGCGATCGTCGTCGGTAAGACTAACGTGCCCGAATTCGGCGCCGGCGCGAATTCGCGCAACTTGGTGTGGGGCGCGACCGGCAACCCGTTCGATCCGATGCTGAACGCCGGCGGCTCTTCGGGCGGATCGGCCGTGGCGCTTGCGTGCAACATGCTGCCGGTGTGCACGGGCTCCGACACCGGAGGTTCGTTACGCATTCCGGCCTCGATCTGCGGCGTCGTCGGCTTTCGTCCTTCACCCGGACTCGTTCCGGTAGAACGCCGCTCGCTCGGCTGGACGCCGATCTCAGTCGTCGGGCCGATGGGCCGCAGCGTCGCCGATGCATGTCAACTCATGGCGGCGCAGGCTGCAATGGACGACTGCGATCCGCTTTCGTACCCGGTGAATCCGCTCGAGTTTGCTTTTCCTGAAGCGCGTGATCTCGCGTCGCTGCGTGTCGCCTACACCGAAGACTTCGGTGTGTGTCCGGTCGATCAAACGATACGCCGCGTATTCGGCGAGAAAATCCAGGCGATGCGCCATCTCTTCAAATCGTGCGATGAAGTCGCCTTCGATTTCGGCGAAGCGGATGCCTGCTTCGACGTGATCCGCGCACAGAACTACGCGGCGCGCTATCGCGATGCATACGAGAAGGATCCCGCCTCGCTCGGACCGAACGTACGTGCAAATTACGAAATCGGCGCCAAAATGACGCTCGCCGACATGGCATCGGCGCACGTCGAGCAAACGCGCATGTTCCGGCGTTTCCAGCAGACCTTCCGCGATTACGATCTGGTGCTCGCGCCAACGACACCCGTGTCGCCGTTTCCGTGGTCGCAGCTTTATCTCGCGGAAATGGATGGAAAGCCGCTCCGCAATTACTACCACTGGCTCGCGCTCACGTATGTCATCACGCTCGTTACGAATCCGGCGATCTCGATGCCCTGCGGCGTCGATCACAACGGCATGCCTTTCGGTCTGCAGGCCGTCGGGCCGTTCCGTGCGGATCGCGCGGTGCTCGGTGCAGCGCACGCGATGGAACAGGCGTTCGCGGCGATTCCTTCGTTACGCCGTCCCCAGCCGGATCTCACGAAGCTCACACAGCCGACGTGGGAGTTGAAATCGATCGTCACACACCCGCCGAAAGCCGGCGTGGAGATGGCAGCGAGTCCGTCGCGATAACCAAACCTTCCTGGCAGCGTCGCAATGATCATCGACACACACGCGCACGCGCTCCACGATGCGTTTCTGGATTCACTCTGTCGCAAGCCTGCGTTCGGACTGGCGGCGGAACGCGGACCCGATAAGCGATTCTGGATAAAGCGCGGCGACGGTCCACGGCACTCGCTCGACGAGAATTTATTCGACGTGCCGAAGCGCGTCGCGAGCCTCGCCCGCCGCGGCGTCGATCTGCAGCTGATCGGCCCGCCGCCCGGTTTTGTCGCGTGGCCCGGCGGCGCGGCAGGCGTCGAGTACGCACGGGCGCTGAACGAGCATGGCTCGCGCGTAGCCGCGCAGGGACAAGGCCGGCTCGAGCTCATGGCCGCGCTGGCAGTCGGCGAGCCCGACAAATGTGCGTACGAGCTCGAACGCGCGGCCGATCTCTATGGCGCGCGCTCGGCGCTGCTGCCGGCGAGCGCAGGCGGACGCCCGCTGGACGGTCCCGAGTTCGATGCGCTGTTTACCGTTGCTGAAAAACTCGGCGTGCTGCTTTTCATGCATCCGGTTTCCGCCGACACCCCTGCACGCTTTCCGCTGTATGGCGTGCAAGTGCTGGTGCAGTGGCCTTTCGAGACGACGCTCGCGGTAACGCGCATGATTTTCGAGGGCGTGCTCGATCGTCACCCGGGGCTGCAGCTCCTGCTCGCGCACGGCGGCGGCAATCTGATTTTCCTGAAAGGGCGCCTCAACTCGGCGTACGAAGCAGAGGGTTGGGAAGCCGATCCGTACTATCGAAAAAATATTTCGAAAGCGCCGGGCGAATACTACAAACAGCTTTTCTTCGACACGTGCGCGCTCTCACCCGAGTCGGTCGATTTCACGATCCAGATCGCGGGCGCCGATCGCGTGATGTTCGGCACCGACTATCCGTTCGATATCGGCGATCCCGAGGCGAAACGCGCCCTGCCTGCGCTGGAGCGTCTCGACAGCGTTGCGCAACGAAGGATATATCGCGAAAACGCCGAAGCGGTGCTTGCCGCCGCGCGAAAACCCGGACGCTCGCACGCCGCGTGAGCATGAAGAAAGAGATCGTCCCAAGCACGAGCATCGCTGCGCCGGTTGCGGGTTTTCCAGTCGCGACGCGCGCAGGGCACCTCCTTTTCATATCGGGACGCGCCGGGCTCGACCGCGAGTCGGGCCTTCCGCTCTCGGGTTATCGCGAGCTGGGGCGCAAGCCCGCGCCCGCGCTCGGGCTCCTCGCGCCCGACAGCTGGGAAGAAGCATTCGTCGCGCAGGCGGCGCGCATCTATGACGACCTTGCGCTGCTGCTCGCGGAGCATGGTGCGTCCAAGAGCGATCTCCTTTTCTACAGCATCTACGTACGCGAGATGCGCAACTTCCCTGTGATCGTCCGCACGCGTGCAGCGCTCTTCGAAGGCGGGGTCGCACCGCCGAGCACCGCGTCACAGGTTCCAGGGCTGCTGCGTCCGGGCGCGCTCGTGTATTTCGATCCCATCGCCATCATTCCCGATGCGAGCCGCGGCATCGCGAAAAAGGTCCTCACGTCCAGACACGTGGTTCAAGGCCCTCTGTCCAACTACGAGCTCGCAACGCGCGCGGGCGACTACACGTTCTATGCCGGCGTCGTCGGTGCGCATCCCGAGACCGGACTGATCGTTTACGGCACCGATGAGCTGAAGGACATCGACTGGCCGCGTCCGGCCGGTGCACTCGCCGAGCGGCTGCTGCTCGAGCCGCTGTCGGCGCAAACGTACACGATCTACAAGCTGATGCGCGCGATGCTCGAGGAGCATGGGCGCAGCCTCGACAACCTGATGCGCGTGAACATCTACCTGCGCAACATGGCCGAGCTGCCGGAGATGGAGCGCGTTGCGGCGCACTTCTTCAAAGGGCGCGCGCCGGCCGGCACGGCGATCGGCGTCGAAAGTCTCGCGCGTCGCGATTTTTACATCGAGATCGAAGGCATCACTTACGGCAGCGGCGCAGTGCGTCGTTCACCGCCCGACGCGCGGGTCGCCTCGTGGGGCCGCTACGTGAACGCCACCCGCGGCGGCGATCTCGTGTTCGTTTCAGGGCTGCTTGGGTACGATGCCGCTGCGGGACGCATCGTGAAGCGTCCAACCGATCTTGCTCCGGGTACGCTGGAACGCATGGCGAAAGCGCTGGCCGGTTTGAATGTGCAGACGCATGAACAGCTCGCGGCCGCGGCGCAGACGCAGTCGATAATCGACCAGTTGCACCTCGTCCTGCAGAGTCTCGACAGCGATCTGCGCTCTCTCATCAAAATTACGGTATACCTGCGCGACATGGCGGATTTTCCTTTCGTGCACAGCGTGTTGCGCGCATCCCTCGCCAATGATCCTCCGGCGATCAGCGTCCTC
>DATLEF010000050.1:0-72029 GCA_035525455.1 Burkholderiales bacterium
AGGCAGCCTTGGGCACCGTATCGGTGGTCATGATCGCTTCGGCTGCGTTGGTCCAGTCAGCGCTCTGCAAGGTCTCGACGCAGCGCGGCAGGCCCGCCACGATCCGCTCGACGGGCAGCAGTTCCATAATAACGCCGGTCGAAAACGGCAGGATTTGCGTGGCCTCGCAGGCCAGAAGCTTCGCAGCAGCCGCGCACGTCTCGCGGGCGTGCGCGAGCCCTTCGGTTCCGGTTCCGGCATTGGCATTTCCCGTATTAACGACGAGTGCCCGTATCGGACGATTCGCCGCTGCTGCGAGGTGTTCGCGGCAGACGATCACCGGCGCCGCGCAGAAGCGGTTCTGCGTGAAGACGCCGGCAACGCGCGCGCCCTCATCGAGGCGGATCAACAGCAAATCCTTGCGATCGGCCTTGCGGATCCCGGCTTCGGCGATACCGAGCGTGACGCCGGCAACCGGATGAAGGGCACGCGAATCGGGTGCACTCAGGTTGACGGGCATGACATGCCTATGAGTTCAGATGCATGGGGGAAGGGAGGTTACGGAGGGAAACCGTAGAAGGTTTCCCTCTGTTCGTGAGCGCCGAGGCCCGAGCCCAAGGCGAGCGGCGCGACCGCGGGGGGGAGGTTACGGAGGGAAACCGTGAAAGGTTTCCCTCTGTTCGTGAGCGCCGAGGCCCGAGCCCAAGGCGAGCGGCGCGTCACGTCAGTTTGCCGTGGCAGTGCTTGTACTTCTTGCCGGAGCCGCACGGACAGGGGTCGTTGCGGCCGACTTTCTCGCCGCCGCGCACGAAAGGGGCGGATTTCTCGAGTACCGCGACATCGCCCTCTTCCTGCAATTCGGCTTCGGCTTCGGTGCCGCCGGCGCCGCCCTCGCCGAATTCGGGGTGCTGATACTGCACGTTCACCGGCATCTCGGGTTCATCGACCTGCTGCAGCTCTTCGGCACTGCGTATCTGCACCAGCATCAATAGCTTGGTCACTTCGGTCTTGATCTGCTCGAGGAGCAGCGAGAAGAGCTCGAAGGCTTCGCGCTTGTATTCCTGCGTGGGATTTTTCTGAGCGTAACCGCGTAGATGTATTCCCTGCCGCAGATAATCCAGCGCCGCAAGATGCTCGCGCCAGTGCGTATCGAGGCTTTGCAGCATGACCGCGCGCTCGTAACCGCGCATGGCCTGCGGATCGACCGGCGCGACCTTGTCGTGATAGTGCTTGTGTGCGGCCGCGACGATGCGGCTTCGCAGCTCGCTTTCTTCGAGCTCGGTATCCTGCTCGAGCCACTGCTTCACCGGAAGCTTCAGCCCGAGCTCGGTTTCGAGCGAGCGCTCGAGTCCCGCGATATCCCATTGCTCTTCGAGACTGCCCGTCGGGACGTACTCCTCCACATAGCTCGCGACGACGTCGGCTCGCATTGCGGTAATCGTGGCCGAGATATCGTCAGCCTGCAGGAGCTCGTTGCGCTGATGGTAGATCACCTTGCGCTGGTCGTTCGCGACGTCGTCGTATTCGAGCAGGTGTTTGCGCATGTCGAAGTTGCGCGCTTCCACCTTGCGCTGGGCATTCTCGATTGAGCGCGTGACCCACGGATGCTCGATGGCCTCGCCTTCGGGCATCTTGAGCCGTTCCATGATCGAGGCGACGCGATCGGAAGCGAATATGCGCAGCAGCGGGTCCTCGAGCGAGAGGTAGAAGCGGCTCGATCCCGGATCGCCCTGACGGCCCGAACGGCCGCGCAGCTGGTTGTCGATGCGCCGCGACTCGTGGCGCTCGGTGCCGACGATGTGCAGCCCCCCGGCCGCCACCACTTCGTTATGCAGCTTCTGCCACGCCTCACGCATCTCTTCGACGCGCCGCTCTTTTTCCGATTCGCTCAGCGTCTCGTCGGCCTTGACGATATTGATTTCGGGCTCCGGATTGCCGCCGAGCACGATGTCCGTCCCGCGGCCCGCCATGTTAGTCGCGATGGTGACCTGCTTCGGGCGCCCCGCCTGGACGACGATCTCGGCTTCCCGTGCGTGCTGTTTTGCGTTCAGCACGTTGTGCGGCAGATTTTCCTGCTTGAGCATTCCCGAGATCAATTCCGAGTTCTCGATCGAAGTCGTGCCGACGAGCGCCGGCTGACCGCGCTCGTAGCAATCGCGGATATCGTTGATGATGGCCTGGTATTTCTCGCGCGAAGTGCGGAAAACCTGGTCCATGCGGTCTTCTCGGATCATTTTCTGGTGCGTGGGAATGACCATCGTCTCGAGTCCGTAAATCGTCTGGAACTCGTAGGCTTCCGTATCGGCCGTGCCGGTCATTCCGGAGAGCTTCTTGTACATCCGGAAGTAGTTCTGGAACGTGATCGTCGCGAGCGTCTGGTTTTCCTTCTGGATCTCGACGGCTTCTTTTGCTTCGACGGCCTGATGCAGGCCTTCCGACCAGCGGCGTCCCGGCATGAGCCGCCCCGTGAACTCGTCAACGATGATGATCTCGCCGTTCTGAACGACGTACTGCTGGTCCTTCAGGAACAGCGTGTGCGCCCGCAGCGCCGCGTTCAGATGATGCATGAGGTTGATGTTCGCCGCATCGTACAGGCTGCTGTTCTCGGGCAGGAGCCCCGCCTGCTCCATCAGCTCCTCGGCGTGCTCGTGACCCTGCTCCGAGAGGATGACCTGATGCGCCTTCTCGTCGACCCAGTAATCGCCCGGGCCCTTCTCTTCCTTTTGCCGGATGAGCTTGGGCGCGACCTGATTGATACGCACGTAGAGATCGGTCGTGTCTTCGGCCTGACCCGAGATAATGAGCGGCGTGCGCGCCTCATCGATCAAGATCGAATCCACTTCGTCCACGATGGCGTAAAAGAGAGCCCGCTGAACCTTCTCCGACGTGTGATACACCATGTTGTCGCGGAGGTAATCGAAGCCGAACTCGTTGTTCGTGCCGTAGGTGATGTCCGCGGCATACGCTCCCTGCTTGAGGTCGTGCTCCATCTGCGACAGATTCACGCCGACGCTCATGCCGAGGAAGCGATAGATTTTCCCCATCCAGTCCGCATCGCGCTGGGCGAGATAATCGTTGACCGTGACGATGTGCACACCGAGACCGGCGATGGCATTGAGATAGGCCGGCAGCGTAGCGACGAGCGTCTTGCCTTCGCCCGTTCGCATCTCGGCGATCTTCCCGTTATGCAGCGCGATGCCGCCGACGAGCTGCACGTCGAAGTGACGCATGTTGAGCGCGCGCTTTCCCGCCTCGCGCACGACGGCGAAAGCTTCGGGAAGAAGATCTTCGAGCGCCTCGCGGCGCACGCGCTCGAGCCGGGCTTCGTGGCGCTCGGCGGCGGTCTCGGTGGTACTGCTCGTCGGGCTCGCGCTGTCCGTATCGGTCTCGTCGTCGTCGGCCGCAGCCGGCATCGCTTTCGCGACCTGATCCTGGAACCGTTTTCGAAATTCGTCGGTTTTCGCGCGCAGCGCATCGTCCGACAGTCGCGAAACCTCCGGCTCGAGCGCATTGATTTCACGGACTATGCGCCCGTACTGCTTCAGCAAGCGCTCATTGCGGCTGCCGAAGATTTTCCTTAAGACGCCCTGGATCATGGCTAAGACTGGTCAAGACTGGCTTTAGACTTGGACCTACACCCGCGCGTAGGTTCATAAAAAAAGGGTGGGGAAACACCCCACCCTGTGTCCGTTGAGCTTCCGGCTTCAGCCGGGCCGCCGCAAAAACCGTGTCGGATTTTGCGACACTCCGCGGTGCCGGACCTCGAAATGCAGATGTGTTCCCGTCGCGCGCCCGGTTCTGCCGACTTCGGCAATCTTGGCGCCACTCAAAACCACGTCTCCCGCGCTGACCAGCCGCTTGTATGCGTGAGCGTACCGGGAGACGAGATCGTTGCCGTGGTCTATCTCGATCATATTACCATATTGCGGGTGGAACTCCGAGTAGACGACGACCCCGCCCGCTGCAGCGCGGACGGCAGTTCCCTGCTCCGCTACGAAATCCACGCCTTCGTGAAATGCGCGCTGGCCGCTGAAAGGATCGATGCGCCAGCCGAAATCCGAGGAGTGCCACGCCGCCTCGACCGGTAGCACGGGCGGCACGAACTTCTTGCGCGCGTTGTCGAGTGTAAAGAGCGACTCCAGGACGCCGAGCTTGTCGCCGCGGTCGTCCACCTGGCGCGTCAGGAGGTCCAGCTGCTGGGTCAGATCTCCGAACGAAAGATCCTGGCTCGGCAGGGAAGACAACGCACCGCCCTGTCCGGGCGTCTGTCCGAACATGAGCTCCTGCGGTCTGAATCCTGCGAGCTTGGCGAGCCGCTCGCCGAGCGTATCGAGCCGCAACAGCTGCGCCTGCATTTGCCCGAGCCGGAGCGCCATCGCATTCAGGTTCTCGCGCAGATACGATTCATTGCGCGCGGCCTGTTCCTGATGGAGGGAGGCGAGCAAGCGGTGCACGTACGGCACGTTCATGTCGGCCGCGCGGCGCAGCATCGCGAAATTCAGGGCAGTGGTGAGGATCGCGATCGTTGCCAGAATCGCGAAAGTGAAAAGCGCGATCTGCGGCAGGCTGATCGTTATCGTTTTGGCCTTTGCGAGTTTGCCGGAGACTAAAATAATATCCATCGTCTCTTTCCCCTGAGTCGCTCTCGCAATGCCTCTCAACACGATCGGCAAGCTGCTGGGCACGACCGAAGAGCTGAAAGCTTTGTCGGCGCGCACGCGCCGCTTGCGGGAACTGCAAACGCTTTATGTCAGATCCGCCCCCCGGGAACTCGTAAGCTCGAGCCGGGTGAAAAGCTATCGGGCGGGAACGCTCGTTATTTCTACTGATAATGCGGCGGTTGCGGCGAAGCTGAAGCAACTGGCACCGCGCGTGCTGGTTTCGATACGGGAAATCGAAAGCGAGGTTACTGGAATCCGTATAGAGGTGCAAGTAAGCGGTGGGCACTCGGAAGCCCGCCGGAAATCGCTCAAGTCGGGCTTACCGCCTGAAGCAATTAAGAAATTTGGGGAGCTCGCGGAAAGCGTCGCGAACGAAGACCTCAAATCCGCGCTCGGCCGGCTCGTGCGCCGCCACAGCAAGGACAGGCCGCGCTAGACGACCAGCACGAGCCGCTCCAACACATAAAGAAGTCCGTGCTACGTCGACAGTTGCGGCTGCCAGGCAAGAAACGGTGGCGCGTCCTCAATACGCTCGAAGCTCACGTACTCCCACGCCTGCCGCTGCTCGACGAGGCGCCGCAGCAGCAGGTTGTTGAGCGCATGTCCGGATTTGTAGCCGCTGAAAGCGCCGATGAGCGGGTGGCCCAGGAGATAAAGGTCGCCGATCGCGTCGAGGACTTTGTGCTTCACGAACTCGTCTTCGTAGCGCAGCCCGTCGTTGTTGAGCACGCGGTACTCGTCCATGACGATCGCGTTGTCCAGACTGCCGCCGAGCGCGAGGCCTTGCTCGCGCATCGTTTCGACGTCCTGCATGAAACCAAATGTGCGCGCCCGGCTGACCTCTTTCACGTACGACGTGGTCGCGAAGTCGACGCAGACCGATTGGCGCGAGCGTTCGAGCACCGGGTGGTCGAAATCGATTGCGAGGTCGAGCTTGAAGCCGTTATGCGGATCGAAGCGCACCCACTTGTCGCCTTCGCGCGCTTCTACGCGCTCGAGCACCCGGATGAAGGTCTTGGGCGCTTTCTGTGCCTCGACGCCGGCCGATTGCAGCAGATATACGAAAGGTCCGGCGCTGCCGTCCATGATCGGCACTTCGGCTGCGGTCAAATCCACGTACGCATTGTCGATGCCGAGTCCCGCGAGTGCAGACATCAGATGTTCGACGGTTGAAACACGCACGCCGTCTTTTTCGAGGCATGACGAGAGGCGTGTGTCGCCGACAGCGTAGGGATCGGCTTTGATTTCGACCGGCTCGGGCAAGTCGATACGCCGAAATACGATGCCGGTATCGGGCGCTGCGGGACGGAGCGTGAGATAGACTTTTTCGCCGGTATGCAGTCCGACTCCGGTCGCCCGTATGATGTTTTTCAGCGTGCGCTGCCTAATCACTGAAATCTCTCAGTTTTTTCAGTTCTTTGAAGGCGAAGTTTAACATGCGGGAAAAAATGCCCGCAAAAGCCGTTACACCTTGTTACGCGATTCATGATGCCGCCGGCATGCAAGCGGCACCCAAAGGCTGCAACTGCCTACCCGTCATCCATTACGCCGTCTCCAGAGCATCAATCGGCCTGCTTGCGCAAAAACGCCGGAATATCGAGCATCTCGACGCCTGATTGGCGCATCGCCTCGACGGTCGCATCACGATTGCGCCGGCGGATGACCGCAGGCTGTTCGAGCGCGTCGTAGTCGACGTCGACCGGTTGATTGTCGGTGCCCGTCTTCTGCGCAACGACGGTCAGCGGCTGCGGCTTCGCCTGTTGACGCACGGCCGGCTTGCCGAGACCGGTGGCGACGATCGTTACGCGCAGCTGATCCTCCAGCGTCTCGTCGTAGACCGTGCCGACGATCACCGTCGCTGATTCTGCGGCGAACGCCTTGATCGTTTCCATGACGTCATACATTTCCTGGAGCTGGAAGCTCGAACGGTTCGCCGAGATATTGACGAGCACGCCGCGCGCATCGGATATGTTGATGTCCTCGAGCAGCGGACACGCGACGGCCTGCTCCGCGGCCACCCGCGCGCGGTCAGGTCCGCTCGCTTTGGCCGAGCCCATCATGGCCATACCCATTTCGGCCATCACCGTGCGCACGTCTGCGAAGTCGACGTTGATCATGCCGGGGCAGCTGATGATCTCGGCGATACCCGCGACGGCGCCGTGGAGCACGTCGTTGGCCGCCTTGAACGCTTCGTCGAGTGTCACCTGGGTGCCGAGCACCTGCATGAGCTTGTCGTTGGGAATCACGATCAACGAATCGACGTGCTGCGCGAGGGCGTCCAGACCTTCCTGGGCGATCCGCTGGCGTTTGCCTTCGAACGCGAACGGCTTGGTCACGACCGCGACCGTGAGGATGCCGAGCTCTTTCGCGACTTCCGCCACCACCGGTGCAGCGCCCGTGCCGGTGCCGCCGCCCATGCCGGCGGTCAGAAAAAGCATGTCCGCGCCCGCGATCATTTCGGCGATGCGCTCGCGGTCCTCCATCGCGGCCTGGCGGCCGACTTCGGGGTTGGCGCCCGCACCCAGCCCTTTGGTGACGTTGGTGCCAAGCTGGAGCTGACTCTTCGCCTGGTTGCGCTTCAGCGCCTGGGCGTCGGTGTTCGCGACGACGAACTCCACGCCTTGCACGCCTTGCGCGATCATGTGGTCGACCGCGTTACCGCCGCAGCCGCCGACGCCGATCACCTTGATTACGGCTTCCTGGGACTCTGCATCGATCAGTTCTATCATTTAATTTCTCCTTTGCTTACTTTTCGGACTTCTTCAACTTCTCGCTTTCTGGCTGCTTTTGTCGGCGGGCCTCACCCGCCTTCGTCTCCTGCATGCGGCGCTACGTCGCGAGGCCAAACTCCAAAAGGCGTAGCGCGCATCAGAAATTTCCCGTGAACCAGTTCTTCATCCGGTCCAGCAGCTGCTGGAACGAACCGATATGCATATGCGCGAGCTCGCGCTGGCGATGCTGCTGCATGCCCGCGACGAGCAGACCGACTCCCGTCGAATAGCGCGGGTGTCGCACGACTTCCGCGAGCGCGCCGTTGTAATGCGGAACCCCGACGCGCACCGGCATGTGGAATATCTCTTCCCCGAGCTCGACCATGCCCTGCATCATGCTGGAGCCGCCCGTGATCACGACTCCGGAGGAAAGCAGCTCCTCGTAACCGCTGCGGCGGAGCTCCGCCTGCACGAGCGAGTAGAGTTCCTCGACACGCGGCTCGATCACTTCGGCGAGCGTCTTGCGCGAGAGCTCCCGGCTGCCGCGCTCGCCGATTCCGGGTACTTCGATCATCTGCTGCGGGTCGGCTAGCTGCGAAAGCGAACAGCCGTAACGCTGCTTCAGATCCTCGGCGTCCTTCGTGGGAGTGCGCAGCGCCATCGCGATGTCGTTGGTGATCTGGTCACCCGCGATCGGAATGACTGCGGTATGACGTATCGCGCCGTGCGTGAATATGGCGAGATCGGTCGTTCCGCCGCCGATGTCGACCAGGGCCACGCCCAGGTCTTTCTCGTCCTCGGATACGACTGCCATGGCGGAGGCGAGCGGCTGCAGGATGAGATCACTCACCTCGAGCCCGCAGCGCCGCACGCATTTGATGATGTTCTGCGCCGCAGAAACCGCGCCGGTCACGATGTGCACCTTCACTTCGAGACGCACGCCCGACATGCCGAGCGGCTCACGCACGTCTTCCTGACCGTCGATGATGAATTCCTGGTTGAGGATGTGCAGGATTTGCTGGTCGTTCGGAATCTGCACCGCTTTGGCCGTCTCGATCACCCGGTCGATGTCCATCTGACCGACTTCCTTGTCCTTGATCGCGACCATGCCCTGCGAGTTGAAGCTCTTGATGTGGCTGCCTGCGATGCCGGTATAGACCTCGCGTATCTTGCAGTCGGCCATCAGCTCGGCTTCTTCGAGGGCGCGCTGGATCGCGTTCACGGTCGTCTCGATATTCACGACGACGCCCTTCTTCAGTCCTTTGGCCGGGCAGTTCCCCATGCCGATGATTTCGAAACCGCCTTCGGGTTTGATTTCGGCGACGATTGCTGCGATTTTTGAAGTGCCTATGTCCAGGCCGACGACGAGTTTCTTGTTGTCGCGGCTCTTACTCATGTCTGTTTCGCCTTGCGCTTCACCGCGGAGGCACGCGAGCGGTCTCCGTCGTCCCCTTTCAGCTCCGCGATGCGAACTGCGAAGCCATTCGCGTAGCGCAGGTCCACGTAATCGATGCGGCGCTTCAGCGCACCCACCGTGCGTGGATGGACCTGGATGTAATGCATCAGCCGGGCTTCTACGTCGTCTCTCCCGAGCTCTATCGTTGGACCGCCGTCGATCCGCACTTGCCAGGCGCGGCGCGGCGTCACCTGCACCATCGCGGGCGTTGCGTTTATCGCCGTGAGATGGCGCCTGAAAAAATCGTATTGAATCGCAATTTCCTTCGCAGTACCAGCGGGTCCGACGAAAATCGGCAACTTGCCGTCGTAGGCGGCCTGAAAGATTTCGCCTTGCGTGTTCACGAGCGCGACATTGCCCCAGCGCGCGAGCACGTCGTGCTCGACGACGCTCACTTCGAGCCGCGCCGGCCAGCGCCGCCGCAGATTCACTTCACGCACCCATGGCAGCTTCTCGAAGGCGCGGCGCACCTGTGGCAGGTTCATCGTGAAGAACGTCCCCTTGAGCTCGTTCCTGACGATCGTCTCGACTTGCGCGTGCGTGATATGGCGCGTTTGCGCAATATGGATCTCGCGCAGCGCGAATACCGGCAGGCGCACGACGAGCCAGAGAGCGCCGTACGCGAGCAGCAGGAAGGCGATCGCATACACCACGTTCGCCGCGCGATTGAGGCGCTCGGGCCTATCCCACATGCGCGCTTTCCAGTATGCGCAGACACAGGTCGTCGAACTCGATGCCGCGGGCGCGGGCGGCCATCGGCACGAGGCTGTGGTCGGTCATCCCCGGTATCGTGTTGACTTCGAGCAGATAAGCCGCGCCCGAGCGATCGACCATGACGTCGATCCGTCCCCAGCCGGAGCATCCGATCAGTTTGAAAGCGCGCAGCGCCTGCGCCTGGATCGCGCGCTCGTCATCCGCCGGTAGCCCCGAGGGACAGATATAGCGCGTGTTGTCGGCGAAGTACTTCGCCTCGTAATCGTAAAAAGTACGCGGCGTCTCGAGCCGGATGAGCGGCAGCGCCTCGTCGGCGAGGATGGCAGCCGTTACTTCGAGACCTTCTATAAAGCGTTCGGCGATGACGACTTCGTCGTATTGCGCGGCGAGCTCGTACGCCGCCCCGACCTTCTCGACCGAAGTCACCTTGCTCATGCCGATGCTGGAGCCTTCGCGCGCCGGCTTCACCATCAGGGGCAACCCGAGACGGGTCGCAATGCCCAGAAAATCGCTCGCGTTCGTGAGCAGCTCATAAGGCGGCGTCGGGACGCCCGCGGCCTGCCACAGGAGCTTGGTGCGCCACTTGTCCATGGCGAGCGCGCTCGCCATGACGCCGCTGCCGGTATAAGGCAGCCCGAGATATTCGAGCGCGCCCTGAACGGTGCCGTCTTCGCCGAAGCGCCCATGCAGCGCGACGAACACGCGATCGAAGCGCTGCGCGATCAGCTGCTCCAGCCCCTCGTCTTGCGGATCGAAGGGATGCGCGTCGACCCCTTTGCGCTTGAGTGCCCCGAGCACCATGTTGCCGCTGCGCAGCGAAATCTCGCGCTCGGCGCTGCGCCCACCCAGGAGCACTGCGACTTTGCCCAATGTCGTCATGCCGCACCCACGATGCGCACTTCCCGCTCGAGCTCGATCCCGAATTTCTCCTTCACGCGCGCCTGCGCGAGCTCGATCAAAGCTTCGATGTCGGCCGCGCGTGCCTTACCCGTGTTGATGATGAAGTTCGCATGCTTGGGCGAAATGACGGCGCCGCCGATCGCATGACCTTTGAGGCCGCAATCTTCGATCAGCTTCGCTGCGTACGTCCCCGGCGGATTGCGGAAAACCGAGCCGGCATTGGGTTCTCCGAGCGGCTGGCTCGCGATGCGCCGTGCGAGCAGGTCCTTCACTTCGATTCGCGACGCGCCGCCATCGCCCCGCTTGAGCTCCACCGTGGCGGACACGAACCACTCGTCCAGCCCTGCGCGCCTCTTTAGCGCCGTAGCCGGTTGAGCCCCGGCAATTTGCTGGCAGCGTCGCAGTACCGTCCTGTAGCCGATCCGGTAGTGCGCAGGCGTGCGCTCGTGCAATTCACCTGCGTGGTCGACCGTCACGACTTTGCGCACGATCGTCCACGTTTCGCCGCCATAGCAGCCGGCATTCATGGCCAGCGCGCCGCCGATCGTTCCGGGGATGCCGGCGAGGAATTCCGCGCCGACGAGGTCGTTCACAGCGGCGAAGCGCGCGACTTTCGGGCTCGCAACGCCGGCATCTACGCGTATGTGTCCTTCGTGCTCGGTTTTCGATTCGAGCGCGATCTCGTGCAGCGCCCAGTGCGTGAAGATCACGGTCCCTCGCAGCCCGCCGTCGCGGACGAGAAGATTGCTGCCGAGCCCGACGAAATACACCGGCTCGGCCGGCGGCAGCGTGCGCAGGAACGCGCACACGTCTTCGAGGTCCGCCGGGAGGTATGCACGATCGACGCATCCGCCCGCGCGCCAGCTCACGTGCCTGACCATCGACTCGTCTTGTCGCAGCTCGCCGCGCAATGCCGGAGACCCCGCTCGGGGAGCGGGGGCCGGGCCGGATTCGCGGGTTCGCTCGTCGGCCATGGTCAGGATCACCCGGTTCCCCGCTGCAAAGCAGCCGGCACGCCGCCTATCGATCCCGCACCCATCGTGAGGACAACGTCGCCATTGCGCGCCGCCGCACGTATCGCTTCGGGCATGGCCGCGATCGTTTCAACGAAGATCGGCTCCACTTTGCCCTGCACGCGTACCGCGCGCGCGAGTGCGCGCCCGTCGGCCGCGACGATCGGCGCTTCGCCGGCGGGATACACGTCGGTCAGAACGAGCGCGTCGGCTGTCGAGAGCACTTTTACGAAGTCCTCGAAGCAATCGCGCGTGCGCGTGTAGCGATGCGGCTGAAAGGCGAGCACGAGCCGGCGCTCGGGAAATGCGCCGCGCGCGGCTGCAAGCGTCGCCGCCATTTCGACCGGGTGATGCCCGTAATCGTCGACCAGTAAAAAGGAGCCGCCGCCCGCCAGCGCAATCTCGCCGTACTGCTGGAAGCGGCGTCCTACGCCGCCAAACTTCGCGAGCGCACTGGCGATTTTTTCCGGCGCCACACTGAGCTCGAGCCCCACGGCGATTGCCGCCAGCGCGTTTTGCACGTTGTGCACGCCGGGCAGATTCAGGGTTACGTCGAAGTCCACGGCCGGCGAACCGTTAGCCGCGCACACAGCGCGAAAAGTCATTTTCCCGGCGCGCGCAACGATATCGATCGCGCGCACCTGCGCTTCGGCTGATAAGCCATATGTCACGAGCGTTTTGGCCACGCGCGGCACGATTTCGCGCACTCCCGGGTCGTCGATGCAGACGACCGCAACGCCGTAGAACGGCAGGCGCTGCAGAAAATAGACGAAAGCCTGGCGCAGCTTTTCGACAGAATGTTCGTAAGTCTCCATGTGGTCGGCGTCGATGTTGGTGACGACCGCCACGCACGGCTGCAGATAAAGGAATGACGCATCGGACTCATCGGCCTCTACGACGATGAATTCGCCGTGGCCGAGCCGCGCGTTCGAACCGACTGCTTCGACGCGCCCGCCGATCACGAAAGTCGGATCGAGCCCCCCTTCGGCAAGCACGCTGGCTGTGAGACTCGTCGTCGTCGTCTTCCCGTGCGTGCCAGCGACCGCGATGCCCTGCTTCAAACGCATGAGCTCGGCGAGCATGATCGCGCGCGGCACGACCGGGATGTTCCGCTCGCGCGCCGCCCGTACTTCGGGGTTTTGATCGTCGACGGCGCTCGAGACGACGACCGCATTCGCGCCGGCGATGTGCTCCGCCGCGTGGCCTTTGCTCACGCTTGCGCCGAGGTCCTGCAGGTGGCGCGTCACCGCCCCTTCCGCGAGATCCGAGCCGCTCACGTGATAACCCAGATTCAGCAGCACTTCGGCGATGCCGCTCATGCCGATGCCGCCGATACCCACGAAGTGCACGTGTTTGACTTTGTGCTTCATGCCGCAAGCCTCATGCACGCTTCTGCAACGGCGAGGGTGGCATCCGGTTTCCCCGCGGCCCGCGCCGATTTGGCAATCGCGAGGAGCTTCTCCCGCGTGAATTCGCGGAGCAGCGCAGCAAGGCGCTCGGGCGTGAGCTCGTTCTGTGCAATGAGCACGGCGCCGCCGCGGTCGGCAAGAAAGCGCGCGTTTTGGGTCTGGTGGTCGTCGACGGCGTACGGAAAGGGCACGAGCACCGCGGCGACGCCGGCCGCTGCGAGCTCGGCAATTGTCGAAGCCCCTGCGCGGCAGATCATCAAGTCGGCAGCGGCGTAGCTTGCCGCCATGTCTTCGATGAATGCCACGACTTCGGCTGAGACGCGAGCGTCCGCATACAGCGCCCGCACCACGTCCAGATGAGCTGCGCCTGCCTGGTGAGTGACTTGAGGCCGCACGCCCTCGACGATCAGACTCAAGGCCTGCGGCACCACTTCGTTCAGCGCTGTTGCGCCCTGGCTGCCGCCCAGCACGAGCACGCGCAGTCGTCCACTGCGATCCGCGAAGCGCTGCTCGGGTGGAGCGATGGCTGCGATGTCGGCGCGAACCGGATTGCCGGTCCACTCGACGTTGGAGCGGCTGCCGAATGCGCCTGGAAAAGCGACGAGCACTTTGTCCGCGACGTAACTCAACACCCGGTTCGTGAGGCCTGCCACCGAGTTCTGTTCGTGTATTACGAGCGGCCGATTGAAAAGACTCGCCATCATGCCGCCGGGAAATGCCACGTAACCGCCCATGCCGAGCACGACGTCGGGACGGCGCGAGAAAATCGCCGTCGCGCTTTGCCAGAAAGCGATCAGCAGGTTGAGCGGCAGCAGTGCGAGCGGCACGAGCCCTTTGCCCCGCACACCTGAAAAGCGGATCCACGACATGGTGTAGCCGCGCGCCGGGACGAGGCGCGCTTCCATGCCGGCGCGCGAGCCGAGCCACACCACGTTCCAGCCGGCCGCGCGCACGTGCTCTGCCACCGACAGCGCAGGGAAGATGTGCCCGCCAGTGCCGCCAGCCATGATCATCAGGGTGCGCGCGCGATGAGGCATAGCCGTTGAGCCGATCACGCTCATACGGTCAATCCTTTCGCGAGTTGCCTATTCTCCCAATCGACGCGCAGCAGGATCGCGAGCGCGACACAGGCCGCGACGAGCGCGCTGCCGCCGAACGAAAGGAGCGGGAGTGTGAGTCCTTTGGTCGGCAGCATGCCCATGTTGACGCCCATGTTGATGATCGCCTGCACGCCGAGCCACAAGCCGATGCCCTGCGCGACGAGCGAGGCGAAGTAGCGCTCGAGGACAGCCGCACGCCTGCCGATAGAAAACGCCCGCGCCACGATCCACCCGAAGATGAGCACGATCAGCGCGACGCCGGCGAAGCCGAGCTCCTCCGCTATGACCGCGAGCAGGAAATCGGTGTGCGCTTCCGGCAGGTAGAAAAGTTTCTCGACGCTGCCGCCCAGCCCGACACCGAGCCATTCGCCGCGCCCGAACGCAATGAGTGCGTGCGAGAGCTGATAGCCTTTCCCATACGGATCGGCCCATGGATCCATGAAGCCCACGATGCGCTGCATGCGATAGGGCGAGGTCCAGATGAGCAGCAGGAACCCCAGGAGCAGCATCACGATCAAGCCCGCGAACAGCCGCCAGTTCATGCCGCCCAGAAAAAGAATGCCCATGGCGATGACCGTAATCACCGCAAAAGCGCCGAAGTCGGGCTCGCGCAGCAGCAGACCTCCGGTCAACAGCATCACCAGGAACATCGGCATGAAGCCGCGCTTCAGGCTGTGCATGAACGCGGCTTTGCGTACGGTGTAGTCCGCTGCGTAAAGCACGACGAAAACCTTTACCAGCTCAGAAGGCTGAAAATTCGCGACGTACAGCGAAATCCACCGGCGGCTGCCATTCACTTCGCGCCCGATGCCCGGCATGAGTACGAGGACCAGCAGCACGAGGCCGCCGATGAAAAGGTACGGCGCCGCCTGCTGCAACAGGCGCATCGGCACCTGGAATGCAATGACGGCGCAGACGATCCCGATTGCGACGAAGAAAGCATGCCGCACGAGGTAATACGTGGGCTGGAAACCCGAGCTGCGGCCGCCTTCGGCGATCGCGATCGATGCCGAATACACCATGACCACGCCCAAGCCGAGCAGCAGGATCGCGAGCCAGACGAGCGTGCGGTCGTAATCCGGCACGACGCTGCGTTTTTTGGTCTCGCGGTAATACATGGCGACGCTCATCGCGCGCGGGCTCCCGCCGTGGACGCAACGAGCGCCTGCACCGCCTGCACGAAAACCTCGCCGCGATGCACATAGCTCCTGAACATGTCGTAGCTCGCGCACGCCGGCGACAGCAGAACGGCATCGCCGTCACGGCTCGCGCCGTACGCGAGTGCCACCGCCTCCTCCAGGCTTTGCGCGTTGAGGAGATGGACGCCTGTGCCCGCGATCGCGCGCTCGATCTGGCCCGCATCGCGCCCGATCAACACCACAGCGCGCGCGTGCGCGGCCACCGCTGCGGCGAGCGGCGAAAAATCCTGGCCTTTGCCGTCTCCGCCTGCGATCAATACGACAGGCCGGGTCATCCCGTTCAGCGCGGCGACCGTTGCGCCAACGTTCGTGCCTTTCGAATCGTCGAAAAAAGCGATGCCGTCCATCTCGCCGACTTTCTCGAGGCGGTGCGGCAAGCCGCGAAAACGGCGTAAACCTTCGGCCATGCCTTCAATCGGCAGCCCGAGAGCGTGGCCCAAGGCCAGCGCCGCCAAAGCGTTCGCTGCGTTATGAAGACCCGCGACCGGTAGCTCGTCGATCTGCATTACAGGCTCGGCGCCGTGCACCATGACCTTATCTATGACGCCCCAATCGTCAGCGCCCGGCGCGTCGAGCCCGAACGTCACCGCGCGTCGTCCGGCTAAAGCCATGCTCATGCTCCAGCTGTCGTCGCGATTCAGAATTTGCACGCCGCCGCCTTCGAAGATGCGCGCTTTCGCAGCCGCATAGCCGGAAATTCCCTCGTAGCGGTCGAGGTGGTCTTCGGTGATGTTCAATACGGTCGCTGCGTCCGCATGCAGGCTCGACGTGCTTTCGAGCTGGAAGCTCGAAAGCTCGAGCACGAAGACATCGGGCATCGGTTCGCCGGCCTCGATCGGCGTAAGCGCGTCGAGAACCGGGAGCCCGATATTGCCGGCTACGACGGTCTTCCAACCTGCCGCGCGCGCGGCCTCACCCGTCATCGCGGTCACGGTGCTTTTTCCGTTCGAGCCCGTGATCGCAATCACTTGCGGCCGCGGCACCGACCTCGTCAAACTGATCGCGCCGAGCGCCTCCGCAAATATTTCGATGTCGCCGATTACGGGAACCCCGCGCCCAATCGCGTCCGCGACCAAAGGTTCGCGCCGATCGACGCCCGGACTGATGGCGATTACGTCAGCTTTCTCGAACGGGCCCGCCTCGTACGGACCCGTGGCGAATGCGATTCCCGGCAGGTCGGCAAGCGCATTCGCGTGCGGCGGCGTCGCGCGGGTGTCCGCGACGCTTACGCGCGCGCCGCGTGCGGCCAGCCAGCGGGTCATCGACAACCCCGTATCACCCAGTCCGAGCACCAGCACCTTCCTGTCTTTCCAGTCGTACACACCGTTTACCGAAGCTTCAACGTCGACAAACCAACGAGCACCAACATCATCGAGATAATCCAGAAGCGCACGACGACCTGGTTCTCCTTCCAGCCTTTCAGCTCGTAGTGGTGGTGCAGCGGCGCCATTCGAAAAATACGCTTGCCGGTGAGCTTGAAAGACGCGACCTGCAGCATGACCGAGAGCGTCTCGACCACGAACACGCCGGCCATGATGAAGAGCACGATTTCCTGCCGCACGATCACGGCGATCGTGCCGAGCGCGGCGCCGATCGCGAGCGCGCCCACGTCACCCATGAAAACCTCGGCTGGATAGGCGTTGAACCAGAGAAATGCGAGACCCGCGCCCGCAAGTGCGCCACAGATCACTGCAAGCTCTCCCGCGCCGGGAATGAACGGAAAATTGAGGTATCTCGCGAAGACCGCATGCCCCGCCACATAAGCGAACACGCCGAGGGCGCCGCCGATCATGACCGTCGGCATGATCGCCAGACCGTCGAGTCCGTCGGTCAGATTGACGGCGTTGCTCGTGCCCACAATGACGAAATAGGTCATGACGACGAAACCGACCGCGCCGAGCGGATACGTGATCTGCTTGAAAAACGGCACGATGAACGCGGTCTGCGCCGGCAGATTCGTCGAAAACGCGATGTACAAAGCCGCCGCCAGCCCGAATACCGATTGCCAGAAGAACTTTGCGCGCATCGAAAGGCCTTTCGGGTTGCGGTGAACGACCTTGCGATAATCGTCGATCCAACCGATCGCGCCGAATGCCAGCGTGACCCACAGTACCGCCCAGACGTAGCGGTTGGAGAGGTCGGCCCACAGCAGCGTCGTTACCACGACCGACACGACGATCAGCGCGCCACCCATCGTCGGCGTACCTGCCTTCACAAGGTGCGTCTGCGGGCCGTCGCTGCGCACGGCCTGACCAATCTTGTAGGCGGTGAGCTTGCGTATCATCACCGGCCCGACGATGAACGAGAGAATGAGCGCCGTCAGGCATGCGAGCACCGCGCGCAGCGTGATGTAGCTGAAGACATTGAACGCGCGTATGTCTTTCGCGAGCCATTGCGCAAGCTCTAGCAGCATGCCGAACCTCCGCGTGCGAGTGGGAAGACCGGGAACGGCAAAAAGAGACAGGAGCGCAGCGAGCTCATCGGTTTCCCGTCGCCCCCTTTTCGCTCGTTGATTCGCGCTCGTCGGCGGCAATGGCGTCCACGACCCGTTCCATTTTCATGAAACGCGAGCCTTTCACGAGCACGGTCACGTTCGGCGCGAGTGCATTCTTCAGATCTGCAATGAGATCTTCAATCCGGCCGTAATTCTGGCCGCCGGCACCGAATGTTTCGGCGGTGAGCGCTGCGTGCTCGCCCAGTGTGAGCACACGGTCGATTCGCGCCTCTTTGGCGCAGAAACCCAGTTCGGTATGCATGAGCGGTGCATCCGGACCCAGCTCACCCATGTCCCCGAAAACGAAAATCTTGGGTCCGACTGCTTGCGCAAGGACCGCGATCGCCGCGCGCACCGACTCCGGATTTGCGTTGTAGGTGTCATCCAGCACGACCGATCCCTTGATACCCGTCTTTCTCTGCAAACGACCTTTGATTCCGGAGAAGTGCTCGAGTCCGGCCGCGATGGTGGAGACGGGAATATCGAGCGCAATGGCTGCCGCCGACGCCGCCAGCGCGTTGCGAACGTTGTGCACGCCGGGCGCATTGAGACGCGCCGTTGCCTCGCCGCGCGGCGTTTTCAGCACGATTTCGCTGTCGAGCTCTCGCAACTCGTACGTGCCGGTGACTGCGGCGGGCTGCTCCAGGCCAAAATCGACGCACCGCTTGCCGGTCGTCACCTCTCGCCACAGCCCAGCGTGGGGGTCGTCCGCATTGATGACGGCCGTGCCTTCGGCCCGCAGTCCTTCGAAAATTTCGCCTTTGGCTCGAGCAATTGCCAGCTCCGAGCCGAGAAACTCGATGTGTGCGCGGCCTGCGTTCGTGACGAGCGCGACGTCGGGCTCGGCCAGCTGAGTGAGGTAGCGAATCTCGCCCGCGTGGTTCATGCCCATTTCGATGACGGCGTAATGATGCCGGGACCCAAGCTCGAGCAGCATCAGTGGCATGCCGATATCGTTGTTCAAGTTGCCGCGCGTCGCGAGCACAGCCTCTGCCGCCTCCACCCGTCCCACACGTACGCTGGCGGCTTCACGCAGGATCGCAGCGAGCATTTCCTTGACGGTCGTTTTGCCGCTGCTGCCGGTGAGCGCAACGAGCGGAAGCGCAAAACGCCGGCGCCAGTGCGCTGCGAGGCGGCCGAGCGCAAGGCGCGTATCTTCGACGATGAGCAAAGGCAGCTCGCCTTCAGGCGGTATCCCGGCAGGGTCGACCATCGCTGCCGCGGCGCCCGCGCGCGCGGCCGCCGGCACGAAGCCGTGGCCGTCATAGCGTTCGCCCCGCAGCGCGATGAAGAGATTTCCCGGCTCGAGCGTGCGCGTGTCGGTGCTGACACCGTCGAACCGGATGTCGCTTCCCTGAAGACGCGCAGCGAGAACCGTCGCCGCCTCAGTGAGCGTCATCATGGCGTGCGCTCCCCCAGCGCCGCGCGCACGACAGCGGCATCGCTGTACGGATGTCGCACGCCCGCGATTTCCTGGTATTGCTCGTGTCCTTTGCCTGCGACGAGGACGACGTCGCCGGGGCGCGTGCCCGCAATCGCGCTGCGGATCGCATTGGTCCGATCGGCCATCACCGTACACTGTCCATTCGCGCCTTCGAGTATGTCGGCGATGATCGAGTCGGGCCGTTCGCTCCGCGGGTTGTCGCTCGTCACGATGACTTCGTCGGCGAGATGCGTCGCGATGCGCCCCATCACCGGCCGTTTGCCGCGATCGCGATCTCCACCGCAGCCGAAGACGCACACGAGCTTGCCGCGCGACTGCGCTGAGGTCATGAGCTCGCGTAGCGCCATCAACACGTTCGCCAGAGCGTCAGGCGTATGCGCGTAATCGACCACGACGAGCGGCCGCCGGCGGCCGCCGTAACGCTCCGTGCGGCCCGGGACGGGCGTGACCTTTTCGAGTGCGGCGATCGATTCTTCGAGGCGGCTGTCGCTCGCAAGCAGCACCGCCAGCGTGCCGAGCAGATTGGCCGCATTGAAGCGTCCCACCAGCGGGCTCTTGATCGCGCTCACGCCCCACGGCGTCGCCACTTCGAACGCAAGCCCTTCGGCACCCATGCGCAGGTTCCGCCCGACGAGTCTTTGCACGCGCCGGCCGCGCAGCGCGAGCGGCAGGGTTCGATTGAATCCATACCCGAGAACAGAGATGCCGCGCTGCTGTGTCGGTTCTACGAGCTGCGCGCCGAAACGGTCGTCGAGATTGAGCACCGCATACTTCAACGTCGGAAAGCGAAAGAGACGCGCCTTGGCGCTGCGGTAAGCGCGCATCGTGCCGTGATAATCGAGATGGTCGCGAGTTAGATTGGTGAGAAGCGCGACATCGAATTCCACGCCGGCGACGCGGTCCTGCGCGAGCCCGTGAGAAGAGACTTCCATGCTGACGGCGCGCGCGCGCTGGCGCACGAAATCGCGTAGCCGCCCCTGCAGCCACAGTGCATCGGGCGTCGTGTTGACGGCAGGCTCGAGCTTACCCGGCCAGCCGCTGCCCAACGTGCCGATGACGCCGCACCGGCGTTGAAGGCGCGTAAGCGACTGAGCGACCCAATGGCTGCACGAGGTCTTGCCATTGGTGCCGGTGATGCCGACGGTCCAAAGCCGCGCGCTGGGATGTCGATACACTTCGGCTGCAATCTCGCCCGCATGGCGCCGCAAGTTCTCGACCGGAACGTTGGTCACTTTCCACGCTCGGCGCCACGCGAAATCACGCTTCTCCCAAATGACCGAAGCGGCGCCGCGGCCGATGGCGTCCGCGATGAACTGGCGGCCATCACGCGCCTCCCCTGGATAAGCGACGAACGTATCTCCGGGCACGACCTGTCGGCTGTCGCTCACGACTCGCGTCGCCGCCAGCGCCTCGATGGCGGACCAGTCGATCGATGACGCGCGTGAAGCCGCACCGAGCCTCTGAACGCTGACATCTGAGATCTGCCTTCCTGGCGCCGCGTTCACACTTCTTCCTTCACTTCAGGCGCGCTCGGGGGCGGCAGCACGACGTTGTTCACGGGCGCATCCGGAGGCACCGCAAGGATGCGCAGCGCGCCTGCCATGACCTGGCTGAAAACAGGTGCTGCAACCGCGCCTCCGTAATGCTGCCCCGCGGACGGTTCGTCGATCATCACCGCAACGATCAGTCGCGGCTTCGACGCGGGCGCAAAACCGACGAACGACGAGATGAATTTGTTGGCATAGCTGCGGCCTTCGAGCTTGTGCGCGGTGCCGGTCTTGCCGCCCACGCGGTAGCCTGGAATCTGCGCTTTGGGCGCCGTGCCGCCCGGCTGCACCGCGAGCTCGAGCATCGCGCGCACCGCGCGCGCCGTTTCGGGTTTGAGCGCGTGCGTCATATCGGCTGACGCTTCGCGCTTCACCAGCGTGAGCGGCGCAAGCTCGCCGTCGTTCGCGAATATCGTGTAAGCCCGCGCAAGCTGCAGGAGCGACACCGAAATGCCATGTCCGTAGGACATCGTCGCCTGCTCGATCGGTTTCCAGGACGCGTGCGCGCGCAGCCGTCCAGGTACTTCTCCCGGAAATCCCGAATCGGGCACCGCGCCGAATCCCACCTGGTTGAACAACGTCCACATGGTTTGGGCGGGAAGCGAAAGCGCGATCTTGGCCGCACCGATGTTCGAGGATTTCTGAATCACCTGCGATACAGTCAGCGCGCCATGGGGGTGCGCGTCGTGGATCGTGCGATTGCCGATGGTGAGTTGACCGGGGCTCGTCTGGATGACCGATTCCGGCTTCACCACGCCCGCCTCGAGCGCCGCCGCCGCAGTGAACGGCTTCAGGGTGGAGCCGGGCTCGAATAAGTCGGTCACGGTGCGATTGCGCGTGCGCCGCGGATCGAGCTTGCCCCGATTGTTCGGGTTGTACGACGGCAAGTTCGCCATCGCGAGCACTTCACCGGTCTGGCTGTCGAGCACTACGATGCCGCCGGCTTTCGCGCGATGATCGTTCACCGCGTTTTTCAGCTCGCGAAACGCCAGGTACTGGATGCGCGCATCGATCGAGAGTGCGAGCTTCGCGCCGTCCTGTGGATTGCGGATGCTCTCGACGTCTTCGACGATATGTCCGCGGCGGTCCTTGATCACGCGGCGGCTGCCCGCCTTGCCGCTCAAGTCGGACTCGAACGCGAGCTCGAGCGCCTCCTGGCCCTTGTCGTCGACATCGGTGAAGCCGATGAGGTGCGCGGTCACTTCCCCCGCCGGGTAATAACGCCGGTACTCGCGCTGCAGAAATACGCCCGGAATGCTCAGCTCGACCACTTTCGCCGCGTGCTCGGGAGGAAGCTGACGCTTGAGATAGACGAACTCGCGCTTCGTCTCCGCGAACCTGCGTTTGATATCGGCGACGTCGAGCTCGAGCAGATTCGCGAGCTTTACCATCTGCTCGGCTGAAATCTCAACGTCCGCGGGACTGGCGGCGACCGATTCCACCGGCGTGGAGATCGCGAGCGGTTCGTTGTTGCGATCGACGATCATTCCCCGGGTCGCGGTGAGTGTGAGCGCGCGCGCATAACGCGCCTCGCCTTTTTCCTGCAGAAAATCGTTGTGCAGACCCTGCAGATAGACCGCGCGCGCGGCGAGCGCGATGAACCAGCTCACGAGCAACATCAGCACCAGACGCGAGCGCCAGGGCGGGAACTTGAGCGCAAGCGCAGGAGACGCCGCGAGGTTCATCGCACCTCCTCAGCCAAGGCCTGGGGCGCAACGATCTGAATACGCGAGCCGGGCGCGACGCGCATCCCTAAGTTGCGTGCGGCTATTTTCTCGATGCGCGCGTGCGTGGCCCACGTGCTTTGCTCGAGCTGGAGCTGTCCCCACTCAATGTCGAGCTGCTTCGCAAGCTCCTGTTCTCTTTGCAGCTCAACGTAGAGTTTGCGTGCCTGATGTTGTGACGTGACGATAAGCAGCGCACACGCAATAACGAGGATGAGCAGCACGAGATTGAAGCGTGTCATGGCGCGCTCGACCCCTGCCCGAGTTCCCGGCTCGCGCCGAGTCGTTCGGCGACGCGCATGATGGCGCTGCGCGCTCGCGGATTGCGCTCGATCTCGGCGTCCGACGCTCGGCGCGCCTTGCCCAGGGTGCGCAGCTTCGGCTGCGGCAGATCGCGCGCGCGCACCGCAAGGCGCGGCGGCAGCGTATCTGCGCGCGCATGCTCGCGCAGAAAACGCTTCACGATCCGGTCTTCGAGCGAGTGAAAGCTGATTACCACGAGCCTGCCGCCCGGGTCGAGGAGCTCGACGCATTGCGGCAGGACTAGCGACAGTTCCTGAAGCTCCTGATTGACGTGAATCCGTACAGCTTGAAACGTACGCGTCGCCGGATCCTGACGTGGCTCGCGCGTGGGAACGGCTTCTGCCACGAGCGCGGCAAGCTGGCGTGTGGTACCCAGCGCTCCGCGCTCCCGAGCCGCAACAATCGCTGCTGCAATCTGTTTAGCAAACCGTTCTTCGCCATAGGTCTTGATTACCTCCCGGATTTCGGATTCGGTCGCCGTCGCCAGCCATTGCGCAGCCGTCGCTCCCGTGGTGGTGTCCATGCGCATGTCGAGCGGCGCATCGCGCCGAAAGCTGAACCCGCGCGCTTCATCGAGTTGCGGCGAAGACACGCCGAGATCGAGCAGGATGCCGCGCACGCGCGCGATGCCAAGGTGAGCGAGCAGGCCCGCGAGTCGCCCGAACGCACGGTGAACGATGGTGAAGCGCGGGTCGTCGATTTCTGCAGCCGCCTCCACCGCCTCGGGATCGCGGTCGAGCGCGACGAGACGGCCTTCGGACCCAAGGCGCGCGAGTATGAGACGGCTGTGACCGCCGCGGCCGAAGGTGCAGTCGACGTATGTTCCGGCACGCTGCACATCGAGCGCGTCTACGGCCTCGTGCAGGAGGACTGCGGTGTGCGCGTCGCTCACAGGGAGAAGCCTTCGAGCTCCGGCGGGAGGCCTCCGGCATTGAACCCGCCTGCCTTGGCTATCATCTGCTCCCAGTTCTCCTTGTTCCAAAGCTCGAACTTCTTTCCCTGTCCCACCAGCACCACCGCTTTGTCGAGCTGGGCGTATTCGCGCAACGCTGGTGAAATCAATACCCGCCCCGCTCCATCCATGTCGACGTCAACCGCAAAACCGATGAGACGCCGTTGCAATTCGCGGACGCGCGGGTCGAGATTGGAAAGGCCTTCGAGCTTTTGCTGGATCAACTCCCAGTCGGGCAGGGGATAGACCAGCAGGCAGCGGTCGGCGTCTGCCGTGATGACCAGATGTCCAGCACAGCGCTCCATAAGCGCGTCACGGTGCCGCGCGGGCACTGCCAGACGGCCTTTAACATCCAGATTTAACTGAGAAATACCCCGGAACACGCGCGCTCCCTCGCGATGGCAAAAAGGAAGGGAGCTATATTAATTTTCTCCCACTTTCTACCACTTCATCCCACTATATTGAAAACTTGGGAGGGGGTCAAGCTAAATCGACCCTGTTTCTCTCGTCGCGACAAAGACTTACCGCATCCTGCTCAAGTGAAAGCAACAGACGTCGACCAAACTTCTTTTGGGCAAGGTACTAAAGGGCGTACTTAAAGTAGAACCTTAAGTACGGGGAGGTGGGAAATCGTAATAACAACGGAAAAGGCGAAGCTGGCCGATAAGCCGGGTTCTGTCGTGGACAGCCATTCCTCTGGGCCGGGGATTACTCCACGGCTCAAGCCACCTACCCGCGAGCTCGGCGGGTCGCGTCATCGCTCGCCTATTTGGTGTTGCTCCCGGTAGAGGTTGCCGCGTTTCACCCTTGAAGCTAGTAAGCACTAACCTCAAGACTCGTCTCTGTGGCCCTATTCCTCGTCTTCGACGCCCGCGCCTCGCTGTAGGTCGGGTGTGTCGCCACACCCTTCTTTAAGCGAGACTTTGCTGCTTTGCAGCAGCAAAGTCGCAAACGCCTCGACGGACGGGTGTTACCCGCTACCGTACCCTGCGGAGCCCGGACTTTCCTCCACGCGCGGCCCCGACGAAAACAAAACGCCGGTTAAACCCGCACGCAGCGGCTGCCTGGCCAGCTTCGCACCGTAGTTTAACAAGCGCGGCTGCCCTAAGTTCCTGCAACTGGGCGCGAATTTTGCGGTTCTAACTTATTGGGCCGGCACATCGCCCGGCCGGAGGGAGGAATCATGCTGATGCGGCGTAGGCTCTACTTCGTGCTCCCCGATGTGGCGAGCGCGCGGTCGATGCTCAACGAAATGCTGCTCGCCCGTATCGAAGTGAAGCACATCCACTTCCTGTCGCGGCGCGACACGTTGCCGGACGATTTGCCCGAAGCGAACGTCCTGCAAAAAACGGACATCGTGCACGGCGCGCAGATGGGCATAGGTATCGGCGGTATCGTCGGCGCAGTCGCGGGCGCGTTGGTTGTTTTCTTCCCGCCCGAAGGCGTCACGCTGAAGCTCTTTACCATTCTTGTCGTCGCGATTGCCGGTGCGCTCTTCGGTGCGTGGGCCTCCAGCATGGTCGCGAGCTCGGTACCGAATTCGCGCCTCAAAGCTTTCCAGCGCGACATGGCAGCGGGCAAGGTGCTGATGATGATCGACGTGCCAATGTCGCGCGTTCAGGAGATCTGCGAGCTCGTTTCGAGCAAGCATCCTGAAGCAGCGTCGGGCGGTTTCGAGCCGACGATACCCGCGTTTCCGTAACACTGTTACGGGCCGCGGGGCCGTCGGCTTGGCGGTGAACGAACAGAGGGAAACCCATGGTTTCCCTCCGTAACCTCCCCTTCCTTCGGCTCGCTACGCTCTCTCCGCTGCCTAGGTCACGGGAGCAACGGAGGAAACCAGTTGGTTTCTCTCCGTTACCTCCCTTCCTTCGGCTCGCCGCCTTCGCTTACACGAGGCGCCAGCGTATCGTCTCACCCGCCTTGAACGGAACGAGGGTCTCCGCGCCGAACGATAGCTCCGCTGGAATCGTCTCGTCGGTTTTTTCGAGCGTGATACGGTCAGCGTTTTGAGGCAGGCCATAGAAGTCTGGGCCGTACCGGCTCGCGAAGTTTTCCAGTCTGGCGAGCGCACCGGCATCATCGAATGCCTCGGCATACAGCTCGATACCCGCATGCGCGGTGTAGATGCCGGCGCACCCGCACGCAGTCTCTTTCGTGTGACGCGCGTGCGGTGCGCTGTCCGTGCCCAGGAAAAACTTTGGATTGCCGCTCGTTGCCGCGTCAATAAGTGCTTCGCGATGCACTTCACGCTTGATGATCGGCAGGCAATACAGATGCGGCCGCACGCCGCCCGCGAACAGCGCGTTGCGGTTGAGCAGCAGATGATGCGCCGTAATCGTCGCCGCAATATTCGAACGGGCGTTGCGCACGAACTGGGCAGCTTCGCGGGTGGTGATGTGCTCGACGACAATTTTCAGCGCCGGAAAGCGCGCCGTGAGCGGTACCAGCACGCGCTCGAGAAACACCCGCTCGCGATCGAAGACGTCGACCGCGGGATCGGTCACCTCACCATGCACGAGCAGCGGCATACCGTGCTTGCTCATGGCTTCGAAAACGGCATCACAGCGCGCGAGATCCGTGACGCCCGAATCGGAATTGGTTGTCGCGCCCGCCGGGTAGTATTTCACCGCGTGCACGGCACCGCTCGCTTTGGCCCGTGCAATCTCGTCGGCGTGCGTCTCGTCGGTGAGATAAAGCGTCATCAGCGGTTCGAACCGTGAACCTGCCGGCATCGCTGCCATGACGCGGTCCCTGTACGCGAGCGCCGCTGCGGTCGTGGTCACCGGCGGCCGCAGATTGGGCATGACGATCGCGCGCCCGAATCGCTTCGCTGTATCGCCGAGCACCGCGCGCATGTGCTCCCCGTCGCGCAGATGCAAATGCCAGTCGTCGGGCCGCGTGATCGTGATGCGTTGCATGCGCGTCAAATGTCAGAGGTCAGGAGGCAGAACTCGGTCGGGCGCTGCGGCCCGAGCGAGTATTCAGCGAGGATAACACCCGCCTAAAAGCCCCGCTAAGGCCCATCATCCCCGGCGTTTCGTTCTCTCGCCTGCGTTCTCGCGAAACTCGAGTGCAAGCGCGTAGAGCTCATTTTTTCTGGCGCCGGTGATGCGCGCTGCAAGAGCCGCAGCCTGTTTCACCGGCAATTCATCGAGCAGAATCTTCAGAGTCCGGGTCGCTTCGCCGAGCACCGCCGCGTCCCGATGCGGCGCCCCTTCGACAATCAGAACGAATTCGCCCTTGATGCGGTCGGTATCGGCACGGAGCCAGGCTTCGGCCTCGCCCAGAGCGCACTCGTGTATGGTTTCGAAAAGCTTGGTGATCTCTCGCGCGATGAGGAGACGTCGCGACACACCAAGCGCTTGAGCGAGATCCGCGACGGCTTCGATCACCCGATGCGGCGCCTCATAAAACACAAGCATATAGGGCAAAGACGCAATGCCTTCGAGCGCGTTTCGACGTTCGCCGGCTTTCGCAGGCAGAAAACCATAGAACAGGAAATGCGCGCCGGCGAGTCCGCTTACCGAAAGCGCGGCAGCGGCGGCGTTCGGGCCCGGAATCGGAATGACCGGGAAACCCGCTTCGCGTACCGCCGCGACAACTCGCGCGCCCGGATCCGAGAATGCAGGCGTCCCAGCGTCGCTCACGAGCGCGACCGAACGCCCGGCATCGAGTTGCGCGATCACCTGCGGCGCCGTGCGTTGCTCGTTGTGCTCGTGCAGCGCGATCAACCTCTTCGCGGCGATGGCGTAGTGGTTGAGGAGCTTCGAAGTGATCCGCGTGTCTTCGGCCGCGATCACATCGACGTTTCTGAGAACTTCCAGCGCCCGAAAAGTGAGGTCCTTCAGGTTACCGATGGGTGTGGCGACTACATATAATGAGGCTCCAGGACTCTTAGTCGCCCGCCCGGTATCGTCCTCATGTCCCGCCGCGCGCCGCATTTGTGGCCATTCTTGCTTTTCGATACGGCGGTACTATACGGACCGCCCGGAGCGTGCGCCAGCGAAGGGACAACCACGGGTGAGGCCGGACCGTGACCCGGCGCGGCGTCGAAGCGGAAGCCATGGCCGCGGCATTTCTCGAGCGCAAAGGGTTGAGGGTGCTCGAGTGCAATTATCGCTGCCGGCTGGGAGAGATCGACCTCGTCGCACGCGACGGCGCCACGACCGTGTTCGTCGAAGTGCGGCGGCGCGCGTCCTCCGCTTTCGGCGGCGCAGCCGCGAGTATCACCCGGGCCAAGCGCCTGCGGCTGGTGAAAGCCGCGCGACATTATCTTTCGCGCCTGGGAACTTTTCCGCCCTGCCGTTTCGACGCGCTGCTTATCGAAGGCGATCCGCCGCGCATCGAATGGATCCGCGATGCGTTTGGTGAGTGAGCACGCGGGTCTGTACAATACGCGGCCATGGACTTGATCAGCCGCATCAGCGAGAACTTCTCCGAGAGCGCGCACCTCAAACTGCAAAGCATGGACGCCCTGGCCGGTCCGATCGCGGAGGCGGCCGAGCGCATGGTGCAATGCCTGAAGCAGGACGGAAAAATCCTGGCATGCGGCAACGGCGGCTCGGCAGCCGACAGTCAGCACTTTTCCGCGGAGCTGCTCAACCGTTTCGAGATGGAGCGGCCCTCTCTCGCCGCAATCGCACTGACGTGTGACACGTCGACGATCACTTCGATCGCGAACGACTACGACTACGACCAGATATTTTCGAAGCAGGTGCGGGGATTGGGCCACGCCAATGACATCCTGTTGGCGATTTCGACGAGTGGCAACTCGCGCAACGTGATCGCGGCGATGGAAGCGGCGCACGAAAGCGACATGACGGTCGTCGCGCTGACCGGGCGCAACGGCGGCAAGATGGCCGAGGTCCTCGAGGCCGGCGACATACACATCTGCGTCCCGGCCAACAACACGGCGCGCATACAGGAGGTGCACCTGCTCACGCTGCACTGCATTTGCGACGCGATCGATTGTCTCTTACTCGGAGTCCAATAATGCGCATATTGCTCATTCTGATTACCGCCGCGCTGCTTCCACTCCTTCAGGGCTGTGCCGCAGTCGCAATCGGCGGAGCCGCCGCAGCGGGCGGCTATCTCGTCGGCGAGGATCGGCGGCAAGGTCCAATACTGGCCGACGATCAGGCGATCGAATTCAAGACTCAGAACCGCGTCGGCGAGAAACATCCGGGCGCGCACGTGAACACAACCTCGTACAACAGGATGGTGCTGCTGACCGGCGAAGTCCCCAGCGCCGAAGCCAAGGCGGACATCGAAAAAATCGCACGCGGCGTGGAGAATGTTCGCGGCGTTTATAACGAGCTGCAGGTTTCCGGCAGCACCTCCTTCCCCGCGCGCGCGAACGATTCGTACATCACGTCCAAAGTGAAGACCCGCTTCCTCGACGCGCGCAAGTTCAACCCGGTCCACGTCAAAGTCGTTACCGAGTCGGGCACGGTCTATCTCCTGGGCCTCGTGAAGAAACAGGAAGCGGACGACGCCACCGAGATTGCGCGCACCACCAGCGGCGTGCAGAAAGTCGTCCGGGTTTTCGAATATCAGAATTGACGAACCGGGTGAGCGTCACATCGACAAAAGCCACCTACGGCCCCCCCGCGTTCGAAGCGAAGTTGTGCTCTGCGGCTGATGTCGCCCACCATGTCGCAGCACTTCCGCGTCCGCTCGTCTTCACCAATGGGGTATTCGACGTCCTGCACCGCGGGCACGTGACGTATCTCGCGCAAGCGCGCGCGCTCGGGGCAAGCCTCGTTGTCGCGCTCAATGCCGACGACTCCGTCCGGCGTCTGAGTAAAGGCGCGGACCGTCCGGTCAATCGGCTCGCCGATCGCTTGGCCGTCATCGCCGCGCTCGAGGCCGTCACGCTCGTCACCTGGTTCGACGAAGACACGCCCCTCGCGCTCATCGTGAAGTTGAAGCCCGACGTGCTGGTGAAAGGCGGCGACTGGCGTCCGCAGGATATCGTCGGCGCAGCCGAAGCTCGCAGCTGGGGCGGTTCGGTGCACGCGATTCCGTTCGCACACGCACACTCGACGAGCGCGCTGCTCGACAAGATTCGTAAATCGTAGCGGGTGAATTCGGCTCCGAGCTGAATCGGACAGACGACTCAGGGAATCGACGGCATCGCCGTCAGGTTGAGCGGACACGGCTTCGCGTTGATTTGCGTGGCGGGGAACTCGCGTTGCATTTCAGCGACCCGCGCCACAGTGCCGGCATCAGGCTCGCGCACGAGATAAACGAACTGACTGACCCCTTCGACTGTCACGCTGCCCTGCACAGCGGGTTGCGGTAGACGCAGGCGGGCGAGCGCGCCCTCGGCGCGGGTAACCTCCGCCGCCGCAAATGGCCCCCACTCCAGGCACGCCGCTTTCGCAGGCACCCCGCCCGGCCCACGCGCCGCTGCGCTGAGGATCCTGATGCGATCGGGATTGATCTGCAGCTCTTCGATGCGGGACACCGCGGTGGTACGACTGTCGACACTCACCCACCAGTATGCGAAGAACAAGGCGTTCGCGATCGCCAGCACGAAAAAAGTGAGCCTCGCGCCGACCTTGCGCCCTTCAGACATCGTTCGCTCCAATTCGCAACAAGCCTTCCAGCACGAGATTATCCACGACTCGAGCGCGCCCGCTCACCAAAGGCTCGATCTGTTCGGCATCGCCTCCCGAAAGCACGATCATCGGCTCGGTCCCGGCCGTCTCTGTAAGGTAATCCGTCATGCGCTCGATCGCGCCGGCCAGCGCGTTGAGCGCGCCGCTCGCGATCGCATCACCGGTATCGTCCGGGAAAAAGCTGAAAGCGCCATCCTGCAGCTTCAGATGCGCGGTGTTGCGCGCGAGCGCATCGCGCATCAGGCCGTAACCGGCGACGATAAAACCGCCCAGAAAAATGCCGTCCGCCGAAAGCGCGTCGACTGTCATCGTCGTGCCGGCGTTCACCACGACGCACGGACCGTCACCGAGATTGCGCGCGGCGATGAGTGCAGCCCATCGATCGGGCCCCAGGCGCGCGGGCTCCGCGTAACTGCTGCGAACACCGCACTCATCAGCGCTGCTCACCACCCATAACGGTTTGCCGCCGAACGGCGCCACCGCCGCCGCAATGTGCTGCGCGCTTTCCTCACCGGCGACGTTCGAGATCACGATGCGCGCGGGAGGCGCAAGCGTTGAAAAGGCTGCACGCAGTTCGTCGGCCTGCGCGGTCGGGACGGTACCGCGTTCGGCCCAGCGATCGCCGTCGTGCAGCGCCCATTTGATGCGGCTGTTGCCCGCGTCTATGGCGAGGACACTCATGCGCGCGATCGCACGCGCGCCGACTGCGGCGCCGGCGCGCAGGCGCGCAGGCTGATTTCACCGCTATGCAGGCGCCGGAGGGTTTTGCCGCTTTCAAAGAGGAGCGCTCCATCGTCGGCCACCCCGCGCGCGATGCCCATCTGCGTATCGCCGCTCGGCAACCTCACCGTTACCTCAAGCCCCTGATGCGCGTGATAGCGCTCCCATTCCGCGCGCATCGGCGCGAAGCCGGATTCGGCAAACTGCTCGAGCGCAGGCACGAGCTCACCCAGTATGGCGCCGAGCACGGCATTGCGATCGAGCTCGCGACCGCACACCGTCTCGAGATCGGTGACGGGCTGGTCGATGCGCTTCACGAGCGCGTCCGAAAGTCGAATATTGAGCCCCATGCCCATGACCACGGTGCTCGGTCCGAGCGCATCGCCTTGCAGCTCGACGAGCATGCCGGCGACTTTTCGCCCTCGCCACACGACGTCGTTCGGCCACTTGAGCTGTGTGTCCTTCGCGCCGAGTTGCACGAGCGCGCGCATGAGCGCGACACCCGCCGCGAGGCTCAGGCCGCCGAGTCCGCCCGCACCTTGTGCGAAGCGCCAGAGCAGCGAGAACGTGAGCGCGCCGCCGATATTCGTATGCCACGCGCGCCCCATGCGGCCGCGCCCGCTGTGCTGGTGTTCCGCGGCGAGTACGCTGCCCGTCGGTGCGCCGGCAGCAGCGCGCTGCATCGACACCGTGTTCGTCGAATCGACGACATCGCAGACTTCCACCGAGAGCCTTGCCGCCGCTTCGCCCGCGTGACGCAGTATCGTGTCGCGCTCGAGCATCGACAATCCCCTGGACAGGCAATATCCGCGGCCGCGTGTGCGGTGCACGTCGAGCCCCGCAGCGTCGAGCACGCGCACCGCGTTCCAGATCGTGCCGCGCGTGACAGCGAGCGCGAGCGCGAGCGCTGCGCCGGAATGGTATTCGCCGTCAGCGAGATGACGCAGTACGCGCAAGGAAAGCTCGGTCATGAGCGATATAGAATAGCCGATCCCTAAACTGGAGGAGGTGCAATGAGCATGCGGTCATCGTGCGCGGGCGTCCTGCGTGCCGCACGCTGCGGCGGCGCAGTGGCGTGAGCCGTCACATCATCGCAATCGGCGGCGCCGCGCTGCCGGTCGAGCTCGACAATCTGCTCCTCATCCGCTATTTCCTCGCGCAGACGCGGCGCAGGCAGCCGAAAGTCGCTTTCATCGGCACCGCCCATGGCGACGCCGACGCCGGCCGCCTGAGGTTCTATGCGGGCTTCAGCCAATTCAGTTGCAAGCCGACCCATCTCCCGTTTTTCGCACGCACGCCACGCAATCTCGAGGCGTTCGTGCTCGAGCAGGACGCGATATTCGTAGGCGGCGGCAACACGCGAAGCATGCTTGCCGTGTGGCGCGATTGGGGCCTCGACCTTTATTTGAGAGCTGCGTGGGAACGCGGGATCGTGCTTGGCGGCGCGAGCGCAGGCTCTATCTGCTGGTTCGAGCACGGCGTGACCGATTCGATCGCGGGTCCATTGACGGCGATGCCCTGCCTGGGCTTTTTGAGCGGCAGCAATTGCCCGCACTACGACAGCGAACCAAAACGCCGTCCGACTTTTCGCAAGCTCGTTGCAACCGGCGGCATTGCGGACGGCGTCGCGGCGGACGATGGTGTCGCGCTGCACTTTATCGAGGGCAAGCTCGCGCACGTGGTTTCCAGCAAGCCGCGCGCTAAAGGCTATCGCGTAACACGTTCCGGTAAACGCGCGATCGAGCGGCGGCTTAAGACACGTTATCTCGGCCGCGCCTGAACGCGCAGTGGGACGTTCAGCGCGTCTTCTTCGATCGCGATCTGAAGCGGCTCGCGTCGAGCAGACGCTGTGGGCTTTTTGCGCTGCCGGCGATGTTCGTCTGTTGTGTGACGGGCGCGCGCCGCACTTTGCCGTAGATCGATGCGGGTTGCCTCGGAGCGGGTCGCCGCTTACCCATTAGAGAGCCTCAATCACTCCGGCTCCATTTGAGTCGGCTCATGATCTGGTTACAGCCCATAATATGCGCGCCAAGACTCCTCCATGCACTCGCCCATCCGGATCGATACCATGCAACGTTCACGCTTTATAACACTATGCGCCTGCGCAACTCATCTGTGGCTGGCAGGCACGACCGTCACCGCTTTCGCGCAGAGCTGGCCGGCGAAGCCGGTGCGCATCATCGTGCCGTTTCAGCCGGGCGGCGGTTCGGACACGCAGGCGCGTCTTCTCGGCAAGAAGTTTACCGAGAGCATGGGGCAGAGTTTTGTCGTGGAAAACCGCGGCGGTGCGGGTGGGGTTATCGGTGCGGACATCGTCGCCAAAGCGCCACCTGACGGCTATACGATACTGTTTTCGACCGCTTCGCTCGCGGTGAACGCCACGCTGTACAAGAAAGGCAACTTCGATCCGCTGCGCGATCTCGCTGCGGTGAGCCGTTTTTCTTCAGCGCCGCTCATACTCGTCGTACATCCAAGCGTCCCAGCAAAAACCGTGAAAGAGCTCGTTGCGTTGGCCAAGCAGCGTCGCGGCAAGATGAATGCGGGTTCGAACGGAACCGGCACGACCAGCCATCTCGCCATCGAAATGCTGAAACAAAGCGCGGGAATCGACGTCGCGCACATTCCATACAAAGGCGGGGCACCGGCTGCCGTTGCAGTCATGTCGGGCGAAGTCGATCTGAGATTTTCAGGCGCTTTGGCCGTGCTGCCGCACATCAGGGCGGGCCGTGTGCGGCCCATCGCGGTGGCCTCCGAGCGCAAGTCCGCGGTCCTGCCCGAATTGCCAACGCTTGCGACGTATTACCCGGGGTTTGACGTAGACAATTGGTACGCGATGTTCGTGCCGGCAGGAACGCCGAAGGAGATCATCGGCAAGCTGCACTCCGAAATCGTAAAAGTGCTGAGCTCGGCCGACATGCGAGATGCGATCAGCAGAGACGGGGCCGAACCGGCAGGCAGCACGCCCGAAGAGCTCGCGGCGTACTTCAGACGCGAGGTGGAAAAGTACGCGAAGCTCATCAAAGCGGCCAACGTACAGGCGGAATAGGACGCTCGTTTAGAATAACGTTTTGTAGGCCTGCGTCATGCCACGTCCTCCCAACGCTTCCGCGAGCGCGAGTAACTTCATCCGCAGCGTGATCGAGAACGATCTCGCGAGCGGGAAATTCGCCGGACGGCGCTGGGCCGGGCGGCCCGGACCTGCAGCGGTTCAAGCGCAAGGCACGCCCGATCCCGCACGTATACGCACGCGTTTCCCGCCGGAACCGAACGGCTACCTGCATATCGGACACGCCAAATCGATCTGCCTCAACTTCGGCCTCGGGCTCGATTACGGCGGCGCATGCCACCTGCGCTTCGACGACACCAATCCGGAAAAGGAAGAGCAGGAATACGTCGATTCCATAGTCGACGCGGTGAAGTGGCTCGGTTTCGACTGGGGACCGCATCTGTACTACGCGTCCGATTACTTCGACTTCATGTACGACGCCGCGGAGCGTCTGATCCAGGCCGGCCACGCGTACGTCGACGAGCAGAGCGCGGACGAAATTCGTGCGGGTCGCGGCACGCTCACCGAAGTGGGCCGCGAAAGCGCGTGGCGCAACCGCGCGCCTGCGGAATCGCTCGCGCGTTTTCGCGAAATGCGCGATGGACGGCACGCGGACGGCAGCATGGTCCTGCGCGCGAAAGTCGACATGGCCTCGCCCAACATCAATCTGCGCGACCCGGTCGTCTATCGCATCCGCACCGCGAGCCATCATCGCACCGGTGACAAATGGTGCGTGTATCCGATGTACACCTATGCTCATCCGATCGAGGATGCGCTCGAGAACGTCACGCATTCGCTCTGCACGCTGGAGTTCGAAGATCAGCGGCCGTTCTACGACTGGCTGCTCGCGCGACTGGCGGACTGCGGGCTACTCTTGCGGCCGCTGCCTCAGCAGATCGAGTTCGCAAGACTCAATCTCACCTACGTCGTGCTTTCCAAACGCAGGCTCATTCAGCTCGTGGAAGAAGGACACGTCGAGGGCTGGGACGATCCGCGCATGCCGACGCTCGCGGGCGCGCGCCACCGCGGCTACACGCCGGAAGGTTTCCGCCTGTTCGCCGATCGCATCGGCGTATCGAAAGCCGATTCCTGGATCGAGTACTCGGTGCTCGAAGACTGCATGCGCGAAGACCTGAATGCGCGCGCCGAACGTCGCATAGCGGTGCTCGATCCGCTGAAGCTCGTCATCGACAACTATCCCGAGGGACAGGCCGAGGACTGCCACGCGCCGAATCACCCGCAGAAGCCCGATCTCGGAAAACGCGCGGTGCCTTTCACGCGCGAGCTCTGGATCGAGCGCGAGGACTTCATGGAAAGTCCGGCGAAAGGCTACTTCAGGCTGTTTCCCGGCAACACCGTGCGCCTGCGCTACGGGTACGTCATCAAGTGCACGAGTTGCACCAAGGATGCCAACGGCAACGTGAACACCGTGCACTGCGAGTACCTGCCAGATACCAAATCAGGTACGCCGGGCGCCGACAGCGTGAAAGTGAAAGGCAACATCCACTGGGTTTCGGCCCCGCACGCGCATGCCGGTGAAGTGCGCATCTACGATCGTCTTTTCCGCGTGCCGCATCCGGGACGGGATCGCGACTTTATCGAAGATTTGAATCCGGACTCGATGCGTATCGTCACGGCGCAGCTCGAGCCCGCGTTGAAAGCCGCAAAGCCCGACCAACGCTTCCAGTTCGAGCGCCACGGCTACTTCTGCGCCGATCGCCGCGATTCGCGCTCGGGCGATCCGGTGTTCAACCGCGCCGTGACGCTGCGGGATTCGTGGGACGCCGGCAGTAAAACATAGCCGTCAATCCACTATCGTGAGGTGATGGGCGTTTTTGCGCGGCGGATCGCGGCGCGCGCCCGCGTCGCGGTCCAATGACAATTCGATCCATAATGCCGCGAAGTGAAGAAACTCCTCATCACGTGCGAGCATGGCGGAAATCGCATCCCCAGAGAGTACTGGCCGCTCTTCAGGAAGTACCGCGCCGCGCTCGCAAGCCACCGCGGCTATGATCCGGGCGCGCTTGCGCTCGCGCGTGACTTCGCGGCGGCGTTCAGTGCCGAGCTCGTCTATTCGACGACCAGCCGGTTGCTGGTCGAGCTCAATCGCTCGCCGCATCACCGGCAGGTGTTCTCGGAAGCGACGCGCGGGTTGCCGCCTGAGGAACGCGAGCGGCTCATGCAGCGCTACTACTGGCCTTACCGCAGCTGGGTCGAAGCGCAAGTACGCGACGCAGTCGAAAGCGGGCAGCGAATCGTCCATATTTCCAGCCACAGCTTCACGCCGCGTCTGAACGGCGTCACGCGCCGCGCGGACATAGGTCTCTTATACGATCCGGGACGGCGAGCCGAGCGCGAGCTGTGCCTCGCGTGGCAGCGTGCGCTGGAAGCTGAGGATACGCGCCTGGTCGTGCGCCGGAACTACCCATATCGCGGAACGGGGGATGGATTGACCACCCACCTGCGGCGACTGCATCCGGATCCAGCGTACGCCGGAATCGAAGTCGAGATGAACCAGCGCTACCCGCTCTCAGACCGCTCCGCCTGGCGCGCACTGCGTAGGCTGCTTGTAAGCACGCTGGAGCGCGCGATTGCAAGGCAAGATGTGGCCATCAGCCGTCGGGATTAGACGCCGCCGCCGGCACGCAATCGCCGTGCCGCGTGTTGTATAGTGCAACACGTCAGCAACCGCCGCACTCCACACACCACCACGACATGCTCGACACGCTCACATTGTTGATCGTGCTGATCGTCAGCAACCTGCTCATGGCAGGCGCGCTGTGGATCACTTTCGCCGGCCGCTTCAAGGCGGGGCTCGGACAGTGGACCGGCTCGCTCATCGTTCAGGGTGTCTGCTGGCTGCTCGTCGCGATGCGCAACGACATCGCGGATTATCTGACGATTGCCGTTGCGACTGCGTTTCTCGTCTACTGCTGGGCCTTGCAGGTAAGCGCGCTGCTCGAGTTCCATGGGGTGTCTACGCCGCGATGGCTTTTGTACGGCCCGGCGATAATCGCATTCCTGATCGTGGGTATTTACGTGCACGACCCGAAAGCCCGTCTCGCGGTGTGCGGGCTCGGCTTCGGCATCGCACAAATCGCAACAGGCGCGGGTCTGCTCTACTACCGGGTTGCTGCGGAGTTCCGCACCCGACTGCTGCTCGCTGCGAGCTTTTTCTGCATGGCCGGCGGACTCTTCTGGGTGGCATTCACGGCCTGGTTCGAACCTGAAGCGATTCTGCCGACGGTGGGCAACACCCCGGCACCGGCATTGTCCCTGCTCATTTTCTACGGCGTCACCGTCGCATCGTCGTTTGCGTTTCTGCTGATGCACAAAGAGCGCGCCGATCGCGAGTCTCACGAGCTCGCGACGATCGATTCGCTGACGGGCGTCTACAACCGCCGCACGTTCAAGGAGCTGGCCGAACCGCAGTTCTCACGCGCACGGCGCACGCGCAGCCAGGTCTCGCTGCTGCTCCTCGACATCGACCACTTCAAGCGCGTCAACGACACCTATGGCCACCTCGCGGGCGACCAGGTGCTCACTCAGTTTGCACGGCTCGTGCGCACGTGTTTGCGCAAGGAGGACCTGCTCGCGCGCTTCGGCGGCGAGGAATTCGTGGTGCTCCTGCCGGACGCCGGGGAAGCACAGGCAGCTACACTCGCCGAGCGTATCCGCGACGAGGTGGCGAACACGCCGCTGCACGTTGCGGGCCACGACATCAAGATCACGGTGAGCATAGGGCTCGTCACCGAAAGCGGCGAAGCGCTTCCGCTGCTCGAAGCGATGGTAGGCGCCGCCGACGAAGCGCTCTATGCCGCGAAAGCGCAGGGCCGCAATCGTGTCGTCAAGCGCGCAGTGCCGCGCGTGGCCGCGCCTGCGTAGCTGGCGCGATCCCGCACGTTTTCAGGCAATCAACAGCGCCGCACGACCGGTCACGAGACCTTTATCCAGCCGCTGGTGCACAGTTTCGGCTTCCGCGAGCCGCACTTTCTCGGGCACGATCGGCGAGAGCTCGCCGCGCGCCACGAGCTCCAGCGACTCCGCAACTTCTTCTCTCGTCGCATAGCGGCTGCCGAGAAGCTCGAGCTCCTTGCGCAGCATCTCTCCAGGGTTCGCAGTGAATTTTGCGCCGTGACCGCTCAGCATGACGAGGCGGCCGCCTTTGGCGAGCGCCGCAAAAGCGGCTTCCAGAGTCGACGTGCTGCAGACGAAGTCGATCGCGACGTCGAGACCTTTGCCGCCGGTCGCGTCTAGCAGCTGCTCGGTCAGCCTCCCGTCGGATGCGTCTATCGTCGTGTCCGCGCCCGCCTTCAGGCACGCTTCGAACTTGCTCGCCATGACGTCGACGCCGATGACTTTGCGCGCGTGCGCCCAGCGCGCGACTTGCAGCATGTGCACGCCGAGTCCGCCGCCGGCACCGAATACCGCAACCGTGTCGGTCGGCATGAGACGCGCCTTACGCGTGACTTTGAGAGGCGTCGCGATCGCATCGCACACGACGCCCGCTTCCGCGGGTTTTTCGCGCCAGTCGAGTGCGTTCGGAAATTTGATGAACGCGTGCGAGGGCAGCTTGATGTACTCGGCGTAGCCGCCATCGACTTCGCGTCCGACGTAGCCGCCGAAGTTCTCGCACAGGGTTTCGCGATTCGTTCGGCACCAGCGGCACGTTCCACACGTCAGGTAAAAGTACGCGGTGACACCGTCGCCGGGGTTCAGATTCTTGACGCCGGCGCCGACTGCGACGATCTCGCCGGCGATCTCGTGTCCGAGTATTCGCGGATAATCCACTTTGATGCGGCCGGCGCGCGCGTGATGCACGGTCAGGCCGGCGCCGCATGCCAGTACTTTCACCACGGCTTCCCCCGCGCCGGGCACGGGGTCCGGCACGTTTTCGAGTGCGAGCGGCGTGTTGGCCGCCTTGAGCACCATTGCTTTCATCTTGTCTCCCCGGTTCGGAAAATATGTTACATCGGTTTATCATGCGCGGCCGGCACATTACTATCGCAACGCGTGGCCTAATGCTGGGCTCGCCTCGCGAGCGCAGAATGTTGACCCGCATCGATCAAACGCCACGGACAATCACCTGAAACATTGCAGGAGGACGCATGAGCACCCATGACAAAGTCGCGGTCGTAACTGGTGCCGGCACCGGCATCGGCAAGGCCACAGCGCTCGCATTCGTGAAAGACGGCTGGCGAGTCGCTTTCGTCGGACGGCGCAAGGAGCCTTTGGAGGAAGCGGTCAAGTCGGCCGGTGTGGCAAGCGGGCGGGCGATCGCGGTGCCGACCGACGTGGGCGACCCGAAATCCGTGGAGGCGCTCTTCGCGCGCGTGAATGAAGCCTTTGGGCGCATCGATGTGCTTTTCAACAATGCCGGGCAGAACGCGCCGGGTGTCGCGTTCGAGGATCTGCCATATGAGAAGTGGAAGTCGGTCATCGACACGAACTTCAGCGGCACGTTTTTGTGCGCGCAGGCCGCCTTTCGCATGATGAAAGACCAGAATCCACAAGGCGGCCGCATCATCAACAACGGCTCGATCTCCGCCCACGCGCCGCGCCCGGACTCGATGCCCTATACCGCCTCGAAGCATGGCGTGAGCGGGATCACCCGCACGATCGCGCTCGACGGCCGCAAATACGACATCGCGTGCTGCCAGATCGATATCGGCAATGCCATGACCGGGCTCGCCGCGCGCATGGCGAAAGGCGTGAAGCAGGCCGACGGCACGGTCAAAGCGGAGCCGATGATCGACGTCGACGATGTCGCGCGCTCGGTGCTGCACATGGCGAATCAGCCGCTCGAAGTCAATATCTATCACCTCATGATCATGGCGACGAAAATGCCTTACGCCGGGCGCGGCTAGCGCGAAGGCCGCCTCCGTATCGAGCTGCCGCATCCCATCAGGAACCTGCAACCCGATGACATGCGCAGCCTTACATCGAAGTACGTCGAGCAGGTCGTGAGCCAGCTCATCGCATGGGGACTTATTGAATGAAAGTATGTGTATTCGGAATCGGCGCCGTCGGAGGCCACGTCGCAGCACGCATGGCCGCCGCGAAGTCGGCCGAAGTTTCGGTCGTCGCGCGCGGCGCGCCGCTCGATGCCATCCGCAAAAACGGTCTCACGCTCAAGTCCGGTGCGGATGAAATCCGCGGGAAGCCTGCCGCAGCGACCGGCGACCCGGCAACGCTCCCGAAGCAGGATCTCGTAATCGTCACGTTGAAAGCACACGCCGTTCCGGGGATCGCCGCCACGGTCGAGAAGATGCTGGCGCCGAACGGTACCGCGCTCTTTCCGTTGAACGGGCTGCCGTGGTGGTTCAATCACGGACGCAGAGGTTCGCAAAGCGCGCCGCTCCCGCTCCTCGATCCGCAGGGCGAGCTGTGGACGCGGCTCCGGGAACGGACGCTCGGGTGCGTCATTTATTCGCCCAACGAAGTGGTGAGCCCCGGCGTCGTCCTCCACATCGGCGGTAACCGCTGGGTGATCGGCGAGCCGAGCGATGAGAAGACGGCGCGAGTCGAGGCAGTAGTGGACGTCTTCAACAAGTCGGGAATGCCCGGTGAGGTTTCACCCGACATCCGGGCCGAAATGTTTCGCAAGCTCATGGGTAACGCAGCCGGCAATACGATCTCTGCGCTGACACGGCGCGGTCATTACGAGATGGCGTCGGATCCCGATCTGCGAGTCATCGCCGTAGGGATCATGCGCGAGACACTCGAAGTCGCTGCGGCGCTCGGCTGGGACCTGCGCAAGGAAGTCGATCCGGAAAAAATCGCGGGCCGCGCAAGTCCCGGTCCGGCCTCGACGCCGTCGATGCTCCAGGACGTTCTCCTGAACCGGCCGGTCGAAGTCGAAGCGCATCTCGGACAGACGCAAGCATTCGCGCGCGAGAAAGGCGTGGCGACGCCGACGATCGACGTCATGCTGCCGCTGCTGCGCGCGCTGGACCGCAGTCTTCGCGCCGTTAGCCGGTAGAGCGGCGCGCGATCGCTTCGGCGATCGCCGCGTTGTCGAGCTCGCCCTCACCGTGGGCAACGCAATCTTCGAGCATGCGCGCATAGACCTCCGCGAACGGCAGGTCCTGTCCGTATTTGCGCGCCTGGTCGAGCATGAGCTTGAAATCCTTGAGACTCTGGTCGACTCGACTTTGCGGGTCTCGATATGCGCGCCGCGCCATCTGCTCGCCTTTGATATCCATCACTTGTGAATAAGCAGCCGAGCCACGCGCGACCTCGAGAAACGCCACCGGATCGATCGCCATGCGCGCTGCGAACACGAGGCCTTCAGCGAGCGCCGCGCGGTTGAGCCCGAGGACGAGATTCACGGCAAGCTTCGCACGTGAGCCGTTGCCGATCGCGCCGAGATAGTGTCGGCGCGGACAGATCGCCTCGAGCACTGGCGCAGCGCGCATAATTGTCGATTCGTCGCCGCCGGCGAGTCCCACACCGTCGCCGCGCGCAACCTGTCGGCTCGTGCCTGAGATCGGAAATTCCACCATACGTGCGCCTTCAGGCTCAACTCGCTGGGCAAGCGCAGCCAGCTGGTCCGGATCGCAAGTGCTCGTCACGACGAATATGCGCTCGCCTGTCCCGCCGCTGATCGCGTCGATCGCACCACCGGGTCCAGCGATCACGGCTTCGACCTGATCGGTGTTGAAAACGCACAGGACGTTCACCTCGCAACCCGCGATCACGACACTCGCAGTCGCCTCCGCTTTCGCCCCGGTGCTTTCAATGGCTACGCGCTTGTCCGCGTCGATGTCGTACGCGAGCACCTCGAAGCCGGCCGCGACCAGCCGCTGCGCGACTGCCGTCCCCATCAGCCCCGCCCCGATCACGCCAACTGGTGCCATGAAGTTTTTTTACGCAATGTTGAACAGAGAAAATTAGGAAAAAAGATCACGGGGGAAAACGCGTTCCGCCTTGTCCGTGTATCCGCGCAGGACGTTTGACAACTCGTCTTTAAGGAAGGGGAGGTTACGGAGGGAAACCATGGGTGTCCCTCTGTTCGTAATTGTGAAAAGGATACAAAGCCCTACATGAGCGCTTTGTACCGGATGCGGTGCGGCTTGTCGGCGTCGTCACCCAGACGCTTGCGCCGGTCGGCGAGATAGTCGGCGTAGTTGCCTTCGAACCACACCACCTCACTTTCGCCTTCGAACGCGAGCATGTGCGTCGCGACGCGATCGAGAAACCAGCGGTCGTGCGAAATCACGACGGCACAACCCGGGAAGTTGAGCAGCGCCTCCTCGAGAGCCCGCAGCGTCTCGACGTCGAGGTCGTTGGTCGGCTCGTCGAGCAGCAGCACGTTGCCGCCGCTTCTCAGCACTTTCGCAAGATGCAGCCGGTTCCGCTCGCCGCCCGAAAGCTGGCCGACGAGCTTCTGCTGGTCGGCGCCTTTGAAATTGAAGCGCGCCGCGTAGCCGCGGCTGGACGTGGTGTAGTTGCCGACCGTGATGTTCTCGAGCCCCTCGGAGATCTCTTCCCATGCGGTCTTCGATCCATCGAGCTTGTCGCGGCTCTGGTCGACGTAGGCGATTTTCACGGTGTCGCCGATGCGTAGCTTCCCCGAATCGGGTTTTTCCTGTCCGACGATCATGCGAAAAAGCGTCGTCTTGCCGGCACCATTGGGACCCACGATGCCGACGATACCGCCGCGTGGAAGGCGAAAATCCAGGCCTTCGAAAAGCACCTTGTCGCCGAAGGATTTTCGCAGGCCCTCTGCCTGGATCACGAGGTCTCCCAGATGCGGCCCCGGCGGAATGTAGATTTCGCTCGTTTCGTTGCGTTCCTGGAACTCCTGGGATTCGAGCTCTTCGAATCGCGCGAGCCTCGCCTTGCTTTTCGCCTGCCGCGCCTTGGGATTCGAGCGCACCCACTCGAGCTCCTTCTGCATCGCCTTGATGCGCGCGGTCTCCTGCTTGGCTTCGATCTCGAGACGCTGCTCTTTCTGCTCGAGCCATGACGAGTAATTGCCTTCCCACGGGATGCCGTATCCGCGGTCGAGCTCGAGTATCCAGCCCGCAACGTTGTCGAGGAAATAGCGATCGTGCGTGACGCCGATCACGGTGCCGGGATAGCGCTCGAGAAATTGTTCGAGCCACTGCACCGACAGCGCGTCGAGATGATTGGTCGGCTCGTCGAGAAGCAGCATGTCGGGCTCGGAAAGAAGCAGGCGGCACAGCGCGACGCGGCGGCGCTCGCCGCCGGAGAGCGTCTTCACGTCGGTGTCCCACGGCGGCAGTCGCAGCGCATCGGCCGCGACTTCCAGCTTGCGCTCGATTTCCCACGCGCCCGCGGCGTCTATTTTCGCCTGCAGCTCCCCCTGCTCTTCGAGGAGCTTGTTCATTTCGTCGTCGTCCATCGGCTCGGCGAATTTGTCGCTGATCTCGTTGAAGCGCTTGATGAGCGCCATCATCTCGCCGACGCCTTCCTCGACGTTTCCGCGAACGTTCTTGTTCGGGTCGAGGTGCGGCTCCTGGGGCAGAAAGCCGACTCGCATGTTCGGCATCGGGATCGCCTCGCCTTCGAAGTCCTTGTCTTCTCCCGCCATGATGCGAAGGAGACTCGACTTACCCGCGCCATTCAGGCCCAGCACGCCGATTTTTGCGCCCGGGAAAAAAGAGAGGGAAATGTCTTTCAGGATGACGCGCTTGGGGGGAACAACCTTCCCCACGCGCCGCATCGTGTATACGTACTGGGCCATATTACGGAACCGAAACCGAAAAGGCGCTCATCATAGCGGATTGTGCGAGGTGAGCTAACATTACCGCATGATCAGCGCCCGGCCCGGAGATCCAACATGCAGACCGCTTTACGCACATGCGCACTGCTCTTCCTGCTGGCGTGCACGCCGGTGAGCGCGCGCCTCGTCTCGATGTCCATACAGTCGGTCGAGCCGTTCGCGCCCGGCACGACTTTCGGGCAGACCGGCGCGTACGAGCGTGTCAGAGGCGTATTCCGCGGTGAGATCGATCTGGCGGATCCGCGCAACCGCATCATCGCCAACCTCGACAAAGCGCCCCGCAACGCCGCGGGCAGAGTCGAGTACGAAGCCGATTTCTTCATGCTGCGTCCCGCCGATCCCGCCAAAGGCAAGGGCAAAATCGTCTACGACGTCACCAACCGAGGCCGGCTGAGCTTCTTTCAGCGTTTTACCGATACACGCAGCCGCACCAACGATCCGCGCACCGCCGACGATGCGGGCAACGGGTTTCTCTTCGGCGATGGTTTTACGTTCGTGTGGAGCGGATGGGATCCCGACGCGCCCACGCGCGGCGGCGGGCTCTCGATGAAACCGATCGTCGCAACGAACGGCGGCGCCCCGATCGCTCACTCCATCCGCGAAGAGTTCGTGAGCGGCACGCGCGCCCGCGACGAAGGCGACGGCGGATCGCGAACCGAAGGCGCCGTGTTTCGCCTCACCTACGAAGCCGCAACGCTCGACACCCAGCAAGCCAAGCTCACCGTCCGGCGGAGCGAAGGCGCGCCGCGCCGCGAGATTCCCGCGAGCGGCTGGGCGTTCGTGAACGAGCGTTCGATCCAGCTCCTGCCCGCGGGCACCGCGGCCGAAACAGGCTCCATTTACGAGCTGCATTACCGGGCAAAGAATCCGCGGGTCCTGGGTATCGGCATGGCGGCGACGCGCGACCTCGTGTCTTTCCTGCGCTACGGCAGTACCGACGTGAAAGGCTCGCCCAATCCCGCAGGGCCCGGAGTCAAGCGGGCGCTTGCAGTGGGCTCATCGCAAAGCGGGCGCTTCCTGCGCGATTTCGTGCGCGACGGCTTCAACCAGGACGAGGCCGCGCGTAAAGTATTCGACGGCGTCATGGCGCACACCGCCGGTGCGGGCGGCGTCTTTCTGAACGAAGAATTCGCGCAACCCAACCGCACGAGCACACAGCACGAGGATTACACCTTCCCCGAGAACACGTTCCCCTTCTCCACCGTGCGCATGCGCGATCCTGTGACGGGTAAGACCGCCGGGCTCTTCCGCAACGATGGCTTCGATCCGCTCTGGATCGAGACGAACACGCCGACCGAATTCTGGCAAAAAGGCGCATCGCTGCTCGTCACCGATCCGCTCGGCACTCAGGATGTCGAATTGCCTCCGAACGCGCGTTCGTATCTCTTTTCCGGAACCCAGCACGGCGGAACGTCATGGATGACCTCGGGGCGGGGCTCGTGCGTGAACGAGCGCAATACGCACAGCCCAACGGCGCTCCAGCGTGCGCTGTTCGTCGCGCTCGACCAATGGGTCGATGGCAAGCTCCCGCCGCCCTCGCACATGCCGCGCATCAAGGACGGCACGCTCGCAGCGGTCGCCAAGCTCGCATTTCCGGCGATACCCGGCGTGCAGGTGGCAAAACGGGTGAGCGAGATCGGCGTTATCAAAGACTGGACGAAGCCCGAGATCGACATGTCGAAGCCGTACCGCGTGCTCGTGCCGCAGATCGACGCGGATGGGAACGACGTCGCGGGCGTTCGGGCCCCCGACATCGCCGTGCCGGTTGCGACGTATACCGGCTGGAACCTGTACCGCTCACCGTTTCCCGAGAATGTCCTGTGCGATCGCGATGGCACTTACTCGCCGTTCGCGCGCACTCGTGCCGAGCGGGAAGCTCGAGGCGATCCACGGCCTTCGCTCGAGGAGCGCTATGGCAGCCATGAAAATTACGTGCGGCAGTACCAGGAGGCCGTGCAGCGCCTGGTGCGCGAGCGGCTTTTGCTGCCCGAAGATGCCGACCGTTACATGGCTCGTGTGAAGGGCACCGAGTTCGCGCAGCTATTCGATAAATCAGTCGTGGGTGCGCGATGAAGCTCGGTTACTTCACAATGCCGATACACCCCGCTGCGCGAAACTATACCCAGACGCTGAAAGAAGACCGCGAGGCCGTGCTGCTCGCAGACAAGCTGGGTTACGTCGAAGCGTTCATCGGCGAGCACACGACCGACATCTGCGAAACGATACCGTCGTGTCTCTCGTTCATCGCGAGCCTCGTCCACGACACGAAGCAGATTCGTCTCGGACCGGGCACGCTCAATCTGCCGAACAGCCATCCGGCGCAACTCGCGGCGCACGTGGCGATGATCGACCACATGCTCGAAGGCCGCTTCATCCTCGGCATAGGGCCGGGGGGGTTGCGCTCGGACTGGGAAGTTTTCGGCAACCTCGACGCGGACAGGAACGCCATGTTCGTCGAGTGCATCGACCACATGCTCGCGATCTGGGCGGGAGACGCGCCGTACGACATCGAAGGCAAGTTCTGGAACATCAGCACGAAGAGGACGTTGCTGCGCGAAGCCGGACAGGGAGTCTTTCTCAAGCTCTATCAGAAGCCGCTTCCGGAGATCGTCGTCACGGTGGTCGTTCCGGCCTCGCGCGGGCTCACCGCGGCGGCGTCGCGCGGCTGGCACCCGATCTCCGCCAATTTCATCCACCCGCACTGGGTTGCGACGCACTGGCCAGCCTACAAGGAAGGCTGCGAGCGCGGCGGTCATGCGATTCGCGGCGAGGATTGGCGTGTCGCGCGGAGCATTTTCGTCGCCGACGACGAGGCTACGGCGCGGCGTTATGCGCTCGACCCGAATGGTGCGTACGGGTTTTACTTCTGGAACCTGATGACCAAGCGCCGAGCGCGCGGCGCGCTCGACACGTTCAAACACGACCTCGCGATGTCGGATGCCGATTGCACTCTCGATTACGTGCTGAATCACCTGCCGATTTACGGCACGCCTGAGAGTGTCGCGGAGCAGATCGTCTCATTGCGTCAGGCAGGCGGGCCGTTCGGTACGTTGCTGTACGTGGGACACGACTGGGCAGATGCCGCCCTCGCCAGGCGCTCGATGGAGCTGATGGCGAACGAGGTCATGCCTCGGGTTAACCGATCGTTAGGAGAGTGAGCGGCCGACCTCTGTCACTCCAAGAAAAGCGGCCTAATACGGCAGCCTCAACCGGGTAGCGCGCTGCAAGACGAGTTCTTCGTGAGCCGGAGCGCTGGATAGTACCGGGCCGTCTACCTGTGGATCAGTGGACACCGGCGCGCCCGCGCACCCCTGCATCAGCAGCAGACCGTGCATTACACAGAGCAGCAGCAATCTGCCCATGAAAATCCTTTCCCACCGATGGCGGTGGCGCGCACGACTTCGTGCGCGCCACCCGCGAATGGCAACAACTACCGCGTGGCGCCTACGTTGCCGATGATGGTGCCGCCGACCTGAATGTCGTTCTGGACCGTAACCACCCCTTTGGCAGCCTTCGCGATGCCTTCGGCGCGTTCAGCCTCTTCCTGGGTCGGGACGATACCCGATAAGCGCACCCTGCCCTTGATAGACCGGACGTGGATATTCGCCGCGTTTGCCCGGTCCTCCTTGGCGAGCTCGGCCTTTATCCGCTTCTGCACGGCCGCATCGCTGTATTCCCTGGATTCCGCGTTGGGCTTGGCCCGGCGATCCGCCGCATAGCTTGCGAGCGGCACGCACAGCAGTGCGAGCAATACATACCGCAGAAATGTCGTAGTAGGCATCCGTTTCCTCCGCTTGAGCTGACCCCGAATCGGGTCTTTGACCGCACAGCGAAAAATGTGCCTACCAGCCTCGAAGGCCGCTGGCGATACCCGCAAACGGGTAGAATGGTGACTCTCGTTTCGCGAGCCTTTCCGGCCGCGGTTCCGTTCATCTCTCACCATTTTTTCTGCCATGCCCGAATCCGGCGGCAAGCCCGCTGCTATCGCCGTTCCCGTCACCTCGAACGTGGTGCCGTCTGAGAAGCCTGCCCCGCGCGACACGATCGTCATTCGCGGCGCGCGCCAGAACAACCTCAAGAACCTCACCCTCGAGCTGCCGGCGAATGAGCTCATCGTAGTCACGGGCGTTTCGGGCAGCGGCAAATCGTCGCTCGTGTTCGATACGCTCTACGCCGAAGGCCAGCGGCGTTACGTCGAGACATTCTCGCCCTACGCACGGCAGTTCCTCGATCGCATGGACAAGCCGCAGGTCGACGCGATCGAAGGCATACCCCCGGCCATCGCCATCGATCAGACGAACCCGGTGCGCACGTCGCGCTCGACGGTCGGCACGATGACGGAGCTGAACGACCACCTGAAGCTCCTCTACGCGCGCGCGGCCGAGCTCTGCTGCCTCGGATGCGGTGCGCCCGTGCGCCGCGACACGCCTGACACGATCGAAGCCGAAGTGAGCGCGCGCGCAGCCGCAGCGGGCGATCCGCGGCTCGTACTGACTTTTCCAGTGCCGGTGCCCAAGAACTTTTCCGAGACCGAAGTGAAGGCGCTGCTCGAGCAGCAAGGCTACACGCGGATACACGCCAAGCAGGGGCGCACCATCGAAGTCGTGCAGGACCGGTTCCGCCGCAGCAGCGTCGAGCGCGGGCGCTTCATCGAAGCGGTCGAAGCGGCGCTCCGCGTCGGTCAGGGGCGCGTGAGTGTGCACGCCGAAGGCGGCTCCGCGTGGAAGTTTTCGTCCGATCTTCACTGCCCCGATTGCGACATCCATTACCAGGAGCCGACGCCGAGTCTCTTCTCGTTCAATTCCCCGCTCGGCGCGTGCGAAACATGCCGCGGCTTCGGGCGTGTGATCGGCCTCGATTTCGGGCTCGTCGTGCCGGACGAAGCGAAAACCTTGCGCGAAGGCGCAGTGAGGCCGTGGCAGACCGCGTCATACAGGGAATGCCAGGACGACCTCGTTCAGTACGCAAAAAAACGCCGCATTCCACTCGATACGCCGTGGCGCGAGCTCTCGCCGGAAGTACGCCGCTGGGTGCTCGAAGGCGAGCCTGAATGGAAAAGCTGGCGCAAATCCTGGCCCGGCACGTGGTACGGCGTCGCGGTTTTTTTCCAGTGGCTGGAGACCAAAGCCTACAAGATGCACGTGCGCGTGCTGCTCTCGAAATATCGCGCCTATACGCCGTGCACGAGCTGCGGCGGCTCGCGCCTCAAAAGCGAAGCGCAGGCGTGGCGGCTGGGCGCCGCTGATAACGCGAACGCCGTCCTCGCGCCGCAGCAGCGGGTCATGCCGATGGGGGCGAAGTTCGACGGCGCCGTCCTTGCGCGCTTGCCGGGTCTGACTGTGCACGATCTCATGCTCCTGCCCATCGCGCGCGTCCGCACGTTCATCGATGCGCTCTCGCTGCCGAAACCGATCGACGACGCAACCGACTTGCTGCTCACCGAGATCCGCGCACGCCTGGGATACCTGTGCGAAGTCGGACTGGGCTATCTCACGCTCGACCGCCAGTCGCGCACCCTCTCCGGTGGCGAGGTGCAGCGCATCAATCTCACCACCGCGCTCGGCACCTCGCTCGTCAACACGCTGTTCGTGCTCGACGAGCCTTCCATCGGACTGCATCCCCGCGACATGGGACGCGTGATCGAAGTCATGCACAAGCTGCGCGATGCCGGCAACTCGCTCGTGGTGGTCGAGCACGATCCGCAGATCATGCTCGCGGCCGACCGCCTACTCGATATGGGACCGGGACCGGGCGAGCGTGGCGGCGAAATCGTGTACTTCGGAGCCGCCCAGGCAATTCGCAGCGCGCCTCAATCGCTGACCGGAGACTATCTTGCGGGACGCAAGCACGTCGGCGGCGCTGCACGCGATCCGGTCCTGACACAAACCTCGACCGCCGACAGCATCGAGATCATCGGCGCGGCCGAGCACAACCTGAAGGCCGTCGACGTTCGAATTCCGTTGCAGCGCCTGGTGTGTGTCACGGGCGTTTCAGGCTCGGGCAAGTCGACCCTGGTTCAGGACGTGCTGTACACCGCGCTGCTGAAGGCTAAAGGCAAACCGACCGAAGCGCCGGGCAAACACGAGCGGATCGCGGGCGCGGAGAAAATTTCAGATGTGGTGCTGGTCGACCAATCGCCGATCGGCCGCACGACGCGCTCGAATCCGGCGAGCTATGTCGGCGCATTCGACTGCATCCGAAAGCTGTTCGTGCAGCAGCCGCTCGCGAAGGAACGTCAGTACACACCGGGCACGTTCAGCTTCAATTCAGGCAATGGCCGCTGTCCCACGTGCAGCGGCAACGGTTTCGAGCACGTCGAAATGCAGTTTCTGTCGGACGTGTATCTGCGCTGCCCCGATTGCAACGGCCGGCGCTACCGCGACGAAATACTCGAAGTGAAGCTCGACGGACGCTCGATCGCCGATGTCCTGGATATGACGGTGTCCGAAGCGCTCGCCTTTTTCGCATCGAATTCCGACGTGCAGCGCGTACTGCAACCGCTGGCGGACGTCGGTCTCGATTACCTCAAGCTCGGCCAGCCCGTGCCGACGCTCTCCGGCGGTGAAGCGCAGCGCCTGAAGCTGGCCGGACATTTGGCCGGTGCGGCGGCAACAGCCCGGCCATCGCGGCGAACGCCGGGATCCAGCGAGCTGGGATCGCTGTTCCTGTTCGACGAGCCCACGACGGGACTTCATTTCGAAGACATCGCGAAGCTGCTCAAAGCACTGCGCAAGCTCCTCGACGCCGGTCACTCGCTCGTGGTCATCGAGCACAACCTCGACTTGATACGCGCCGCCGATTGGCTGATCGATATGGGACCCGAAGGCGGCGACGCGGGCGGAGAAATCGTTGCCGCAGGAACTGCCGCCGAGATCATGGCGAGTCCGACGTCGCATACGGGCAAGGCGCTGCGCGAGTATGAAGCAGCACTGAGCGCTACTCAGACGCCCATCGTCTTTCGCAATGTTCAGAAGGCCCACGGTGAACGGGCACGGGGCAATGGAAACATCTGCGTGCATAACGCACGCGAGCACAATCTCAAGTCGCTACACGTCGAGATCCCGCGCGGCAAGTTCACTGTCATCACCGGCGTCTCGGGTTCCGGTAAGTCGACTCTCGCCTTCGACATCCTCTTTGCCGAAGGGCAGCGTCGCTACCTCGAATCGCTGAACGCGTACGCGCGGCAGTTCGTGCAGACTGCATCGCGCCCTGACGTCGATGCGATTTTCGGAATACCGCCGACCGTTGCGATCGAACAGCGCACGAGCCGCGGCGGCCGCAAGAGCACCGTCGCGACGCTCACCGAGATCTATCACTTCCTGCGCCTGCTGTACGTGAAGCTCGGCACGCAGTATTGCCCCGAGTGCGACGTCGCAATCGAGCCGCAGACGATCGACAGCATCGTCGCCAACATCATGCGCGACTATCGCGGCGAGCGCGTCGGTTTGCTTGCACCGCTCGTCGTGAACCGTAAAGGCATCTACACCGATCTGGCGAAATGGGCGCGCGGTAAAGGCTATACGCACTTGCGCGTCGACGGCGCGTTCGTCCCGGTGCAGCCGTTCCCGCGCCTCGCGCGTTTCATCGAGCACAGTATCGAGCTGCCCGTCGCCGAACTGCGCGTCACACCCGAAAACGAGGCGCAGTTGCGCGAAGACCTCCGTGCGGCGCTGGAGCTCGGCAAAGGCGTCGTGCACATCATCGATGGGCTCGATACGCTGGAGCGCGCAGTCGAAGCCCAGGACGCAGCGCTCGCGCAGATGAGCGAATCGGTGTACTCGGTCAATCGCGCATGCCCATCGTGCTCGCGCAGCTTTCCCGAGCTCGATCCGCGGCTCTTTTCCTTCAACTCGAAACACGGCTGGTGCGCGGCGTGTTACGGAACGGGGCTGCAGATCGACGAAGTCGGCTGGGACGAAGAACGCCAGAAGACGGGCGCCGAGGATCATGTGCTCGATTCCTGGCTCGAATGGCTCGAGATCGATGAGAAGTGTCCGCAGTGCGAAGGCAGGCGACTCAATCGCGAAGCGCTCGCCGTGCGCTACCGCGGAAAATCGATAGCCGAATTGACGGCTCTCCCCGTCGCTTCGCTCTCACAATTTTTCAACGACGTCTCAATGGCCGGGCGTGAGGCGGAAATCGCGCGCGACATCGTGCCCGAGCTCTGCAGCCGCCTGAGCTTCCTCGATCATGTGGGACTGGACTACCTCGCGCTCGACCGCGCCGCGCCGACGTTGTCGGGCGGCGAAGCGCAGCGCATACGCCTCGCGGCCCAGCTCGGCTCGAACCTGCGCGGCGTGTGCTACATACTCGACGAGCCGACGATCGGGCTGCACCCGCGCGACAATCGCGTGCTGCTCGACACGCTTGCTGCGCTCGAAGCGAAAGGCAACACGTTGATCGTCGTCGAGCACGACGAGGAAACGATACGCCGCGCCGCGCACGTGATCGATCTGGGGCCCGGCGCGGGCAAGCGCGGCGGCGAGCTGACGGCGGAAGGCAGCGCCGACGATCTCATGCGCAACCCCGCGTCGGTCACGGGCCGCTTTCTCGCTCATCCTTTGCTCCATCCGCTGCACCCGCCGCGAACGGTCGGCACAGCGACACCCGCGCTTGAAATCAGCGCCGCCGCTTTGCACAACCTGAAGAAGCTCGACGTGCGCGTGCCGCTCGGGCGTCTGGTCGTCATCACAGGCGTTTCGGGCTCGGGAAAATCCACGCTCGCCCGCGACGTGCTGCACGACAACCTTGTGCAGCTCGTCGGCGAAGAGCGTAGCAGGAAAAAACCCCGGCTCACCGGCTGCCGTGCGATCTCGGGCTGGCAAACTGTCGGCCGCGTGCTCGAAGTCGATCAGACGCCGATCGGCAAGACTCCGCGTTCGTGTCCCGCGACCTACGTCGGATTCTGGGACGGGGTGCGGCGCCTCTTTGCGGAAACGACCGAAGCGCGCATGCGCGGCTATACCGCCAGCCGCTTTTCGTTCAATACCAGCGGCGGACGCTGCGACGCGTGCGAAGGCCAGGGTGTGAAGCGCATCGAAATGAGCTTCCTGCCCGACGTGCGAGTGCCGTGCGAAGTATGCACGAGCGCGCGCTTCAACGCCGAGACGCTCGCCGTGCGCTTCAAGGGGCGCTCGATCGGCGACGTGCTCGCGATGAGCGTGGACGAAGCGGTCGAATTCTTCTCGGCGCATCGCGCTATCCATCATTGCCTGCGGCTGTTGCAGGACGTCGGTCTCGGGTATCTCACGCTGGGCCAGCAAAGCCCGACGCTCTCGGGCGGAGAAGCGCAGCGCATCAAACTGGTCACGGAGCTCGCGAAAGTACGCACTGATGCGGGTGACAGGCCCGGACGCGCGGGCGTGAACAAGCACACGCTGTACGTGCTCGACGAGCCCACCGTGGGCTTGCACATGGCAGACGTCGAAAAGCTGATTCACGTCCTGCACCGGCTGGTCGATGCCGGCAACAGCGTCATCGTGATCGAGCACAATCTCGACGTGATCGCAGAGGCCGACTGGATACTCGATCTGGGGCCCGAAGGCGGCGACGGCGGCGGACGCATCGTCGCGCAGGGCTCGCCGCAGGACATCGCGAAGTCATCCGGCGCCTCACACACAGCGCGCATCGTGAGCGAGTTTCTCGCGCAGCGCTCACGCTCTACATAATCAGGGGTCCTGTATGTCTGCGATCGCATTGCTCGAGCCGCACACGAAGAATCTTGGAGGGTTCGAAGTAAGACGCCTTCTGCCGGGTCATCCTCACAAAATGGTCGGGCCTTTCATTTTTTTCGATCACATGGGTCCGACGCGGCTGCCGCCGGGTAGCGGTGTGGACGTGCGACCGCATCCGCACATCGGGCTCGCAACCGTGACCTATCTCTTCGAAGGTTGTCTCATGCACCGCGACAGCCTCGGCACCGTGGCGCGCATCGAGGCCGGCGCCGTCAACTGGATGACTGCCGGAGGCGGCATTGCGCACTCCGAGCGCAGTCCGGATGAGGAGCGCCCCGCAGGGCCGCGGCTGCATGGTATTCAGAGCTGGGTGGCGTTGCCGCAAGCGCACGAGCGCGACGATCCCGACTTCAGCCATCATCCGAAGGAATCGATCCCGCTGATCACGCTTCCCGGCGTGTATATGCACCTCATCGCCGGCACCGCTTTCGGACGCACCGCACCCACGCCTACATTTTCGCCGATGTTTTATCTCGCAGTCGAAATGGAGCCGGGCTCACGCCTGGAGTTGCCGTTCGAGCACGAAGAGCGTGGCGTCTACGCCGTCGCAGGGGAAATCGACGTCGAAGGTTTTCCCTTGCACGCGCACCACCTCGCCGTCGTGCCGCCTGAGGGTTCGGTGCACATTACGGCCCACACCGCGGCGCGTGTGATGCTGCTCGGCGGCACCCCTCTCGACGGCGATCGCCATATCTGGTGGAACTTCGTCGCGAGCTCGCGCGAATTAATAGACGAGGCCGCAGCGCGCTGGGAAAGCGGCGGCTTCGCGCAGGTTCCCGGTGAAACGGAATGGATACCGCTGCCGCGCGATCGCGGCGCTTGAGGCAACTTTCATTTCCTGACGCGCTGCATCGGGTGCCGCGCGTGCATGACGTTAGAATAGCTGTCGCCTGCCTGCACACGACATGGACATCGCTCTCATACGCCAGGAATACATGCGCGAGCGCCTCGACGAGGGCGACGTTGCGCGCGACCCGATCGCGCAGTTTCGCCGCTGGTTCGACGAGGCTGTACAGGGTTCGCTGCCGATGGTGAACGCGATGACGCTCGCAACCGTCAACGCGAACGGGCAGCCTTCGGCGCGTATCGTGCTCCTCAAAGGAATCGACGAGCGCGGTCTCGTCTTCTACACCGATTACGAAAGTCGCAAAGGGCGCGAGCTCAGCGCGAATTCACGCGCGTCGCTGCTCTTCTACTGGATCGAGCTCGAGCGCGAAGTACGCGTCGAAGGCGCCGTGGAGAAGACGTCCGCAGCCGAATCGGACGAATATTTCGCGAGCCGTCCAGTCGGAAGCCGGCTTGCGGCAAACGCGTCTTCCCCTCAAAGCGCGATTCTGGCCGGTCGCGAAGCGCTCGAGCAACGCTATCGGGAAGTGCAGCAGCGCTACGGCGAGGCGCCACCGCGACCGTCGGGCTGGGGCGGATACCGCGTGGTGCCGCAGGCCATGGAATTCTGGCAAGGCCGGCCCAACCGGCTGCACGACCGCCTGCTCTATACGAAAGCGGCTGGAGGCTGGAACATCGTGCGTCTGGCGCCCTGATCCGCCGCCGTTCGAGCGCGACCTCGAGTCTCACGCGGGCGCCTTAAAGTATCAGCGTCCCTATCCACCACGCGATTGCAGCAACGGCGGCTGACCCGGGAATCGTAAGTATCCACGCCCAGACGATACCGCCTGCGACACCCCAGCGCACCGCGGAGACGTTGCGCACTGCACCCACACCGATGATCGCACCGGTGATCGTATGCGTGGTGGATACGGGAATCCCGAATGCAGTGGCGAGAAAAAGCGTGATCGCACCGCCGGTTTCAGCGCAGAAGCCGCCCACCGGTTTGAGCTTGGTGATGCGCTGCCCCATCGTCCTGACGATACGCCAGCCGCCGAAGAGCGTCCCGAAAGCTATGGTGATATAGCACGCGATGATCACCCAGCCCGGGACTGCGCTCTTGGTGGTCGAATAACCAGCCGTAATCAGCAGCAACCAGATGATGCCAGCGGTCTTTTGCGCATCGTTGCCGCCATGACCCAGGCTGTACAGCGAAGCCGACAGCAGCTGAAGGCGTCTGAACCACGCGTCGATCCGCCGCGGCGTCGACCGCACGAAAACCCACGACACGCCGATCATCAGAAGTGCCGCGAGCGTCATGCCCAGGAGCGGCGCGACGAAAATGAAAACGATGATCTTGAAGAGCCCGCTCGTGATGAGCGAGCTCACGCCGACCTTTGCCACAGCCGCGCCCACGAGCCCGCCGATCAACGCGTGCGAGGAGCTCGAAGGGATGCCGTAGAGCCAAGTGATCACATTCCACGCGATCGCACCGATCAGCGCTCCGAAAATGACGTAATGATCGACTATGGACGGATCGACGATGCCTTTACCGATCGTGGAAGCGACTTTGGTCTGGAACAAGAAGTAGGCGATGAAGTTGAATGCCGCGGCCCACGCGACTGCCCACACCGGCCTCAGCACGCCGGTCGAGACGATGGTTGCGATCGAGTTTGCCGCGTCGTGAAATCCATTCATGAAGTCGAACGCAAGCGCGACGACGATCAGGAATATGAGTACTTCGAAGGACATGCTCGCTCGTTTAGTGGCAGCTGAGATTGACGCTCAGGAGTTTTCGAGGACGATGCCCTGCAGAACGTTGGCAACGTCTTCGCAGCGGTCGGTGACCGTCTCGAGCATCTCGTATACCGACCGCATTTTCATGACCTGCTTCACGTCGGGCTCGTCGCGAAAGAGCTTGGCCATCGCCGAGCGCATGACGTGATCGGCCTCGGATTCGAAGCGGTCGATGTCCTGACACACGATCATGATCGCCTTGGCATTGTCCATGTTCGAGAGCATGCCGACGGCGACTTTCACCTTTTCCACGCAGGCAACGCAGAGCTCCGCGAGCCGCCTCGCTTCGGGCGTGATCGAACGCACGTCGTAGGCATAGATCGATTGTGAGGTGTCTTCGATCACATCGAGGATGTCGTCCATCTTGCTCACCAGCTGATGGATGTCGTCGCGGTCGATCGGCGTGATGAACGTGCGGTGCAAGAGCTCGATTGCGGCGAGCGCGATCTTGTCGCCGCGCTTCTCGATCGATTCGATGTTGTAGGCGCGGCGCTCGATGTCATCGCCGCTAGAGATCAGTTGCGAGAGCTCGCGCGCGCCCTGCACGAGCTGGTCGGCGAGATCGTTGAACAGCTCGAAGAAGCGGCCTTCGCGCGGCATGAGTCGGCCGAACATGAATGGTCTCCCGGATTGTGCGCGGCACGCGCCGCCGAAGATAAGGCGGAAGGCATTCTAGCGGTTTCCGCCGGAGCGTACGTGCCAGTCTCATCTATCTCACTCCGCTCTTCGCTGTCGTGCTCGAGCTCGCATTGTTGCCGTCGTCCGTTCGAAGCTGAGCTTGTTCGGCATGGTTATCACGGCGCTCGGTGTGGCTCGTCGCAGGGCGTGGAAACCACTTGCTGACATCATTTCAGGCACGCAAATAACAAACGGCCGGCTGCCGCATGTCGAGCGGCGCCGGCCGTCCAGGAAATCGGGTCGATTACTTGAGGTGTTTGTTGACGTGCTTCGTCATTTCAAACATCGAGACTTGTTTCTTGCCCCCGAAAACGTCGCGCAGTTTTTCGTCCGCGTTGATCATGCGTCTGTTCTTGCTGTCCTGCAGGTTGTTTTTCTTGATGTAGTTCCAGATCTTCTTGGTAACTTCGGTACGCGGCTGCGGGCTGCTGCCGATTACCGCAGAAAGTGATGCGTCAGGTTGCATCGCCTTCATGAATGCCGCGTTGGGTTTACGCTTAGTCGCGGTTTTTTTCTTTGCCGGAGCTTTCTTGCTAGCCTTTTTCTTTGCAGCCATTCGGTGTCTCCCGTTTGTCGTAATGCTCGGTTGGATGTCGTGGCCCTTGCCGCGAGTAGCGCAGCACGGTGACGAGAGAATGCCGAGGGAAAACGCTGTTGTCAATCATTCCCGCAGGAGGGAGAACGCCTCTCGTTCGCGGTGGCGCGCTCGAACGAAACACCGACCTTTCAACGCGTCGTAAAACCCGTCGGCAACGGACGACATTGGCGCAAGAATTGCGGTGCTTCGAACTGGCGGTGAATGCGCCCGCGACGACGTGAGTGCGCTAGCCTTTTGTCTGCCCGCCTCGTTTGAGCTTGTCGACGAAATGCTTCCGAAACTTGGCCACCTTCGGAGCGACGACGACCTGGCAATACGGCTGAGAAGGATTACGGGCGTAGTACTCCTGGTGATAGCCTTCGGCGACATGGAACGCTGATGCGGGCTGGATCTCGGTCACGATCGGGTCGCGGTACAGCTTCGCGCGCGAGATGTTAGTGAGGACCTCTTCGGCAACGGCCTTCTGTTCCGGCGTATGGTAGAAAATCGCCGAGCGGTACTGCGTGCCGGCGTCGTTCCCCTGCCGATTGAGCGTGGTGGGATCATGAATCACGAAGAAGACCTGCAGAATGTCCTGGAACGACACCACTTCAGGGTCGAAGGTGATCTGCACGACTTCCGCGTGACCGGTGTCGCCGCCGCAGGCCGCCTCGTACGATGGATGCGCGGTGTGGCCGCCCATGTAACCCGACTCCACCGAGATGACACCCGTCAAATCGTCGTACACCGCCTCGAGACACCAGAAACAACCACCCGCAAGCGTGGCCATCTCTTGATTTCGTGCGTTGCCGGTCTGCATGTGCACTCCTTTTCGATCATCGATTCAGCGCGTTAGTCTGCGTCGCTGCAAGTTCCTGACGCTCGCTCATGCGGCGGCCGGGAAAAGCGGTTTGAACCACGCTGGCGCCGCCGGCCGGTTCGGCTCGGCCTTCATCGTACGGGAGCGGGCCCTCCATGACCCCAGGATGATGCGTTCGGCCGCGCCGAGCTCACCGTACCGCTCGACGACCGCGCGCATGCGGGCGACGAATTCATCGTATCCGAGCACATTGAATGCGACATTGGGGCCGCATTGCGCGCAAAGCGCGCTAAAAGCGCGTGCAACGTGCGTGTCGCGCGTGGCCCTGACGCACGCGAAAGCAGCACGCCACGCGGTCACAAAGCCCAGACGGTGCGCGCGCGGTTGGAGGTCGTAAGCCGATCTAAAATGGGCAAAGGAAAGCGCTTCCTCGTGTGCGTAGCGACGCGCCATGTCACGCAGCCGACGGTCATCCGACCAGCGCGCGAGGCAGCGGTAGAAAACCCCGCTTTGCGCGGCAGCCACGCACCGCGCCAGCACTTCGTGCGCAGCGGTCGGGCCGGCGGCGCCGCGGCGCGATGCCAGCGCGTCATATTCCTCGCGCACTGCGGTCCAGTCGAGCTCGGGCCACGTGTTTTCGACGAATTCGCGCAGCTCGCGGGCGCGGGCGAGCTTGCGCGGCAGCCATTCGGTTTCGATCCACGCACAGAAGACCGCATTGCCGCGGAAGCAGTTCAGCAGGCGCTGCGCGTGCGGGGCGGCATCGGCTTCGAGCAGCGTGGCGGCGGCGATGCTGTAGAAAAGAGGGCCGTTGGCGCGTACCAGAACGAGTTGGACCGGACGCGCAGTGTGGCCACGGGTCGATTGCTGCAGCGCTTTTGCTTCCATGACGGCCTCCTTGGGTTGAGGGACGGTGCGATGCGGTGGAGGCATATTCGCCCGCATCAGGACCTATTACACGTTTTATCGGGTAGGTTGCAGCCGGTATCGCCGGAGGTATTATTTAACGCCACTTCGACCCGGAAACGGGAGGTTGCCATGGCGCAGACGGCGGCATTGATTGACGCGCTCAAGCGCGAGCTCAAGGCGCGCGGCATCACGTATGCGCACCTCGCGCCTGCGCTCAAGCTGAGCGAAGCCAGCGTCAAGCGCATGTTTTCACGGTGCGATTTCACCTTGAAGCGGCTCGACGAGATCTGCCGCCACGCCCGCATCGAGTTTTCGGACCTGACTCGCGCGCTCGCACGCAAGGAAGCGCTCATCTCGCAGCTTACGCCCGAGCAGGAAAAAGAGATCGTCGCCGACAAGAAGCTGTTTCTGGTGGCGGTCTGCGCGCTGAACCACGTCACGTTCGATCAGATCGTCGAACGCTATGATGTGAGCGCGCCCGAGTGCGTGCGCCTCCTGACGCGGCTCGACCGCCTGAAATTCATCGAGCTGCAGCCTGGCAACCGCATTCGCCTGCTCATATCGCGGACATTTGCGTGGCTGCCGAATGGCCCGATACAGCGGTTCTTCAATGACCAGGCGCATAACGAATTCTTCGACTCGCGCTTCGACCGCAGCAACGAGTTCATGCTGGTGGTGAATGGCATGCTGTCGAAGGCATCGAGTGCGGTGATGGTGGACCGATTGAAGCGCGTGGCACGGGAGTTTTCAGAGCTGCACAACGACGACGTGCGCCTGCCGCTCGAGCAGCGTTCGGCGATGAGCGTACTGGTCGCGCTCCGGCACTGGGAGCTGGCGGCGTTCGCGGAGCTCCGCCGTCAGCCGCAAATCGCGCGTACTGTCAGGCCTCGAGGTGGTAGCGCGTGACGCGCTCGACTTCGTTCTTGGAGCCCAGGACCACACCCACCCGCTGGTGCAGCGCGGTGGGCTGTATATCGAGTATGCGCTGACGCCCATCGGTCGCGGCGCCTCCCGCCTGCTCAACGATGAAAGACATGGGGTTGGCTTCGTACATCATGCGCAGCCGGCCTTCTGTGTGCTTGGCGTCCTTGGGATACATGAATATGCCGCCGCGGGAAAGTATGCGGTAGACGTCGGCGACCATGGAGGCGACCCAGCGCATGTTGAAATCCTTGTCGCGAGTACCGGTTTTCCCCGCCAGGCATTCGTCGATATAGCGCTTGATCGGCGGTTCCCAGTTGCGCGCATTCGATGCGTTGATTGCGAATTCCTGGGTGTCTTCCGGTATGAGGATGCGCTCGTCCGTCAGCACCCACTGGCCGACCTCGCGATCGAGCGTGAAGCCCACGACGCCGTTGCCCACGGTCAGCACGAGTATGGTGGCGGCGCCGTACACGGCAAAACCCGCCGCAACCTGTTTGGAACCGGGCTGGAGAAACGCTTGTGTGTCAAAAGCGCTGCAGCTGTTCGGGCAGCGCAGCACCGAGAATATCGTGCCCACCGAAATATTGACGTCCAGGTTCGAGGAGCCGTCCAGCGGATCGTAGAGCAGCAGGAACTCCCCTTTCGGGTAGCGATTCGGAATTTGATAAGGCTCCGCCATTTCCTCGGACACCATGGCGGCGAGCTGTCCGCCCCACTCGTTCGCTTCGACCAGCACTTCGTTCGCGATCACATCGAGCTTTTTCTGCGCTTCGCCTTGTACATTGTCGAGACCCACCGCATCGCCGATGCCCGCAAGCGGGCCTTTGCTCACCACGTGGCTGATCGCTTTGCACGCGCGCGCGATCACTTCGATCAGGAGCCGCAGCTCGGGGGAGACTTTGCCGTAATGGCGCTGCTGCTCGATCAGGTATTGGGTGAGTGTGACCCGCCGCATGCATCCTCCGTTGGGGCTTGAATTTGCCCGGAAATTATCCGCTATACTCGTGTAAGTTGCACCCGCCGCGCTCGACCAAGCTGCACCGAAACGTCTTCCACGGAGCCCCCACATGGACCGACTCAAGCGATGGCTTTGGATCGCACTCGTGTGCTCGTCCGCTTTCAACGCGAGCGCGTATGCACAGTCAAAACCGGCCGCACAATCCGCGCCCGCCAAGGCAACGTTCGCCGGCGGATGCTTCTGGTGCATGGAGGAAGCGTACGAGAAGCTGCCCGGCGTGATATCGGCGGTGTCCGGCTATATGGGCGGCCGGACCAAGAATCCGACGTACGAACAGGTTTCGACCGGCAGCAGCGGCCACGCCGAGATCGTGCAGGTCCAGTACGATCCGAGCAAGATCACCTACGAAAAATTGGTGGAAGCGTTCTGGCGTAACGTCGATCCGACGCAGCGCGACGGGCAGTTCTGCGACCACGGTTCGCAATACCGCAGCGCGATCTTCTACCACGGCGAAGAACAGAAAAAAGCGGCGGACGCATCCCGGGCGGCGCTCGAAAAGAGCAAGCCTTTCAAAGGCGAGATCGTGACCCAGATCGTGCCTGCGGCCGAGTTCTATCCGGCCGAGGAGTACCACCAGGATTACTATAAGAAGAATCCGGTTCGATACAAGGTGTACAAGACCGGTTGCGGCCGGGAAGCGCGGCTGCAGGCCGTCTGGGGCCGCCGCGAATAAGGAAGGCTACGTGATCGTCACCCGCGCAAACTTGCGTTTGCCGACCTGAAGCACGACCTGCTCGCCTGTTTTGAGCAGGCGTGATTTGTCGTTCATTTTTTCGCCGTTCAGCTTAACGCCCCCCTGCTCGAGCAGGCGCAGTGCTTCCGAGGTGCTCGCAGTGAGGCCCGCCTGCTTGAGCACCTGTGCGATGGCGATACCGCCGCCGTCCGAATGGAGGCTCACGTCGGGCATGTCCTGCGGCACGCCTCCCTGACGAAATCGCGCCTCGAAATCTGCGAGCGCCGCCTGTGCCGCCGCCGATCCGTGAAAGCGCTCGACAATTTCCTGCGCAAACGCGACTTTGATGTCGCGCGGATTGCGGCCCTTGGCCACCTCCTGCTTCCACTGGCGAACCGCCGCAAGCGGCACGAAGGACAGGAGCTCGATGTAGCGCCACATGATCTCGTCCGAGATCGACATGAGCTTGCCGAAGATCTCGGTAGCCGGTTCGTCGATACCGACGTAATTGCCGAGCGACTTCGACATCTTGTTGACGCCGTCCAGCCCTTCCAGGAGCGGCATCGTCAATATCGCCTGCGGTTTCTGGCCGAAATGCTTCTGGAGCTCACGGCCCATCAGCAGATTGAACTTCTGGTCGGTGCCGCCCAGCTCGATGTCGGCGCGCAACGCCACTGAATCGTAGCCCTGCACCAGCGGATACAGAAATTCGTGGATCGCGATCGGTTGCTTGCCCTGATAGCGCTTCGAAAAATCGTCGCGCTCGAGCATCCGCGCGACGGTATGCGTGGCAGCGAGCTTGATCATGTCAGCCGCCGCGAGCTTGTCCATCCAGCTTGAATTGAAAACGACTTCGGTCCGGGTGCGATCGAGGATCTTGAACACCTGCTTCGTATAAGTCTCGGCGTTGCGCGCAACCTCTTCGCGCGTAAGCGGCGGCCGCGTCGTGTTTTTGCCCGTCGGGTCGCCGATCATCCCCGTGAAATCCCCGATCAGGAAAAGGACGTGATGGCCCAGATCCTGGAGCTGGCGCAGCTTGTTGATGAGCACGGTGTGCCCGAGGTGCAGATCCGGCGCCGTGGGGTCGAAGCCGGCCTTGACGCGAAGCGGCCCGCCAGAGGCCAGACGCTCGAGCAATTCCGACTCGACGAGGAGCTCCTCGCATCCGCGCTTTATGACGTCGAGCTGCTCGTTCAAGGGTGCCATGCTGGGGCGATTTTCATTATCCGGAAGCGACAATTTGTTGTTTGCCGGCGACAAATCTTCTGTTAAGCTTTGCCGCGCTGGTCAGTACCTAGAACGCAAAATATGTAGGAAAATCATGCGGCAAGCGTCTCCCATTGTACTTGAAAAGCTGCTTCCGCTTGTGCGCAGCCGCGCTATTCGCCGTGGTGTGCTCGCCGCCGTCCTGCCGTTCGTGGGCGTCGTCGCCGCTTTCGGCATCGCGCCCAACACCGTAACCGAAAAAATCGCGCTGACTCGGGTCATCGAGGAAGTCACCCTTGCGCCTGCGCCCTCCGCGCCGGTCGCGGAGGAAACCTACTGGCGCGAAGAGCGCATTCAACGCGGCGACACATTCGCCAGTTTGCTCGCCCGGCTGAAGATCGAAGACGCCGCCGCAGTACGTTTCTTACGGCTCAGCGCGGAAGCGAAAGGGCTCAGGCAGCTTGTGCCCGGCCGCATGATACGCGCGCACACGACCGAAGAGGGGCAGCTCGTCGAGCTGCGTTATTCCACCGGACTCATGATGCTGACCGTGAAACCGGACGGCGATACCTTCCGGTTGAGCGAACAGGTCGCGCCACTCGAACGCCGCGTCATTATGAAATCGGGGGAGATCAGGACTTCGCTTTTTGCCGCCACCGATGCCGCGCAGCTGACCGATGCCGTCGCAGACCAGCTCGCGAGCATATTTTCAACAGATATCGATTTTCACCGCGATTTGCGCCGCGGCGACCGCTTCACCGTCGTTTACGAGATGTACTACGACTCGGGTGAGCCGATCCGGTCGGGGCGCGTGCTCGCAGCCGAGTTCGTCAATCAGAACAGGCCCTACCAGGCAGTCTGGTTCCAGCACGACAACGGCCAAGGCGACTATTACACGCTTGCAGGCAAGCCGATCAAGAAAGCTTTTCTGCGCTCGCCGCTCGAATTTTCACGCATCAGCTCGGGCTTCACGACAGCGCGGTTCCATCCGGTGCTGCAGCGCTGGCGCGCGCACACCGGAGTCGATTACGCCGCGCCGACGGGAACGCGCGTAAAAGCGACCTCCGACGGTATCGTCGAATTCGCGGGCCGCCAGGGCGGTTACGGCAATGTCGTCGTCCTCCGGCATCAGAAGAAATACACGACGCTTTACGGCCATCTGTCGGCATTCGGCCGCGGCATGCGTACCGGCTCGCGCGTGGCGCAGGGAGACGTGATCGGCTACGTCGGCGCGACCGGCCTTGCGACCGGACCCCATCTACACTACGAATTCAGGGTGAACGACGTGCACTTCGACCCGCTGACGGTCGCGATGCCTGATGCGCCGCCGATTACGGCCGAACGCCGCGGCGCATTCGAGGCGGTTGCGCAGCCGCTGGGACAGCGCCTGGGCCTGCTGCGCGGAACCAATCTCGCGCGCTTGCAATAGCGCGGATCGGCGACGGTCTCCGGGGGGCGCAGTCGCTCCGGCCGCAATAAAAACGGGAGCCGAGGCTCCCGTTTTGCTCTGTTGGCGCCCTTGCGTCAGGCGGAAAACGACGAACCACAACCGCACGTCGATGTCGCATTCGGATTCTTGATCACGAACTGCGCGCCCTCGACGTTTTCCTGGTAGTCGATTTCCGCACCGGCCAAATATTGCAGGCTCATCGGATCGATCAGCAGGGTGACGCCGGCTTTTTCCATGGTCGTGTCGTCATCACTTACGGCCTCGTCGAACGTAAATCCGTACTGGAAGCCCGAACATCCGCCGCCGGTCACGAACACACGCAGCTTCAGATCGGGATTACCTTCCTCCTCGATCAGCTGTTTTACCTTGTTCGCCGCGCTGTCGGTAAAGACGAGCGGGACCGGCATCTGTTCGGTTACTGCATTCATGTCGTGCTCCTGCGGAAATCCTTAGTTGGGGCTTCCTCAAGCGATATTCAATCGCCGGAAGCGGGTTTCAGCTGAATGATTTTGTCCGATCTTGTTTCGGCCACGTGAACGAGACGTCCCTGCACGACCGCGCCCAGCTGCATCTCGAGCGTATTGTAATGGACATCCCCTGTGACACTCGCCTTGGACTGCAGTTCAACGTACTCAGACGAATGCACGGGCCCCGCAACGAGGCCGTTGACCACGATGTGCGGCACCCGGATTTCGCCCTCGACGCACGCGTGCTCGGAAATGACGAGCGTCCCCGATTTGCCGTCCTCCGCGTGGATATTGCCCCGGACGGTCCCGTCGACGCGGAGCCCCCCGCTGAATACGACGTTGCCTTCGACAGTCGTTCCCGCGCCGATAAGGCAGTCTATGCGGTCCTGGGACTTGCTCGATTTCGCTCCAAACATATCGGTCCCTTTCAGGAAATATCCAATGTCTGCGTTAGTTTAGGCGTCCTGACCCCGTTTTCAAAGACCCGCACCTGCATGCCTTTGAGGACGCTTCCGGGGGTCAGCTTGAAAGAGCCTTCCACGCGCTGGAAAAACTTGAAATTGAGCTGGTAATCGCGTGATTCACGGTCGGCTTCGGGGGGGAACACCAGGAGCAGCCGCCGGCTGTCGTGCTGCACATCGAGCACAAACTCCAGTTTGCCCTGAAACTCGCGCATCCGCTGCCCGCTCTGCACGAGCAGCATCCGATAGCGGTACTCGCCGGCGGCAGGCTCGGGCTGCAGCCGAAAGCGATTTACGCTGATCGCTGCCTCGCGACCCTGCGTCGAGCTCATGAGCGACTGAAAGAACGCCAGATCCTCCTTAAGCTGGGCGTTTTCAAAGGTAAGCGATTTGACGTGCTTCATCAGATCGGCCGCCGCCGCCCGGTCGATCTGCAGTTGACGATCGGCCTGGGCAACCTTGGACCGCAGCTCGGCGAGCTCAATTTGCTGGCGCTGCGCCTCTTCTTCCATGCGCTCGACGTGGCGCTCCGCGTCCGCATGGCCCCAGCGGCCGCCGAACAGCGCAAGTGCAGCCCACGCAACGAGCACGATCACACCCATGCCTGCAGCCGTCTGCGCGATGCGCCAATACCACGGCACGGCCGGCCGGACCGCCATACGCCTGGCAGAGATGCCGGCACTGCGACGGCGGAGGCGAAATGCGCTCATCTACTCGATCAGGGCAGCAAAGCCACCTGCTCCAGTCCCACCGTTTCCGGCAGCCCGAACATGAGATTCATGTTCTGTACGGCCTGCCCCGACGCGCCCTTGACCAGGTTGTCGATGACCGACAGCACGACTGCGATATCCCCATCCTGCGGCTGATGGACCGCAATCCGGCACACATTCGCGCCGCGCACCGAGCGCGTCTCCGGGTGGCTTCCTGCGGGCAGCACGTCGACGAACGGCTCGGCTGCGTAGCGCGTCTCATAAAGCGCCTGCAAATCCACCTGCCCCGTGAGCTTCGCGTACAGCGTGGCGTGTATACCGCGGATCATCGGGATGAGGTGCGGCGTAAACACGAGCTTCACGGGCGTGCCAGCCATGGCGTTAAGGCCTTGCGTGATCTCCGGCAGATGCCGGTGGCCCCCTACCGCATAGGCTTTGAAGTTGTCAGCCGCTTCGCTGAGCAAGGCATGCACTTCGGGTTTGCGTCCGGCGCCCGAAACGCCCGACTTCGCATCGGCGATCAGATGCTCGAGATCGATGCACCCGCTTTCCACGAGCGGCAGAAAACCGAGCTGAACGGCGGTCGGATAGCAGCCCGGGTTGGCGACGATGCGCGCTTCACGAATGCGGTCGCGATTGACCTCCGGGAGCCCATAAACCGCTTCAGCGACAAGCTCGGGACACGCGTGCCTCATTTTGTACCAGTGTTCCCAGAGCCCGACGTCCTTGATGCGGAAATCCGCGGCAATGTCGATCAACCGGACGCCGGCGTCATAGAGCGCGCGCGCTTCGTTCATGGCGACGCCGTTGGGCGTCGCGAAGAACACGACGTCGCACGCGCTCAACGCCGCGCGCGAGGGCTCGCTGAAGTTGAGCGCGACACGCCCACGGAGATTGGGGAACATGTTGGCGACGGGCATGCCCGTTTCCTTGCGCGAGGTGATGACCGCCAGCTCGCACTGTGGATGCTGGACGAGTAGGCGCAAAAGCTCGACCCCGGTGTAACCGGTGCCGCCGACGATACCGACCTTGATGGTTGTCTTGGCCATTCGCACATCCCCGAACTCGACGCGTACTGCACGCCGCTCATTTCACGCGAAAAAACGCTTCCAGAGACGACAAAGCCGCCCGCAGGCGGCTTTGCTCAGCTGGCGCGGGCTTAGCGCTTGGAGAACTGCTTGCGGCGTCGTGCTTTGTGCAAACCGACTTTCTTGCGCTCGACTTCGCGCGCGTCGCGCGTCACGAGTCCGGCCTTCTTCAACGCCGCTTTCAGCGTCTCGTCATAGTTGATGAGCGCGCGGGTAATGCCGTGCCGAACCGCGCCGGCCTGGCCGGATTCTCCGCCGCCGGTCACGTTGATCTGAATGTCGAAGCGGTTCAGATTATCGGTGAGCTGGAGCGGCTGACGCACGATCATGCGGCCGGTTTCACGCGAAAAGAATTCGTCGACCGGCTTCCCGTTGACGACGATATCGCCTTTGCCGGGCTTCAGGTAGACGCGCGCGACCGCGCTTTTGCGGCGGCCGGTTCCGTAGTTCTGCTGGACTGCCATGTCTTAATGCGCCTTAGATCTGGAGAGGTTTGGGCTGTTGCGCGCTGTGCGGATGGTCGGCGCCCGGGTAGACCTTCATTTTGCGGATCATCGCGTAGCCGAGCGGCCCCTTGGGCAGCATGCCTTTTACGGCAAGCTGAAGAACCCGCTCCGGATGCTTCGCATGCAGCTTTTCAAAGCTCGTGGTGCGTATGCCGCCCGGATAGGTGGTGTGGCGGTGGTACAGCTTGTCTTTAGCCTTGTTGCCGGTCACGCGCAATTTGTCGGCATTGACCACGACGATATAATCGCCGGTATCCACATGCGGCGTGAATTCCGGTTTGTGCTTGCCGCGCAGTCGGCGCGCAATCTCAGTGGCGACACGGCCCAGCACTTGTCCGGCGGCGTCGACGATGTACCAGCCGCGCTCGACCTCATGCGGCTTGGCGGAAAACGTTTTCATTGTTTGAACCTGGGGTGCTCGGCTTCAGGGAACCGCGAATTCTATTGGAAATCAGCGTTCTGTGTCAAACCTGAGCCGCCGCCTGCGCGCCTGCGAAGCGCCCCGCCCAAGCGTGCCCGGAACACGGGCTTAGTGCCGGGCCGGGCACTCCCGAATATCGCCGTGGTATCGCCTACAATTCGCGCGCGAGGGCCGTGCCGCCCGCCACACGCCGGAGAGCCCATGAAAGTCCGCATCAAATGGATCGAGGACGTCGCGTTCGTGGGTGAATCCGAAAGCGGTCACGCGCTCGTCATGGACGGCGCACCTGAAGGCGGCGGGCGCAACATCGGCCCGCGCCCCATGGAGACCGTTCTGATCGGAACCGGCGGCTGCACCGCCTATGATGTGATGCATATCCTGCGTAAAGCGCGCGCCGCCGTGTCCGATTGCGTTGTCGAGATCGATGCCGAGCGCGCCGCGGAAGATCCGAAAGTCTTTACCCGAATTCATTTTCATTTTGTCGTGACCGGAACGGGACTCCGGCCACAACAGATCGAGCGCGCGATTCATCTATCTGCCGAAAAATACTGTTCGGCTTCGATCATGCTGGCTAAAACCGCAGCGATCACTCACGATTTCGAAATACGGGAAGCGTAGGACAAACGCATCAGCGCCGTACGACCCACCGCAGCCCACAACTCGTTGCGGCTCAAATCCAATACGACGTGCGCGTCATCACAGCCGAGGCAAGCCGCATCATGGCACGCGCCGGAAGCGGGAGCTCGGCGCCTCCGTAGCGCAATGCCGTCGTTGCGTGGCGCGCCTCGTCGAGCCGCATTTCGGAAAGGATCGCGCGGCTCTTATCATCTTCGGCCGGCAACTCGCGCAAGTGCCCATCGAGATGGTCTACGACCTGCCGCTCCGTTTCCGCAAGAAATCCCAAGCTCCAGCGATCGCCCAGCAGACCTGCGGCCGCACCGAGTGCAAACGACCCGGCGTACCACAGCGGATTTAGCAGACTTTTGCGGCCGCAGAGCTCGTTTATGCGGCTTTCGGTCCAGGCGAGATGCTCGATCTCCTCCTGCGCCGCGCGCTCTAGCGCCGTCTGGGCCTGCGAGCTGCGCGCGGTCAGCGCCTGTCCCTGATAGAGCGCCTGCGCGCACACTTCTCCGGTGTGATTCACGCGCATCAATGCGGCAGCATGCTCGCGCTGCGGCGCGCCCAGTCCGGTGTCCGGAAGATCATCGCCCGGAACGCGTCGAGCGCTCGTGGAACCGCCGAAAACAGTTCGCAAACCGCGGTCGATGCTGACGATCAGACGATCGATATCCATCATGCGATTCTCCCATTCGCTTGTCGAAGCGGCGCGAGCACGGCGTTGGGCCCGCAGCACAGCGACTTAAGCGGCGTGCACTTCTACGCAAACAACCGTTCGAGCTCGGCGCCCGGGTCTTCTACCCTCATAAACGCCTCACCCACCAGGAAACAGGATACGCGCTGCCGGCGCATCTGAAGCACGTCGTCAGGTCTCAATATGCCGCTTTCCGTAACTACGAGCCGATCGGAGGGGACGCGCCCGAGCAGCTCGAGCGTCGTCTCGAGGCGCGTCTCGAATGTGCGCAGATTGCGGTTGTTGATACCGATCAGCCGTGTTTTGAGCTCGAGCGCGCGTTCGAGCTCGCCGGCATCGTGCACTTCGACAAGCACTGAAAGCGAGAGCTCCTGCGCGACGGCTTCGAGCTCGTGCATTTTCGCCGGCTCGAGTGCGGCGGCGATCAGCAGAACACAGTCGGCGCCGGCCGCCCGCGCCTCAAAGATCTGATACGGGTCGATCACGAAATCCTTGCGCAGCACCGGCAAACGGCACGCTTGCCGCGCGAGCGTCAGATCCTCGAGCCTGCCCTGAAAAAATTGTGCATCGGTCAGCACCGAGAGACACGCGGCACCCGAGCGCTCATAGCTGCGCGCGATCGCTGCAGGATCGAAACGTTCGCGCAACAGGCCTTTGCTCGGGCTGGCCTTCTTGATTTCGGCGATCACGGCCGCTGCTCCAGCCTCAATTTTGGCGCGCAATGCGCCCACGAAGTCACGCACCGGGTCCGCTCGACGCGCCGCTGCCATGATGTCGGCCCGCGGCCGCGCAGAAGAAGCTGCTGCGACTTCGGCGGCCTTCACCGCGAGGATGCGTTCGAGTATGCCGCTCACGGGTGAGCTCAGAGTGCGCGCGTACAGTTCACGAACTCGTCGACCTTGCGGCGCGCTTCACCGCTTTCGATCGTGGCGAGCGCACGCTTGACGCCATCGGCGAAAGTGCCGGCGAGGCCCGCGACGTAGATACTGGCGCCCGCGTTCAACGCGACCACGTCGCGCGCGGGGCCGTGCTCGTTTGCGAGCGCGGCGAGCAGCATCGCTTTCGATTCGTCGACCGTGGCGACGCGTATCGTCTGCAGGTCGGCCGGCTTCAATCCAAAATCCTGCGGCGTAATCGTGTACTCCTCGATCCGCCCGTCGCGCAGCTCGGCGACCAGCGTGGGACCGCTCGGAGAGATTTCGTCGAGACCTTCGGTGCCGTGCACGATTATCACGCGCCGGCTTCCCAGCCGCTGCAGCACGCGCGCCTGAATCCCAACGAGATCGGGATGAAAAACGCCCATCACCTGTTGCTTCGCGCCGGCCGGATTGGTGAGCGGTCCGAGGATATTGAAAAGCGTCTTCACCCCCAGCTCCCTGCGCACCGGCGCCGCATGTTTCATCGCGCTGTGGTGATTCGGGGCGAACATGAAGCCGATCCCCGAGCGGGCAATCGTGCTTGCGACCTGGTCCGGCTTGAGATTGATGTTTGCGCCGAGCGCTTCGAGCACGTCCGCGCTGCCCGATTTGCTCGACACCGAGCGTCCGCCGTGCTTCGCGATCTTCGCTCCGGCCGCAGCCGCGACGAACATGGCCGCCGTCGAGATATTGAACGTATGCGCGGAGTCGCCGCCTGTCCCGCAGGTGTCGATCAAAGTGGGCTCGTCAGGCACAGGCACGCGCGTTGCGAACTCGCGCATCACCTCGGCCGCCGCGGCGATCTCTCCGATCGTCTCCTTCTTTACGCGCAGCCCTATCAATATCGCGGCGATCAGGATCGGCGGCACTTCGCCGCTCATGATCTGGCGCATGAGCGTAAGCATTTCTTCGCGAAATATCTCGCGATGCTCGATGATCCGCGTCAGCGCGTCCTGCGGCGTCACGGCCGGTCTCCTTCGAGAAAATGCCTGAGCAGCTCGTGCCCGTTCTCGGTGAGGATCGACTCGGGATGAAACTGCACGCCTTCGACCGCCAGGCTCTTGTGCCTCACGCCCATGATTTCGCCGTCATCGCTCCACGCCGTGACTTCGAGGCAATCGGGAAGTGTTTGCTTGTCGATCACGAGCGAGTGGTAGCGCGTGGCGACAAACGGGTTCGGCAGCGAGCGAAAGACACCGCGGCTGTTGTGAGCGATCGCCGAAGTTTTGCCGTGCATGACGGCTTGCGCGTGCACGATGCGGCCGCCGAACGCCTGGCCGATGCTCTGGTGGCCCAGACATACGCCGAGCACGGGAATCTGTCCTGCAAACCGTTCGATGAGCGGCACCGAAACACCCGCTTCGTTGGGCGTGCAGGGTCCCGGAGACACCACGATGCGATCGGGCTTCATCGCCTCGATCTCATCCAGCGACACCTCATCGTTACGGCGCACGACGACTTCTTCCCCCAGCTCGCCGAAATATTGGACGAGGTTGTAGGTGAAGGAATCGTAGTTGTCGATCATCAGGAGCATGTTTGGCGACTCTCAAGCCTTAATTTATTGAAAACGCTAAATAACTAGTGCCGGGTTGTTTGGCGGAATGGGCCAGGATACCCGCATTGATACCCGCTTTACGGAACACTGCCCCGCAAAATCGCATGGTTGGCGCCATTATCTCACGCACCGGTTATATGTTCGGGCGCGGCACCGCCCTACCCGTCGTGCCAAGTGCCGCCTGAGGCACCTCGGGCCCGTCGTGGCGTTGCGTTTAGATACTGCGCACGGC